>JAYVZL010000079.1:0-6314 GCA_043783505.1 Elusimicrobiota bacterium
TCACCGCAATGGACTACGTCCCGCACTGCTACGACGAGATCAAGCTCAAGGGACTGCCCGTCCCGCCCGAGGCCTTCTGGAGCGAGCGCACCAAGAAGAAGAAGGGCCTGCCGAACGCGATCGACGAGATGATCAAGGCCGGCATCCCGGTCCCGGACGACGCCGAGGCCATCGCCACGCAGACGAAAGAAGGAGGCGCCTCACATTGATGCGCCGAGCGCTCCTCGCCGTCTTGCTCGCATCGGCCGCCGCGGCTCCGTCCGCGGCGCAGGTGTTCACGCGCGACCAGGGCGAGTTCATTCGCGGCAAGAAGGACGGCGCCGAGACCACGGTCCAGATCTTCTACCACTATTTCAAGAAGGACCGCGACCCCGGCCTGCAGGTTCCGAAGTGGGTGGAGACGACGCTCGACCCGATGCTCAAGCGCCCGGTTTGGCAGGATCCCGATGAGGGCATCCTCAACGAGGCGCAGCTGTGGCAGGCTCCCGTCTCGGTCCTGTACGAGTTCTTCGAGCTGGTGCGCAAGAGCTTTCCGCCGGACCCGTTCGGCGGCCAGTTCACGCCGCCGGGGAGCCTCGTGCGCGACTACGAGGACAACCGCATCCGCTTTCAGATGTCGCTCGACCGGCTGGTTCGGGCGCGCCTGGGCAACTCGCTCGGAGGCCGCGGCCGCGCGGTGCTCGCGGATTTCGACCTGATCAACAAGCAGATGGATTCCGTGATGGACGGCTTGATCAACGGCAACACCGACCGCTACCGCGACGCGGTGATCGGAATCTCGGCGCTGAGCAACGCGTCGTTCGACGTGCTCCAGTCGGACCCGCGGGGCTACTCTCCGCCGTCGCAGCCCGACGGGGGGGCGAAGGCGGCGGCGCTGCTCTTCTTCCTCATGGGCATCGCCTGCATGTTCTTCGGCGGCTACTTCATCGGCTCGCTGAACGAGTCGAAGATCGCGGAGGGCGTCGAGCGCTACAAGGCCAAGTCCAAGGAGTGGGCGCACGAGTATGATCGCCAATTCGTCGTCATCAAGATCCATTATCTGGTCGGCGTTCCGGTCGGGCTCGGCTTCCTGTTCGGGCTCCTGACCTTCGACATTTTCGGCTTCCTCATTTTCGCCGGCTTCGGGATCTACGCGGGCTTGACCTTGCCGGGCTGGCTGCTGCGCAACATCCGCTTCCGCCGCGGCCTGCAGTGCGAGGCCCAGCTGATGGACACGATGATCATGATGTCCAACGGCCTGAAGTCGGGCATGGATCTCGTCAAGACCCTCGAACTGGTCCGAGCGGACTGCCTGCCGCCGATCTCGGAGGAGTTCGGCCTGTGCCTGCAGAACTACGGCCTGGGCACGAGCCTGGAGCGCGCGCTCGAGGGCGTGGAGGAGCGGGTGCAAAGCCGCCTGCTGTCCTACATGATCAAGGCCGTCATCATTCAGCGCTCAGTCGGCGGAAACCTGACCAAGATCTTCGACCGCATCGTCGAGAACATCCGCGAGGAATCCAAGCTCGCGGAGAAGACCGCCGCGATGACCGCCCAGCAGCGCATCCAGGCGATCGTCGTCGGCATCATGCCTTGGATCATGCTCGTGATCATGTTCGCCTTCCAACCCGGCCCGATGAAGGAGTTCTATTTCAGCGGTCTGGGCGTGATGACTCTCCTCTTCTGCACCGTCTGGATGGCCATCGGCATGAAGATCGTCAATAAGCTCGGGGACATCAACGTCTAATATGCCGCCCATTCAATCATCGATGCACTATCTTTTGCTCGCGGTCGGAGTGCTGGGCTCCGTCGCCTTTTATACCGCGTTGAGCCGTCTGCTGGCGCCGCCGGCGGAAGCCGACGAGACCGATCTTTCCCGGCTCGCCAAGAAGGAAGTCGGCACGAGCTCGGCGTTCTCGAGCTTGAACGCCCACGGAACGCTTCTTGAGAAGCTGGACCTTTTCCTGCTGCGGACCTTCCACCTCGACGTCAAGCTCGAGGAGGTGCACATGATGATGGGGCGTCCGCAGAAGCCCACGCCCCTGGAGATGCTGCATCTCAAGGAGCTGCTCGCCGCCGGCTTCTGCGTCGGCATCTACGTGCTGACCGACGAGCCGGTCATGGCGGCCTTCGGCTTGGTCGGCTTCTTCATCCCCGACTCCATCTTCAAGGCCCGCATCCGCGCTCGTCAGGCGGACATCATGCGCAATTTCCCGACTATGGTCGACTTGATGGCCTTGACCATCGAGGCCGGCCTCGATTACATGGCGGCCATCGAGCGCATCCTCAAGAACGTCACGATGACGCAGCGCACCGAGCTCGAGAACGAACTACAGAAGATGATCAATGAAGTCCAGCTCGGCTACACCCGCCGTGACGCGCTCAAGCGTCTGGCGATGCGCACCGGCGTGGCCGAGATCCGTTCCTTCGTGGGGCTCATCATCCAGTCCGACGAGCTCGGCACGAGCTTAGTCGAGTTGCTGCGCAACTACGCCGCCGACATGCGCTTTCGCCGCCTCAACAAGGCGGAGAAGCTGGCCGCGCAGGCCTCCACGAAGATGCTCATCCCGCTATTTATCTTCATCTTTCCGACGGTGTTCATCATGATGCTGGCGCCGATGATGAAGAGCCTCATCCAAGGAGGACTCGGGTTTTGAAACGCTCTCTCCTGCTTGCCGTCCTGCTCCTGCCCGGCGCGCGCGGCGCGCGCGCCGCCGACTCCCTGCAGGTCCACGAGACCGACTCCATCTTCCTGGACATGTCCAAGCTTAATTTGGGGACGATCTCCTCGGAGGACGACAAGAAAAAATACATCTACACGATCCAGCTCGAGAAGGCGCGCGTGACGCGCAAGACGCTGCGCAGCGTCTACGACAACGCCTTCGGCCTGTATCAGGCCGGAAACTACGAGGCCGCCAACGATCTCACGAGCAAGATTCTCAAGATCGATCCGTCTTACCAGGACGCCGCGATCCTCAATCGCGCCAGCATCGACCTTAAGGGCTCGACGAAGCCGCGGGTCTCCGAGAAAAGACTGCTCGAGGAGCGCTTTGAAGAAGGCATGGCTCTTTATCGCCAAGGTCGGCTCGTCGAAGCCGCGCAGCGCTGGGAGGAGTGCTACAAGCTGTCTCCCATCAATCTAAAAGCCTACTACTGGCTTAAGAAGGTGCGCGTGGAAATGGCCGACGACCATTACCGCAAAGGGAGCCAAGCCTATCGCCAGCATCGTCTGCGCGAGGCCTTGGACCAGTGGTACGCAGCACTCGTGCTCAATCCCCGTTATCCGCGCTTGACGGCTGAAATCGCCAAGGTCGAGGCCGAGGCGCGCGATCAGGACGCCACCGAGAAGCTTCAGGCCGCGCTCAATCTCTATAGCCAGGGCTTAGTCTTAGAGGCGTTGAAGATGCTCGACGCGGTTTTGGAGGCGGGCCCAGGCAACTTGAAGGCGCAGAAGCTGCAGGCCGAGATCCGAGCCGAGGTCGCCAACCAGCGCGTCGCCGAAGGCCGCCGCTTCTATGAGGCGCGCTCCTACGATAAGGCGATCGCCGAGTGGAAGCACGCTGTCGAGTATGGGTATGACCCCAAGGCCGCGGAGCAGCTCATTGCCCGAGCCAAGGAGCAGATGCGCCGCGAGGAGTCCGCCAGGAAGCTCGCGGTGGAAGCCGTCAAACAGAAGGAGGAGGACGCCAAAAAGCAGAAGGCCGATGAGGAGCAGGCAGCGGCGGCCGCCAAGAAGGAAGAGGAAGCCAAGGGCGGACCGGCGGGCGGTCAACCCGCCGGCCAGCCGCCGGGATCGACCACGGAGAGCAACAAACAGGCCTCTCAACAGGCGTACCTCGAAGGCATCATCTACTATCAAAAGAGCAACTACGATCAGGCTCGCGAGAAGTGGATGCACGCCAAGCAGCTGGACCCGAGCAATTCGGACGCCGTCGCGGGCTTGGAAAAGATCGAGAAGCTCTACGGCGCGGGGCAATAATGAAGCTCTCCGCGAAATGGTTTCTATGGTTCACGGGCATCGGGGTCTACGTCATGTGCCTGGGGGGGATCTTCTACTACAACCTATTCAAGTGGACCTTCGACGAGAAGCTCAAGCAGGAGTCCATCGACATGGTGCGCCTCTACGCGCCGTCTTTAATCGAGGGCCTCTCGCGCAACCAGGGCGTGATCTCGATGCCCGAACTCGACACCGTCAGCCGCTTCGCCAAGGACGACCGGGTCGCGGCATTGCTCTACCTCAACAAATACGGCGAGGTCCGGTGGTTTAAGGACCCGTCGATGATGACCAAGAGCTTCGATGATTTCGCCAAGCAGGTGAGCCTGCCCACGGACTCCATCGAGCAGGCCTGGCAGGCGAAGATTCCGATCGTGCGTCCGGTGCCGAACATGCCCCTCTACGACATCGCCATTCCATTAGCGCTGCGTGGCGAGGTTCTTGGCATCCTTAATCTCCAGGTCAGCCGCGAGGGCGTAGTCAAGGTCATCAACAAGGCCATGAACAAGTACGCGGTGGGCGCGATCGGCGTCCTGCTTCTTCTGGGCATCCCCCTGTATTTTTTCCTATACCACTTCGTGCTCAACCCGATCCTCAACCTGCGCGACGCCATCGAGTCGATCTCTTTTAAACATCTGGAGCTTAAGTTCACCGGCCGCAACGATGAGATCGGCGAATTGGCCGGCGCCATCAACATCTTTCTATCGAAGGTTAAGGCGGAGATCGCCAATTCGATGGTCAAGGAAAAACAGCGCGGCGTGGCCGAGGCGCGCTGGTGGGAGTCGATCTTGAAAGCCGCGGTCTCCAAGCACCACCGCGCGATCGTCGTCGACGAGGACAACACCGTCCTCTACACCAATTTCCCGATCACCGGCACCGTGGCCAGCGAGGGCAAGCTGCACCTGCTCGACGTCATCGACAGCCAGCAGCAGGACGTCCTGCGCTTGGTCGGCGTGGCGCTTGACCGCCCCAACCAGCCCGTGGAAGCGGACACGATGTTCCGCTCCGAGCCTTGCCACGTCAAGGCCGTCCACCTCGAGGAGGACGGCGAGCTGCGCCGCACGCTGATCCTGTTCGAGCCGAAAACGATCGGCGCGCGAATCTAACGCTTTTTTCGTTTTGCCGGTTATCCACTGGGAGCATATCTACTGTCGTGGACGACAGTTGAGGCTGTGAATAGTGTGGATGAGTCCGTCGCAGAAGCTCGGGTCCGCATCCCGTCAGTTGTATTTATCCCTTGTAAAATCGTGTATCGCGAGTCACACTAACGACATGAGCTCGCTCTTTGCGTTTTTCATTGTGGGATATACCGCTGTCTGCGCTTCGGCTCAGGAACGTGGCTCGGCGATGGATGAACTAAAACGTCTGGCTCCGGCCGTGGAGAGACGGGTGCCTCCCGAGCCCAAGATATCTCCCGCGGTGTCTGCTGGAGCCGATAAAGTCCCAGTCGACATCATCATGGACCGTGTCGATCTCGAATTGGTGAGCACTCGAATTATTTCCGCTGACGAGGCGGCCAAGATTCGAGAAAAGCTTGAAGCATTTCCCTTGCGCCGCGGCCTTCTTCTGCTTGCCATAGGACGGCCGCAGAGCGGGGAGCCCGGCTTACGATTCAAGGCCGTCGATCGCCGGTCGTTAGATCATGGAGAGGGTCCCGTATTCGGTCAATATGACAGCGTGAGCAATATTATCGCCATCGGTCGAGACGAGAACAGTGGAAATCTTGATTTTGACCCATTGATTCATGAACTCTATCATGCGCTCGATGATGTCCTCATGATCAAGACCAAAGGCTCCAGGGCCCTCGATTCAATGACGCTCAGCGATGTCAGTCCGGTATTGAAGGAGCATTATCTGGCGTTGCTCGCTCGCTGCGGCGGGACGGAAGCGGAGCCTCTGAAATCAGACTGGCTTTGCCTGAGCCGATACTTCGGGCCCATGGATTATCCGGCTGCAAGGACGTCCCATGAATATTTTGTCTACCATTTTCAGGCTCTCACCGATCAGGCACAGCGGAGCAAGGGAGATGATTTTGACAGTTTCTTCCGGGGATCACGGTTCGAGGCTGCGGTTCGTGCCGTGATTGACTCCCCCACGCTCAACACCCGTCTGATGTTTAAGCCGTAGTCCAAAAGACCTTGTAAAGCCGGGTATCGTGGGTTATCCTAGCGGCATGGGCATGACCAAAGAACATGGTTTCTGGGTGTATCGCACGGGACGTCCTCTCAAAGGCGTCGCCATTCCCAAATTTATCGATAAAGATCGCAAAGCGGCGCGGCGGCGCCTGGGCCAACTCCTGGAGAAGAACTGGGCCGCTTCGAAAAGGCGTTCCGCTTCAAAAGCG
>JAYVZL010000080.1:0-6271 GCA_043783505.1 Elusimicrobiota bacterium
ATCGGGCCGGTGCCGAATTGAAACAGGAACGCCGATGAGATCAGCGAGGTCACGTGCGAGTCGAGAATGGCCGAGAAGGCGCGGTCGTAGCCGACTGACAATGCCATCTTGACCGGTTTGCCCATGCGCAGCTCCTCGCGAATGCGCTCGAAGATCAGCACGTTCGCGTCGACGGCCATGGCCAGCGATAAGATGATGCCCGCCATCCCAGGCAGGGTCAGCGTCGATTTAAGATAAGCCATCACCGCTAACAGGAGCAAGAGGTTCATTCCCAACGCGATGATCGCCACGAAGCCCGAGGCGCGGTAGTAGATCAGCATGAACAGCACGACCAAGCCGAAGCCGATCGCGCTCGAGCGGAAGCCGTCGCGGATGGAGTCTTCGCCGACCGTGGGGCCCACGACGCGCTCTTCGATGACCTTGACGGGCGCGGGCAAGGCGCCGGCGCGCAGGACGATCGCCAGGGACTTGGCGTCGTCGGAGGTGAACTGTCCTTCGATGATGCCGGAGCCGCCGTTGATGCGACCTTTCATTAGGGGGGCGGAAAACACCGTCTCATCGAGGACGATGGCCATGTGCTTGCCGACGTTGGCGCCGGTAAGTGCTGCGAACTTGCCCGCGGCCTCGGGTTTGAACTTGAAGGCTACGACCGGCATGCCGTACTCGCCGCCGGTTTCGACTTTAGCCGTGTCGAGGGTGGCGCCGGTCAAGGGAATTTCCTTGGAGAGCAGGTACATGGCGCTGTCCTTGCCCTTGAACAGAGCCAGGCCTTCGGGGACGAGCTTAGCCGCGGAAGTCGAAGGAACGACTCCGTTGAAGGGGGTTCCCAGCTCGAGTATCTTGTTCATCGCCGTTCGCGACTTCTCGGAGTCGTCGACCATGCGGAACTCGAGCTGCGCGGTCTTGCCCACCAGCTCCTTGGCGTGCTGGGAGTCGGTCACTCCGGGAAGCTGCACGACGATCCAGCGCGCGCCCTGCTGCACGATCAGCGGCTCGGCCACGCCGAACTGGTCGATGCGGTTGCGGATGATCTCGATGGCCTGCTGCATGGCCTCTCTAAGGGGGGTCTTCGCATCGAGTTTGTCGACCTCGAGCTCCATGACCATGTGCGTGCCGCCCTTGAGGTCGAGGCCTAGGTTGACGAGCCATTTCGGGCGTTCGCGCAGCATCTCGAGCTTGGCGCGCTCGCCCGCATCGAGCTGGTACCAGTTGATCGAGGGATAGAGGAGAAAGAGCGCGCCGACGACGAGGGCCAGCAGGCCGAGCCACTTCGTTTGTGTCTTGGTCATTTTATCGGTCCTTGTCAGATGGTGGTGGCGAGTTTTCCGACGGATTCGGCGACGATGAGGCGGGCGACGGCCGAGCGGGCCACGGTGAGCTTTACGGTTTGAGAAAATTGGACTTCGAGGTCATCGCCCTTGAAGCCGGTGATGGTGCCGTAAAGGCCGCCCGCGGTCAAAATCTTGTCCCCGGACTTGAGATTCTTTAGCATGAGCTCATTGTCCTTCTGCTGCTTCTGCTGGGGCCGGATGAGCAGAAAGTAGAAAATGACGAAGATCGCGACAATGGGAGCCAGATTGATCAGAGGGTTGGGCGCGGTCTGCATTGGGTCTCCTTAATATTGCGCGTCATCCTAGCAGTTTTGCGACGGTTTTGTGATGAAAAAAGACCCCCGGCCGGGGTTCGGCCGGGGGGTGGCGCTGGTACGTGGCGGCTTAGACCGCCGCGAAGTACTCCTTGGACTTGACCGGATCGGCCTTCATCGTCTTCTTGCCTTCGTTCCAGTTGGCGGGGCAGACCTCGCCGGTCTTCTCGACCTGCTGGAAGGCCTTGAGCACGCGCAAGGTCTCGTCGACCGAGCGGCCCACGGCTAGATCATGAACCACGGAGTAGGCGATCTTGCCCTTGGGGTTGATCAGGAACAGTCCGCGCAGGGCGACGGCGTCGTTGACCAGCACGCCGTAGGACCGGGCGATGCTTTTGGTGATGTCGGCCAAGAGCGGATATTTGATCTCTCCCAGGCCGCCTTCTTTGCGCGGCAGGTTCGTCCAAGCCAGGTGCGAGAACTGGCTGTCGACGGAGCAGCCCAGCACTTCGCAGCCCAGCTTCTTGAACTCGGCGTAATGATCCGAGAACGCGACGATCTCGGTGGGGCAGACGAAGGTGAAGTCGAGCGGATAGAAGAACAGCGCCACCCACTTGCCTTTGTAGTCGGCCAGCTGAATCTCCTTGAAGCCTTTGGCGACCAGCGCCTGGGCTTTGAAGTCCGGGGCGTCCTTCTGAACGAGTGTATCGGCCATGGGTGAGTCCTCCTATTTTTAGCGCGTCTTTTGAGCCGCGGACTTGGCGCACTTGGCGCAAAGGCCGTGAAAGTGAACAGAATGCCCGGAAGAGACGAAGCCCGACGTCTTGGGCGCGGGGAGCTTGTCGAGCCGCGGATCGAAGAGATCCTCGATCCTTCCGCAGGACGCGCACACCGCGTGATGATGAGTGTCGACGATGGCATCGTAGCGGGCCTGCGCCGTGGGCGAGTACACGCGCGCGACCATCCCCATCGTGTGCAAGGTTTGCAGGGTCTTGTACACCGTCGACAGCGATAGGCTCGGGTATGCTTTTTTCAAAGATTCATGCAGCAATTCGGCGCTGGGATGGTCGTGCCGCCCCGACAGCTCCTCGTAAACGGCCAGGCGCTGGTGGGTGAGGGGGACCTTCTTCATCTTGAAGAGGGATCGGACCTCGTCGCGATTCTTCATCATCTCAGGATACGAAACTCCGCAGCATCCAGGCCATCTTTTCATGACGTTCCATCAATCCGGTGAGGAAGTCGGCCGTGCCCAGGTCGCCCGCGCGATCGCACTCGTCGACGTCCTCGCGCAGCGAGCGGATCACCGCCTCGTGGTCCTTGAGGAGCTCGGCCAGCATGCCCTCTTCCTTCGGCACGCGCGAGACCGCTTCCTTAAGGCGGGTCTTGGCCAAGAACTCCTTGAGGGAGCCCATGGCGCGGCCGCCCAAGGTCCGAGAGCGCTCGGCGATCTCGTCGACGGCGGCGTCGAGGATTTGGTACTGCTCCTCGAAGAACTTATGCAGCGCGCTGAAGTGCATTCCCGTGACGTTCCAATGGAAGTTGCGGGTCTTGGTGTAGAGCACGTATTCATCGGCTAAAACCTGATCCAGAAGGCCGAGAACCTTGGTCCGAGATGACTCATTGAGAGCTATATTGGCGTTCATGGTATTCCTCCTATTTGATAATTATTATCCTTTGGTAATTATAGGTGGATTATTCGCTAATGTCAAGAGAGCGATCGCGGCGCCGCCAATCGCGGGACACGGCGACGGTTAGAGCAATCTCAAGCCGCGGGGGGCGGCCGGCGGCTGGGGAGGGACGAACACCGCACCCGGGGTGAAACTCCACGGTTCGGCGGTCGTGGATAGGGTGACGGTGAAGGCGCCGTTTGAAACGGGCAAGGTCTGCCCGGTCGCGAGATTCTTAATGGCACCCGTCGCCGAGGGAAGCGTCACGGTGGCCTGCTTGGTCCCGGCCGGCAGCACGCCGGCAAACCAATACCGGCCGTCTCCGCGCCGCGACACGAACACCGAGCCGGTTCCAAACCGGGCGTCTCCAAGGACCAATTCATCGAGCGTGCTGGCGGAGAGAGCGGCCGCGTCGGGCTGCAGCCACGAGGCGGCGGTGCACATCGCCTGAAGCGCGTCCGCGTTGGCGACAGCCATCTGATTGGCGGTCAAAGTCCCATTGAGCGCGCCCATATGGCCGTTGGACATAGGCGTAAAGACGGGGAACCAGCGGTTGCCCATCAAGGCCCACAGCGTGATCAGGCTTTTGTAATCGGAGGGAGTCGGGACGAGGTTCGGCCCCTTTTCATTGCCCACCCAAAGCGAATTCCAGAGCGATCCATCGGCGGCGGCCCATCGGCTCGGATTGGCGGCCTTGCCGGCCAAGACGGTCACGATCGATTGGTCGGCGGCAAGCGTCGGGTCTACCCAGTATCCTTCCGTACTTCCGATCGTAATCCCCGCCCGCCTCCAAGTCGCCACGCGGCCCGGGGTATTGCTCATCAGCCAGTTCGTCATGAACATCGGCCCGGGCAGTCCGATCCGCGCCGCCAGGACTTCATCCACGAGCCATGAAGCATAAGTCGGATCGATCCCCGTCGTGGGCCAAAATATGGTTCCGCTTGAAGACGTCATATTATGTCCCCGCCCGCCGCGGTCGGAGACGAAGGAGGCCGTCGAAGGCGGCGCTTGGCCGGACTCGAAATCATAGCGCGCCAGGATGCTGCCGTCGCCGGCGGAGATCGATAGATCGTCCACGTCGATCGAGCGATCGGCCTGTCCGCCGATGGGGCCGAATAGAACGAGATCCGAGGCCGCGTTATTGGGACGCAGCACCGTGCCGGCACCCACGGTCGCGCTCGCGTAAGCGACGCTGACCTGCAAAGCGCCGCTTACATTCTGACCCGTCACCGTGACCGGAAGCCAGCGTTCCTTCGTCTCCGGATAGGGCAGGCGCTGGGAGCTGACCGTCGAGGCAAGGCCGTTGCGCCACGTCATGAATTTCACGGCGCTGTCGACTAAGTAGACGCTGTCTAAGACCACGGCCCAGCCGTTGGTCATATCGCCGCCGCCGACTAAGCGGACCCATCCTCCATAAGGCAGGTACGTTCCTCCAAGAAACGAGAATGTTATCCGGAAGCCCGCCAGCCCGCCGGTGGCGGTGGAGATATCGAAATCCTGAGAGGGAGCGGCGCGCATGCCGGAATTAGGGTTGAGAATGCGCAGACGCGTATTCCCCGTCCCTCCGTGCGTTCCCATCGGGAGTTCTACATCATGCAGCCAGCCCTTCATGCCCAACGCGAGCGGATCGCGATAGTACCCGCGAACGAGGGACGCTTGGGCCGCCGTGGGCAGGAAAGTCAGGCTTCCCGCGGTGAAGCGGCCCATGGTTTGCGCCGCGCGAATATGGATGGATCGGCCCACGCCCTGATCCCATCCTCCGAGGCTCATCATGGCGTAGCCGCCCAAGTGGCCGAGCCGCGTGTAGGCGGCCGTCCACTGCTGGTCGTTCATCGCGCCGTCGGATTGAAAACCGTATTGCCAGGCGTCCTTGCCGCCATAAGCGAGAATATTGACGAATGGATCGGCCGGGTGGGGCACGGCAGGCAATTCACCGAGCCGGCGAACGAACCCCGTGTCCGTCGTTTGAGCCATACCTAGTGATGGGATCAGCAAAAAAAAACTGATGGCCGCGATAGAAAATAGATTCATAAACGTTGACGTAGTATAAGCGACCGATTGTGCATATACCAGTAAATTGTCGGTAAAAATGCCGCCCGGCTCTTTCGAGCCGGGCGGCATAATCTCGTTTGCCGTCCCTTAGATGAAGAGGGGGGCGAGAACGAGGGTGATCGTGGCCAGAAGCTTGATCAAGACGTGCAGCGAGGGTCCCGCGGTGTCCTTGAAGGGGTCGCCCACGGTGTCGCCCACGACGGCGGCCTTGTGCGCGTCCGACTTCTTGCCGCCATGCGTGCCCATCTCGATGTATTTCTTGGCATTGTCCCAGGCGCCGCCGGCGTTGTTGAAGAACAGAGCCATGAGGATGCCCGTGATCGTGCCGACCATCAGGAAGGCCGCCACCGTCTCGGCCGCTATGGTCTTCTGCGTCTCGGAGATGAAGCCGCGCATGAGCAGGCCGACGACGATCGGCGCGCTGACGGCAAGGATGCCGGGAGCGACCATGGCCTTGAGCGCGCCCAAGGTCACGATGTCCACGCACTGCCCGTAATCGGGATCCTCGGTGCCCTTCATGATGCCGGGGCGCTCCTTGAACTGGCGGCGGACCTCGGTGATGACGGTCTGCGCGCAAGTGCCGACCGCGCGGATCGCCAGGGCCGAGAACAGGAACACGAGCATACCGCCCATCATCGCGCCGACGAACACCTCGGGCTTGGACAGGTCCACGCCGATGCGGATGCCGGTGTAGTTGAAGATCTCGTCGAGATACGCGGAGAAGAGCAGGAACGCCGCGAGCGCTGCCGAGCCGATCGCGTAGCCCTTGGTGAGCGCCTTAGTGGTGTTGCCGACCGCGTCGAGGCGATCCGTTTTCTTGCGGATCTCCTCGGGCTGGTGGGACATCTCCACGATGCCGCCTGCGTTGTCGGTGATCGGGCCGAAGGTGTCCATCGCGAGGATGTACGCCGCCGTTCCGAGCATACCCATGGTGGCGACCGCGGTGCCGAACAGGCCGCCGGTCAAG
>JAYVZL010000081.1:0-37759 GCA_043783505.1 Elusimicrobiota bacterium
TTCTCGGCGATCCCGAACTCGTCAAGAAACTCGAAAAGCTTTAAACGTCCAACGGTGGGCGACCGCTCACGGCACGGCCTTCCCGTCGCGACCGAGAAACCGATACCGGCAGTCGCGCGGCGGTTCGAAGGTTTCCTTGATCGTCCGAGGGGAGCCGAAGCGCATAAAGATATTCACAGTTTCCCGGGGGCCAACTAGCGTCAACGCTAGTTGGGACACTTCCTGTGGGCAAGTCGGAGATCGCCTAAACGGCGCCACTATCTGAAAAGTCGGTTGATTTCCGTTGTCTGCAGAAGCTGAAGAATCGTTGGGGAAACGGCGGCCGGATGCGCCTCATCCATTAGATCTCGCGCCACCTTTAAGCCGAGATTATGCCGTTCATCGTCTCCGGGAACATACATGTTTTTAAGTTTTCCGTAATGGCTGGGAAAAAGTTTCTTCGAGGCCTGCAGTTCGCACCAAATCGCGTAGGCCTCCATAAGAATACTTTCGCGAGATGCTCGCGACTGAAGGCTCTGGACCCGGGGGATCATTTTCTGCACGATTGGTATTTGCCAGAGCTCCTGGCTCATATAGACATGCCCATATTCATGGACGACTGTGGCTAGGTAGCTTTCGCGAGTATCATAGATGCTTCGGCGGCGGCGCTGTATTTCTTTCTGAATCGTCCAGGGTGAGCACGTAAAGTACGGCGCTGGAACTTTTCCGGACAAGATTTCCCAGACAAAATCCTCCCCGCCGGCGCAGCGAGCCATGGCTCTTTCGCTGACCGCGGAATTGTGAGGGATTTGATAGATGGTGTATTCCCGCCAAGCGCCCCGCTTAGGCAAGGAAAGGTCATTATGCCGGGAATAGATAAAAAGATTTTCTGAGTCATACAGCACTATGCCCGTACTGCCAACACCGTGCGCAAATAAATCTTTCTCAACCGATAAGGCTGAAGATATCCCATCCTGAAGCGCATCGAAGTCTGTTTGATCGGCGCGGTAGCTCGGAACCGATAGCTCTTGGGCATACGAACAGACGCAAACCGCAAGAGACAACAAAAGACTATTTCGCAGGAGCTTCGTCACCCATCGCGGCCGAGAAACGGATACCGGTAGTCGCGCGGCGGCTCGAAGGTCTCCTTGATGGTCCGCGGAGAGACCCAGCGCAAAAGATTTAAGTAAGAGCCCGCCTTGTCGTTGGTGCCCGAGGCGCGGGCGCCGCCGAAGGGCTGCTGGCCGACGACCGCCCCGGTGGGCTTGTCGTTGATGTAGAAGTTGCCGGCGGCGTTCTCGAGTGCGCGCTCGGCCTCGAGGATCACGCGCCGGTCGCGCGCGAACACTGCGCCGGTCAGGGCATAAGGCGAAGTCGAATCAACCAAAGCCAAGGTCTCCTTCCACTTCTTTTCCGGATAGACGTAGACGGTCAGGACGGGGCCGAAGATCTCCTCGCACATGGTCAGGCTCTTGGGATCGGAGGACTCGATGACGGTGGGGGTGATGAAGAAGCCTTTGGAGTCGTCGTAGGTTCCGCCGAAAGCGATCTTGTTGCCTTTGATCTTCTTGGCTGAATCGATATAGCGCGTGATCCCGTCGAAGGCGCGGCGGTCGATCACCGCGTTAACGAAATTGCCCGGGTCCTCGGGCGTGCCGACTTCGACGGTGGCGAGCATATCCCGCATCGTCTTGCGGACTTTCGGCCACAGGCTCGCCGGAACGTACGCGCGCGAGGCGGCCGAGCACTTCTGGCCCTGATACTCGAAGGCGCCGCGCACCAGAGCGGTCGCGACCGCGTCGGCGTCGGCGGACTCGTGCACCAGCACGAAATCCTTGCCCCCGGTCTCGCCCACCAGGCGCGGATAGGTCTTGTAGTTGGCGATGTTGGCGCCGACTGTCTTCCACATCGAGTGGAACACGCTCGTGCTGCCGGTGAAATGCACGCCGGCGAGCTCCGGATGGGCGAACACCGTCTCCGATATCTGCGCCGCGGGACCGGTGACCATGTTGATCACGCCCGGAGGCAGGCCCGCCGCCTCGAACAGCTTCATCAAGAAGTGGGCCGTGTAAAGAGTCGAGGACGCCGGCTTCCAGACCACGGTGTTGCCCATGAGGGCGGGCGCGGCCGGCAGGTTGCCCGCGATCGCCGTGAAGTTGAACGGGGTGACGGCGTAGATGAAGCCCTCGAGCGGGCGGTACTCGAGACGGTTCCACATCCCGCGCGAGCTCTCCGGCTGCTCGGAATGGATGCGCTCGGCGTAGTGCGCGTTGAAGCGCAGGAAGTCGATGAGCTCGCAGGCGGAGTCGATCTCGGCCTGATAGAGGTTCTTCGACTGGCACAGCATCGTCGCCGCGTTGATCGTCCAGCGCCAGTCGCCGGCCAGGAGATCGGCCGCCTTGAGGAAGATCGCCGCGCGGGCCTGATGGGGCATACGCGACCATTCCTTGCGGGCCTTGAGCGCGGCCGCGATCGCTTTCTTCGTCTCGGCGGGGCCGCCTTCGTGAGCTTTGCCCAAGATCTGGGCGTGATCGTACGGGGAGCGCAGCTCGATCTTCTTGCCGGTGCGGACCTCCTCTCCGCCGATGACGAGGGGAACATCCGCCTTCTTTGCCTTCATCTCGTGCAGGCGCGCGAAGAATTTGGCGCGCTCCGGGCTTCCGGGAGCGTAGCTGAGGACGGGTTCGTTGACGGGCTTGGGCACGGAGAATCGGGCGTTCATGCCGCGATAATACCAAAAAGCGGCGCGACGCCCGTCTTGGGCATGACATAAGTTCTTAACGGAACGCGGCTACACTTTTGATGCCGCTCATGATTGACACCGAACGATCGATAGACGAGCTCTCGCGCCTTCATGTGCAGATCATGCGCAAGAGTGCGGACGCCCTTCAGGAGGCGACGCAGACCTCTCAGAAGCTTCTCCTCGAACGCGAAGAGGCCATCGCGCGTTTGCGCACGCAGGTCTCAAACCTCAAGGCGTCGCTCGAGCGCGGCCGATCGGTGGTCGCGGCGAAGAAAACCGCGCCGGTCGCCGCGGCGAGCCCCACGAAGTATCCTGAGATTCCAGTTCATTCGATTTCGGTCCGCGAGAAGGAGGCCGCCGAGGACTCGGCGCCCAAGGCGGTTTCCCTCCCGCGGACCGGACGATGGAAAAAAGCGGCGCCCTACGCGGCCATCCTCGTTTGCGCCGCGGGTCTTGAGATGGCGCGCGCGCGCTGCCACGCGCGCGCGGAACTCGCCGATCTCGCCGCTCTCGCGCAACCCGCTCCCGCCGTGTTCGCCGACAATGGCCGCTCTTTCTCCAAAGGCGGACCGGTGCTAAGCGAGGACGACCGCTCGCAAGAGGCCGTGCTTCTCGTCCATCAGTGGAAGCTGCCCGGAGACGAGATGTCGCTGAGCGAGCGCCTGGGCGGAGAACTCGACCTTCCCGGCTCTCGTCCGAGCTGGAGCGTGGAGCGCACCAGCGAACGCGGCTACCGCGTGACCTTCCAAGAGGGCGTCAACGCCGTGCCCTACGCCTTCGAAGCCGATCTCGACGCTAAGGTCGTCTGGCCCACCGCCGAAACGCAGGAACTTCTAGCTCCTCGCCTTGCGTCGCTTCGCGACGCGGTACGCTAAACGGACTTATCCGCTCTATTTACAAGCTCAACTGTCGTCAACGACAGAGAATAAGCGCGCTGGGCATAACGCGCGAAAGTCTAATCCGCGATCTCCGGTGGCCACACGACCCGGAACCGCTCGCAGACGGTCTCGAGGTCGTCGCTGAAATAAAATTTATCCCGCGCGGCTTCCATCGCGAAGTAGCGACGATGACCCTCGAGCCAGCTCGCCAGCGTGCGGTCCCCTTCGCCCTCGTCCCAGGCGAATTGAGCGTCGACTTTACACAATGGTTTTACCGCGACATCAGTCGTTTGCCACACACAGCGAGGCGCACCTTTCCCATCGATAAGAACGACATGCTCTCCAAGACGCGGCATGGCTTCCCCGCCCTCGGTGAAATAGCGGAACAGCCCGGCGGTCGCGCGCTTGGGGCCGGAGACCACGAGCTCGGCCAGCTTGTCGGCCATGTCCGCGCCGTCGCCGAAGGCGACGACGTCGTAGTCGTCGTGTTCGATCCCGCGAGCATGCCGAAAGATGCGCCAAAACTCGCGGATCTCGGGTGTCTTTGGAAGGGACGGCATGTGAACGCGCTTACTTGATGAGGACCAAGCTCGACGTGTAGCCGTGGATGAAGTTGCGCCCGTCCACGGGACCGAACTCGCCGTTGGCGAAGAAGCCGGCCATCGGCACGGGGCCGCGCAGGTTTTGGACCAAGGTCGCGTCGTGGTCGGGCTCGCCGTACAGGCCGCGGCCGCGGCCGCAGCAGGAAAATAGCAGGGCGCCTCGCGGCGCGGCGTCGGCCTTGGGCAGGGCCGAAAGCAACATGGAGAAGTCCTGGTCGGAGGTGTGCGCGTCGCGCAGTTGGAACTGGAGCGTCTGGCCGCGGCGCAGGTGCGCGCCCAGCACCAGTGAGCCCGAGGCGTGGTCGTAGCCGATCAGGTTGCGGATGACGAAGTCGCCGCGCGCAAAGCCCGCGCGCTGCTCGTTCATCACCATGCCCGCGAAAAGCGAGCTGCGCGCCAGGCTCTGGTCCTCGGGCGAGCAGCGCGAGAGGACCTCGCGCAGGACTTCGAGAGGATTTCGCCCGCCGAGCTCGTGGAGCACATTGCCCTCGGCCTTGGTCACGATCAGCGGCTCGCCGATCGGCCGGCAGCCCTGCGCCACGACGGTCGAGAGCTCGATCGCTCCGGTGAGCGCCACGCCCGCCATGCCCTCCGTCAAGACCGAAGATCCCACCAGCATCCAGGACGGGCGGCGCAGGAGGATGCCGCTGGCCATCCCGCCGATCAAAGGCGCGCCGGGGTAAGCCTCGTTGAACAGGACCGCCACTTTCTCGGGATCGGCAGTCGTCGGATCGCCTAGGATCAGGAACTTGGGCGATTCGTTCGGATACAGATCGAGCTCGGCCACCAGTGCTGCGCCATTCTCGAACTTTACGAGCTCAGCCGAAGAGAGCGCGAAAGGCTGAACCCGAACGCCGGGCAAGCGCATGGCTAAGATCGAGATCGCCGGGGCCAACTCCACCTCTCGCCGGCCGGAGATGACGCCGCTCGCGTTGCAGCCGAGAACGCGCAAAGGCGCGAGTTCCTTGGCCAGTATGCCCGACAAGGCGGAGGGATCGAAGTCGTCCCAAGTCTCGGCCGCGAAGACAAGCGCTAAGTCGCAGGGCACCGGGCCTAGGCGCCGGCGAGCCTCGCGCGCAGCCTGCACGGCGGCCTTGCGCCAATCGACGTCGTCCGAGAAGCCCTCGGCAAATACTTTCGGCTCGCTCACTTGGGCGTCCCCTTGAGCGCAGCCGCCAAAGCGGGCACGTCCGACGGCGCCGCGGCATCGGCTATCCGGCGCAAGTCCAAGCCGCAGGCGAACAAACGCGGGTACGTCTGCGCCTCCAGGCGATGCGCCATGATGTAGTCCTGATCGTCGGGATCGACGAAGGAGATCACCTTGCGCGGCAGATAGAGCCGGTGCACGGCGGCAAGAAGAGCCTCGGCCTTCGCCTCTCCCGGACGGCCGACCAGCTCGAAATCCATGCGCCCCCGCGCGTGAAGATCGGCGACTCGCGCCAGGGGTGCTAGGGCGCGCGCGGAGCCGTCCGACGCGGTCCACGCCCCGCGCAGGCCCCATTCGAGCCAGCGCCGGTAGTTGTGGTTGCCCTTGAGATGGTGAAGACGGCGGCAAGCCTCGAGCGCTAAGGCGTTGAGAGCCGGATCGATATGAGGCTCGCGCAGGACGGCCGGATCGTCGGCGCGCGTCACGCGGTCGAGAAATCCTCCCGTCTCGCGCTCCCAAAGCTCCTGAAAAAGAAATCGCAGCATGGCGTCGGCGAACTCGCGATTGGCCTTGACCCCGGTAGCGAGAAAGCCGTCGGTGAAGGCCAGCGCCGTCCAAGCCGCGTCGCCGAGCAGGCCGCACACGTACTCGCCTTCGCCGCCGCGCGCGTGCAGCAGCCCCAGGAGAGGATCGTGCAGGCGCGACTGCAGGAAATCCAGGGCCTTCTGAGCCGCCTCCCCGGCCCCCGGATGGCCGAAGGCGCGCGCGCGCAGCAGCGCCATCGCCGCCTGAGCGTTGCCGTCGGCCGGATAGACGGGATCTTGCGGCGCCGGAGCGCGACGGAAAGCGCCGACCTTCGCGTCGAACAGCTCGGTCAAAAGATAGTCGCTGGCCGCGGCCGCGGCCTCGCGCCAGCGCGCCGACCCGGTCAACGCGTGCGCGTCCCACAGAAGATATGTCCAGCGCGCCTGCCGCGACAGTTGGAGCCCCGCGTTGGTTTCCACTGCGAACTCCAACGCGCGGTTCAAAGACTCTCCGGCTTTGACGTCGCCGCGTTCTCCCACGCAATGGAGTAGGACTTCGATTAGCCCTAGGTCCGCCTGCGGCCCGTATCCGCTTATCTCGGCGAAGACCGAGGAAACCATCGCCTCGTCGGGCGCCGCGTCCAGCGGAGTCTCCCTCACCGCTCCCGTCCAAGCCGCATCAGTCGGGACTTCCGACGGCAAAGGCAAAGACGCCGCAATCGCCATCCGTACCAGCGTAGGCCCCGAGTCGGACGAAGGCAGCGGCAAGACCGCGCGGCGCGTGCCCTCGCAATCCATGATCAGGGCGCGATGGCGGCCGATGCGAGCGGCCGCGTCGGGACGCGTCTCGGGATCGACGAGCACCGCCACGAAGCGGCGCGAGATCTCGCCTTCGGCCTCGGACAAAGCCGGCGGCGGCAAAGCACCGATCGCGGCCAGAATCGGCTTGCCCTGCGCTTTGGCAAGAGCGAACGCCTCCGGCGTCCAGGACACCCAAGAACTCATGAGGAGGATTTATCCTCGGCGAGCTCGAACATCCTCTCGATGGGCCGGCGGGCGCGCGCGGCGACGTCGGCGGGGACTTCGATGCGCTGCGAAGCGGTCGGGCGCTCGAGCGCGGACAGCACGCGCTCCAATGTCGTGGCCTTCATGTGCGGGCACAGGCGGCACATGGGCACGAACACCTTGTCGGGAAACGTCGTGCGCGCCAGGTCGCCCAGGCCGCACTCGGTGATGAGCATGTAAGAGTCGGCTTTGTGGTCGTCGACCCACTTCATCATGTCGCCGGTGCCGCCGACGTAGTCGACGACCGAGGTCAGGCCCGGAGAGCATTCGAAGTGCGCGAGGATCTTCACGCCTGGATACATCTTGCGGTAGAACTCCACCGACGCCGAGTCGAAATTGTCATGGACGATGCACGAGCCGTCCCAGATCACCAGCTCCGTGCCCAGCGTCTTGCCCAGATCCTTGGCGAGATTCTTGCCCATCATCGCGTCGGGCGCGAAGATGACCTTCGGGTGCTCGGCGAACAGCTTGCGCAGTATCTTGGGCGCGTTGGCCGAGGTCACGACCACGTCGCATTCGGCCTTCACCGCGGCGGTCGTGTTGATGTAAACGGCCACGGGCGCGCCCGGATGCTTCTTTTTAAGGGCCCGGACATCGGCGGGGGTGATCGACTCGGACAAGGAGCAGCCGGCTTCGGCCGCCGGAAGCAGGACTTCCTTATCGGGACTGAGGATCTTCGCCGTCTCGGCCATGAAGCGCACGCCGCAGAACACGATGCGCTCCGCGTCGGACTGCGCGCCCTGCTTGGCGAGCTTATAGGAGTCGCCGATGAAATCGGCCACTCCCAGCAATATTTCCGGCCGCTGGTAGACGTGGGCCGGGATGACCGCGCGCTTTTCCTTCTTGAGGCGGTTGATCTTCCAGGTCAAGAGCGCGGCGCGCTCAAGCTCGGCGTCGCGATAGCCGAGGGCGGCCAAACCCTTCTCGGCCAAACGCTCGGCCTCGGCCTCGAGCTCTGCGGGAGTGGGCGCCGGCGGATGCGTCTTTATCGCCATAGATCGAGCTCCGGATAGTTCGAGAAAACGCCGTCGACTCCAAGGGCGGCCAAACGGTCGCGATCCATGGGCGTGTTCACTGTGTAGACGAGAATTTTGAGGCCGCGTTCGCGGGCGGCTTTGACCGTGCGCGCTAAAGTCTGTCGGATGCTCAAGTTGAGGCTTTCGGCGGCCAGCTCCTTCATCTCGACAAAAGCGGTCTTCAACGTCGTGAGACCGAGAAGATAACCGATGCGCAGGTTCTCGTCAAGGGAACGCACCGAATAGAGAGCCACGTGATCGAAACTTGACACCACCGTGCGCTCCCCAACCCCGCGCTTGTGGATTAAGTCCACGACCCGTTCCTCGATGCCGGGATAGACCCGCGAACCGTGTTTGATCTCGACGTGCAGCTCGACTGAACGCGGCAGAAGGTCATAGACGTCCTCCAAGCGCGGCAGGCGCTCGGCGAGGAAGCGCTTATCGAACCAGGATCCCACGTCGACGCCGGCGGCTTCTTCCCAATGCAGGCTTTTAAGACGGCGCTTGTCGCGGCCGCACCGCTTGAGATCGTCGTCGTGGGCCACGACCAGCTGATGATCGAGGGTCTGGTGCACGTCGAGCTCGATGGCCTTTGCCCCCATATCGAGCGCGCGCCGGAAGGAGGCTATCGTGTTCTCGGGTGCGTGGCCGCTGGCGCCTCGGTGAGCGATGACTAGCACTTGTCCACCTTCTCCATGACGGCCGCGTAGCCCGCGTCGTCGTATTCGATCCCCAAGCGCTCTTCCCGGCCCGTTCCCGGCCCGTGAAAATCTGATCCGCCGCAGGCCAATAAGCCGCGGCTGAGAGCCCAATGGCCGTAGTTCCGGACTTGGGTTGGCGTGTGGCCCGCATAGAGGACTTCCACGCCCTGGAGGCCCGCGCGAACCAGCTCCTCGAGATCGTTTTCCTTGCCGGCCGTTTGAGGATGGGCGAGACAGGCCGTGCCGCCCGCGTCGCGGATCAGCGCGATGGCCTCGGCCGGGCTCGGCCCCATCGAGTCTACGTAGCCGGGCTTGCCCTTGATAAGGAACCGTTCGAAGGCTTCCTTGCGGCTTTTCACCACGCCCAGACGCCGCAGCGCGTCGGCCACGTGAGGCCGGCCGATGGTCTCATGCGCGCCCGCGCGCACCAAGTCGAAATCGATGCCTATGCCCAGGGCGCGCAAATTTTCCACGATGCGCTTGGCTCGGATGGTCCGGCGCTCGCGAAACTCGCTTAAGCGCTCGGCGAATCCAGGCGAATCGGGACGAAACCCGTAGCCGAGGACATGGACTCGGTCGGCCAGGCCTTCTCCAGCGCAGTTGATCTCGATGCCTAGACGCACCTGTAGATTCTCGGCGGCTCCCGCCGCGAAAAGGTCGGCGGCGCCGGAAACGCTATCGTGGTCAGTGAGGACGAGGGTATCGACGCCGTTTTTGACCGCGCGCGCCACGAGCTCGGCGGGGGTCAGCGTCCCGTCGGAATAGATCGAATGGCAGTGCAGCTCGACGCGCTTGGACACGGCGTCAAACCGAGACGACTTCCTTGATCTCGGGGATTTCCTGGCGCACCATGCGCTCCACGCCGCCTTTCAAGGTGGCCGTCGAGCTCGGGCACGTGCCGCAGGCGCCGTGCAGGCTGACCTTCACGATGCCGTTGGCCTCGTCGACCGACACCAGCGAGATATCGCCGCCGTCGGATTGGATGTAGGGCCGGATCTTCTCGAGAACTTTCTCAACGCGCTCATAAGTGGTCATAAAAATTCCCCCTCACTTCCCGGATGATATCTTATCGAGCCAGGCAGGTGCGGCACCGCAAGTCCCGCCTTTTTCCGCGAGGATGGCGGCCAACGTCACGCTCTCGAAGTAACCCGTGATCAATTCTCCCAGACGGCGCCACACCGGCGAGATGGCGCAGCGGTCCTGATGATGGCAGTCCTTGGCACCCCCGTCGTATTTTTCGCAGACGTCCTCAAAGACGTCTCCGTCCACCGCGCGAGCCACCTGACCCAGCGTGATCTCCTCGGGGCGGCGCGAGAGCACGTAGCCGCCGGTGCTGCCGCGATGGCTGAGGACCAGCCCGGCGCGCCGTAGCTTGACGAGCAGTTGGCTGACGTAGTCGGCCGGGATATTTTCGGCGCCGGCCAGGCGCTCCGCCGGATACGGCGCCTTGCCGTGCTCGCGCGCCAGAGTCACCATCAGACGCGTGGCGTACTCGATGGAGCTTGTTATCTTCATAAGCCCCTCAGTACAGCCCCAACTGCTCCTTCGCGTCTTCGGTCGCCATCGTGCGCGGATCCCAGGCCGGCACGAAGGTCAGATCCACGTCCACGTCCTTGATGCCCGGCAATTTAGTCAGTGCCGTGTGCACCGAGGCCAGCAGCATAGGCCCGTAGGGGCAGGCCGGGGAGGTCAGGGTCATGCGCACCTTGACGGAGGGACCCTTGGGCGAAGTCCCGAATTCCGCGCCGTACACGAGCCCGAGATCGACGATGCTGATGTGAATCTCCGGATCGACGACGGGCTGAAGGGCCGCGCCGACCTGCTTGAAAGTTGCGGCGGTGTCGGTCGCGGTCATGACTTCGCTCCTGAGGCGTTCGCCTCAAAGCCCTGCATCACGGTGTTCCAGCCCAACGTGGCGCATTTCACGCGCAGGGGAAATTTCCGAACGCCCTCGAGGCTGGCCAGCTGCTCGAGCTCCGGCGGCAAGCCGGAGACGGGCGCGTTTTCCAGCATGAGCCGCTTAAAAGCGCCCACGAGCTCCTTGGCCTTGGCGATCGAAGCGCCCTCCAGGGCCTCCGCCATCATCGCCGCCGACGCCTGGCTGATCACGCAGCCATGGCCGGCGTAGCGGAGCTTGCTGACCTGGCCGTCCTTGAGCTCGGCCGTGATCTCGAGCTCGTCGCCGCACACCGGGTTGATGCCGCGGGCGCGCAGGTCCGCCGGATCGAGCTTGCCCTTCCGCGCGGAGGAGCGGAAGTAGTCGAGCAGCACCTCGCGGTAAAGATCTTGCAGCTCCGAATCGCCTTCCATTGCGCACCCCCGCTTTCGGCTTGACCCTAAAAAAATCGATCGTGCGCTTGAGCGCGCGCGCGAACGCCTCGACGTCGGACTCGTCGTTATAAAGGTAAAAGCTGGCCCGCGCGGTTCCGCCGCACTGGAGCTTATGCATCAGCGGCTGGCAGCAGTGATGGCCAACGCGAACGGCGACGCCCTCGAGGTCAAAGGCGGTCCCCACGTCGTGCGGATGGAGACCGGGGACGTTGAACGAAACCACGCCCGAGCGCTGAGCCGGATCCTTGGGCCCGAGCACCATCATCCCCTCGGCCTCGAGCAAAGCCCGGGTCTTGTCAGCGAGAGCGTGCTCATGCGCGCTGATCGCGTCGAGCCCGACCGCCGTCAAATAATCGAGCGCGGGACCGAAGGCGACCTGGTCGGCGAAGTTGGGCGTGCCCGCCTCGAATTTGTAAGGCAGCGCGTTCCACGTCGATTTCTCGAGCGTGACACGCGAGATCATGTCTCCGCCGCCTAGGAAAGGATCCATCGCCTCGAGCAGCTCCTCGCGGCCCCACAGCACGCCTATGCCAGTCGGGCCCAGCATCTTGTGGGCGGAAAAAGAAACGAAGTCCGCGCCCCAGGCCTTAAGATCTATCGGGCGGTGTGGCGCCCATTGGCAGGCGTCAACGGATACGACCGCGCCGGCGCTCTTACCTAGGCGGATGAGCTCGGCGACAGGATTGACCGTTCCTATCGCGTTTGAGAGTGCCGTAAAAGTAAAAAGCTTAGGAGCCTCGGAGAGAAGTTTTTTAACTTTCTCCAAATCGAGCGTCCCATCGGGCTCGATCGGAACGTATTTAACGACGACGCCTCGCTCAGCGGCGAGCAATTGCCACGGAACGATGTTCGAGTGGTGTTCCATCTCGGTGGACAGCACGATGTCGCCTGCCTTCAAGAACTTTCGACCCCAGGCGTGCGCCACCAGATTCAAAGATTCGGTCGCGTTCCGAGTAAATATTAATGTCTCCGGCTTCGGCGCGCCGACGAACGCCGCCAGCTTCGCGCGCACCGCCTCCGCCATGTTCGTCGACTCTTCGGACAAAGTGTGCACGCCGCGGTGGACGTTGGCGTTGTGTTTCTCGTAGAAGTCGACGAGGGATTGGATCACCTGCCGCGGCTTCTGCGTGGTGGCCGCGTTGTCGAGATAGGCCAGGGGCTTGCCGTGCACGAGCCGTTTGAGGATCGGGAAATCGACGCGAAGCTTGGCTGGATCGAGTCGCTTCATAAGAGGGCCTCCCCGGCTTCCGGCATGCGCGCGCGCAGAGCGCTCTCAAGAGCAAGGCGCAGCGCCTCGAGCTTCACGCGCTCGACCATTTCCGAGCCAAAAGCATAGACTAATAGGCGGCGGGCCTCGTCGGAGTCCACGCCGCGCGAGCGCAGATAGAACAGCGCCTCGGGCGAGAGCTGGCCGATGGCGCCGCCGTGCTTGCAGGACACGTCGTCGGCCAGGATTTTGAACTCGGGGTTGGTGTTGACCGAGGCGTCCTCGCAGAGCAATAGATTGCGGTTGTAGACCTGCGCGTCAGTTTTCTGCGCGCCGGGTCGCACCTCGATGAGCCCGTCGAAGACGAAACGCGACTTCTCATCGAGAACGGCCTTGTACAGCTCGCGCGTCGTGCCACCCACGGCCTCGTGAACGACGATCGTGTGATGGTCGGCGATCTCGTCGCCGTGCAGCAGCGACAGCCCGTTGAGAACGCAATCGGCGCCCTCGCCGGCGATCGTCACGCGCATATCCTCGCGGATCAGGGCGCCGCCCAGCGTGAAGACGTGGGACTCGTAACGCGCACGGCACCCAACGCGGACTAAAGTCGCCGCGGTGCGCACGCCGGAAGCGGCCTCGCGCTGCAGACGGTAGTGCTTGAGGGCGGAGTTTTCGCCCAACTCGACGTCGCACAGGGCGTTGGTCCAGAACGCCGCGCCGGGCTCGCCCAACGACTCCTCGACGATCTCGGCCTGGGCGCCTGGCTCGAGCACGACCAGGGAGCGTAGATGCGCCATCGCCGGCCCGCGGGACGCGTCGGGGGCGGAAGCTTCGACGATGTGAATCGGGCGGTCAAGACGGACGCCCCGACCGACGCGGATAAACACTCCGTCGCGAAACAGACCAGCGGCCAAAGCCGCCAGAGGCAGGCCCTCGGGAAGACGCTCGAGAAAGGGACGCAGGGCCTGCGATGAGTCGCCCAACGCCTCGGCCATGGACTGCACGCTTACGCCCTTGGGCAAGTCCGACAGGATCGAACGCTCGCGCGAGACGCGGCCGTTCTCGAGCACGATCTGATGAAAGGCGAGAGGGCACAACGCCTTGCCGGCCGCCGCGCCGCGGCGCTCGGGGCGCTCGGCGGGCGCGAATGCGGACTCGAGAAGCGGCGCCGTCGGTGTAAAGCGCCAATCCCCGCGCCGAGCCGTCGGCGCGCCCTGCGCCTCAAAAGAAGCTATTGCGGCGGTCCGGACCGTTTCAAGCCATTGGGGCCCGCCCGAGGGCAAAGCCGCCTGAGCCTGGGTCAAGCGGGCCTTGAGCGCGGGGGCGACGGTCAGCGTCACGCTCACGCGGCCACCTTCCCCGCGTCCTCGATCCAGCCGTAGCCCTCCTTCTCAAGCTGAAGGGCGAGCTCCTTGCCGCCGGACTTGACGATCCGGCCGCCGGAAAGGACGTGGACGTAGTCCGGCACGATGTAATCCAAAAGGCGCTGGTAATGCGTGACCAGAACGACGGCGCGTTGAGGAGAGCGAAGTTTGTTGATGCCGTTGGCCACGATCTTGAGCGCATCGATGTCGAGACCTGAGTCCGTCTCGTCAAGAAGCGCCAATTTCGGCTCAAGCACGGCCATTTGCAAGATTTCGTTTCGTTTCTTTTCCCCGCCCGAGAAGCCCTCATTGACGGAGCGATTAAGGAAAGAGGGATCCATCTCCACCATCTTGGCCTTCTCCTTGATGAACTTGAGGAAGGCGCCCGCGTCCATCTCGGGCTCGCCGCGGTGCTTGCGCAAGGCGTTGTAGGCGGCCTTAAGAAAATACTTGTTGGAGACGCCGGGGATCTCGACGGGATATTGGAAGGCGAGGAACACGCCCTCGCGCGCCCGCTCCTCGGGCGCCATCGTCAGCAGGTTCTTGCCTAGATATTCGGCGGTTCCCTCGGTCACCTGATAGCCGTCGCGGCCGGCCAAGACATAGGAGAGCGTGCTCTTGCCCGAGCCATTGGGGCCCATGATCGCGTGCACTTCCCCGGGCTTCACCTCGAGGTTCAGCCCCTTTAAGATGATCTTGTCGGCGACTTTCGCGTGCAGGTTCTTTATCTTCAGCATCAGCCTACGCTCCCTTCCAAGGAAATGTTCATGAGTTTGTGCGCCTCGACGGCGAACTCGAGCGGGAGTTCGTTGAAAACCTGCTTGCAGAATCCGTTGACGATCATGCCGACGGCGTCCTCGGTGGACAGTCCTCGCTGGCGCAGGTAAAAAAGCTGGTCCTCGCCGATCTTGGACGTGGACGCCTCGTGCTCAAGGGTGGCGGAGGTGTTCTTGACCTCGAGGTACGGGAAGGTGTGCGCGCCGCACTTGTCGCCCAGGAGCAGGCTGTCGCATTGAGAGTAGTTGCGAGCGCCCGTCGCCGACTTGGCTATCTTGACCTGGCCGCGGTAGGCGTTCTGCCCATGTCCGGCCGAGATGCCTTTGGAGATGATCGTGGACTTGGTGTTCTTGCCGATGTGGATCATCTTGGTGCCGGTGTCGGCCTGTTGATAATGGTTGGCCAAGGCCACGGAGTAAAATTCCCCCACGGAATTGTCCCCCAACAGAATGCAGGACGGATACTTCCATGTGATGGCCGATCCCGTTTCGACTTGCGTCCAGGAGATCTTCGAGCGCGCGCCGGCGCATTTGCCGCGCTTGGTCACGAAATTGTAGATGCCGCCCTTGCCGTTCTTATCGCCCGGGTACCAGTTTTGGATAGTCGAATACTTAATCGAGGCGTCGTCCATGGCCACGAGCTCGACGACGGCGGCGTGCAGTTGATTTTCATCGCGCATCGGCGCCGTACAGCCCTCAAGATAACTGACGCTGGCGCCCTCTTCAGCGACGATCAAAGTTCTTTCGAATTGCCCCGTGTCCTTGGCGTTGATCCGGAAGTAGGTCGACAATTCCATCGGACATTTGACGCCCTTGGGGATGTAGCAAAAGGATCCGTCGGAGAAAACGGCGGAGTTGAGCGTCGCGAAATAATTGTCCGTGTATGGAACGACAGAACCAAGGTATTTTTCAAGCAGCGCGGGATGCTCGAGCACGGCTTCTGAGAACGAGCAGAAGATGACCCCGGCTTCGCCCAATGTCTTTTTAAACGTGGTCGCGACCGACACGGAGTCGAAGACTGCGTCGACTGCCACGTTGGAGAGCATCTTCTGCTCATCGAGAGGAATGCCCAGCTTGTCGAACGTGGCCCGAATCTCGGGGTCGACCTCGTCCATCGACCCCAGCTTCTTCTTGGGCTTGGGAGCCGAATAATAGATGATGTTGTTGTAGTCGATCTTCGGGTAATGGACGTGCGCCCAAGTCGGCTCGGTCATCCCCAGCCAATGCTTGTAGGCCTTAAGCCGCCAGGCGAGCATGAAAGCGGGTTCGTTCTTTTTCTTGGAGATCAGCCGGACGATGTCCTCATTGAGGCCGCGGGGCACCTGGTCGGCCTCGATAGCCGACTCAAAACCGTACTTATACTCCCGATCGGCTATTTCCTTGAGATCCTGATTGGCCATGTTCGCAGTATACCATTCCTGACTCTTTTAGTCAAGAATTGGCCTCATCGTCGCGCCCCGCAGCTAACTCTAAAGCCGACCAGCACCCTAGGCCTTCTGGCCCGACTTTTTTTCCCCTCCGGCCCATGCGCCGATTTCGTCCGGCGTGTACCATTGAGGCGATGTCCTCAAAGAAACATATCGCCGCATTGTTGGCGGCGCTGCAGATCGCGTGGTCCTTCTCAGCGGGAGCTTATCAAGCCCTGGCTCAGAGCGTCATCCACTCGCCGCAAGTCGGCGTCACGGGCCATGTCGTCGCGCCGCCGGTCGTGGGAAATCTTTCCTCTCAGCGGACAACGATGTCGGTCATGCCGCAAGACTTGTCAGTCTTCGCGCTGCCCGGGAACGCCTTTCCAGTCTTCGCAGCGATGCCGTCGGTCTTTCAGGCCAACCCTTCCCTGGTCGCGAAAGTCGTCCGCTCGCGCCCGTTCAAGGTTCCCCAAAGCCAGAAAGTTCCGTCCGTCCTTCCACGCAACATCCCGACGGAAGGATCAAAACTAGCCGGCGACAAAGCCTTCGCCGCGGTCTATGACGAGAAGCTCCTCGACAACCCCGAGGCGACGCCTTCCGCCGCCGTCCCCGTTTCGGCCGCGCCGTCCGCGCCCGCCGCGATGCGTCCTCATACGATCTCCCTCGCCAAAGCGAATCCTCTCGCCGACGCCGCGATCCCTGTTCCCGCCGCGCCGACACCGGCTCAAAGTCTCTGGCAGAAGCCCTCGGTTCAAGCGACGCTCGGCGCGGTCGCGATCGCGGCGTCTTTGGCCGCCTTCGGGATCGCGACGACGGGAACCGTCATCCTGGGCGCACTGGGTATTCCGTGGATATTGAAGCTCGGCTGGCCCTGGAGTAAAAAAAATATTGAGTCCGGTCCCAAAGCGGTCAAAGACGTAGCCCTCGCCGGCCCGCTCATGTGGTTCTCGGCGGCCTCGCTTCTCTCTCTGGTCTCCATCGGGCGCGGCTCAAGTCCTTTATGGTACGCGGTCAACGGCGCGGGCGTGATCGAAAGCCTGACTATCCTCGGTCAGCTCAACGCCTACAAGAAGAGCCCAAAAGCGATGATCGCCACGGCCGCGACGATCGCGGTCGTCGCGGCAGGAGTCGCGGTCGTCGCCAGCCAGGTACTGCTGCCGCTCTCCGCCGGACTCACGGCGGCGTTCTGGGTCTCGATGGGCCTGCTCTGGCTCCTCGACGCTCCGCAAGTCCAGCGCAACTATCATTTATTTAAGGACCAGGGCCGCACGCCGGAAGGCATCTCCGCGGGCTCCAAAGCCTTACTGGTTCTGGGCAGCCTCATGCATCTCTACGCCGCGATCATGGGCGCGGATGTGTCCTGGATGATCAACGCGGGCATCGCCGTCGTCATGGGCTCGACGATCCTCGCACAGATGTACCTTCCACGCCAGGCCAACGCCGTTATTGGTCCACTGGTGCGCGGCGTCGAGAAGCTTCTCTCCTTCATCCGCCCCGCGAAGGCCGCGACAGTCGCCGTGGCCCCTGTTGCCGCCGCCGCCCCTATTGAGGAAGCCCGCGCGCTCGTCGCCAAGGAATTCGCGGGAACCGACTACACGCGCTTCAAGGGCGTCAACGGCAAGGAAGCCCTCGACTCATTGGCCGAGAAGGCCGCAGCCCTGCCTGGGCGCAGCGCGATCATGCTCGGGGCGCCGACCGGGGCAGGCAAGTCCACGGTTTCGGCGGCGGTCGACAAAATCCTGCCCGGTCGCATCGCCATATTGCCCGTGGACCGCTACTTCCGGCCCATCGACGAGGTTCCCAAGGGGATAGACGGCAAGCCCGACTTCGACCAGCCGCAGTCTCTTTACCTCGAACGCGCCGCGGCCGCCGCAAAAACCCTGCTCGAAGGAGGCCGCATCGAACTTCCGGTGCACGTGATCAACGGCGGCACGCGCTGGGACAGCGGCGAGTTCATGCAGCTCGACAAAGACGACATACTCATCATCGATTCGATCTACGCCTCCCACGAGCTGTTCGTTAACGCCGTTAAAGGGCACCAGTCGCTCAACGTTTACCTAACCGCGCCGACGTCCGTGCGCCTCGCGCGCCGTCTCAAGCGTGACATCGTCGAACGCGGCATCTCCGCGGAAAAGAACCTCCAGATGTGGCCGCAAATTCTCATCGATGAGCGCGAGCACATTCTGCCGTTGCGCGCCAAGGCCGACGTGGTCCTAAATCTCGTCGGCGAGGAGGAATTGAGCCGCCTGCCCGAGACCTACGCCGAGATCATGGCCAAGAACTGGGAGGTTGCCGGCAAGGACGCGCGTGTCACCGAGCTTTTCACGCGCATGATTAAGGCCTCCATCGCGGCCGACGCCGCGCCGCTGTCGGCCGAAGTCCCGCAAGTGGACGTCACGGGAACCCCCCAGGCGCCGGAGCGCTTAAAGGTCCTCATCGATCACGCCCTTCGCGCCTACGCCGACGTGCAGGACGATCATGCCCACCAAAAGAACTTCTCTGATTTTCACGTCCACGCCGCCGTAGAGCTCGCCGACGGGCGCTGGTTCTCGGCCGGCAACGTCGAGCTCAGCCGCGAGCTCACGCTCTGCGCCGAGCGCGCGGCGATCATGGCCGCCCTGGAAAGCTCGAAGCTCTCGCAGATCGTGCGCACGGTCATCGTCAGCAACAGCGGCGAGCAGTTCAAGAAGCTGTGCGCCGAATGCCTGAGCTGGCTGGCCACGGGAAAATATTTCTCGCCCGAGACCGAGATCGTCAGCGTGGCGCGCGACCCGGCCAGCGGCCGCTTCTCGATTAAGATCAAGACGCTCAAGGAGCTTCTCCCCTTTCACGTCCCGTCCGCCGGGCTGGCCTCGATCACGCAAAAGCCCGTCGACTCGCTCGAGCTCGACGTCAGTCCGCGCGCGGCCGCCTTAAATCCTTCCACTCGTGAGTTGACGAGCCTGATGGCGCAGGCGCGGCGCGCCTACGTCGCCGGCTCCGCGGAGCGATTCTCGACTAATCCCGCGGCCGCCGCCGTCAGCCTTGCGCCGTTCGGCCGCGCCAGCGCCGTCCGTTTCCAATGGGCGCCCCGCTTCAGCGAAGCCGAGGATCTGCAGGCCGCCTCCGCCGCGTTGGAAAAAACCACGCGCCTTCAGACGCGCCTGCGTCCGATCCTGCGTTTTATCGACCGCATGGCTTTCGGAAAGATGGGCCTCGAGGAGCGCTTCCTTGGCGCGCCTAAGATCGCGGCCCTCGCCTACTACGGCAAGGACGTCGACATGCCGCGCATCCCAAGCTTCGGACGGCTCGTCAAGCAGGGCGCGAGCAAGGACACGCTGATCCTGCGCATCGAGAACGACCGCATCGCCGTGCGCGCGCTCGACGAGTACTTGCCGGAAATATACGGCCTGCCCTGATCCGAATTAATTCCCGGGAATAGCAACCGTCAATAGTAAACGGCGCTCCCCTCCAAAGGTCTGCTGCGAGCCGCGCGATTTGGTACTTTCTTCTTCGTGCTGACGACCCTGCCTCTGCTTTTGGCCCTATGCGCCGCCCCCCCACGCGCTCTCGCGCAAGCCCCCGCTGAAGCGCCCGCCTCCACGGCCACTTTGCGCGGCGTGCACTTCACCGGCTGGGCCGCGGGCGTGCCCAAGGTGCGGCGGAAATTCATCGCGGACATGAAGTCCGGCGGTTTCAACGCGGTCGCTATCGCGCTCAAGGATTACGAAGGCAAGGTTTTCGTGCGCTATGTCCCGCTATCCATGCAAACCGGCGCTTTCGTCAACGCGATCCCCGACCTTCCCGGGACGGTGCGCGATTTCAAGGACGCGGGCATCTACACCATCGCGCGCATCGCGATATTCAAAGATGACCACCTCGCCCGCGCGCGTCCCGATCTGGCCATCCACTTTCCCGACGGCCGCATCTGGGCCAACGACAAGGGCACCGCTTGGGTCGACCCTTATAAAAAAGAAGTATGGGAATATGTCATCGACATCGCCTCACGCGCCGCTCTCGCGGGCTTCGATGAGATCCAATACGACTACATCCGATTCCCATCCGACGGCAAGACTCGCCAGTGCCGGTACTCGCGCAAGAACCACTCGCCCGCGACGGCGTCCGAAGCCCTGCGTGAGTTTCTGACCCTGGCGCGCGAACGCCTAAAGCCCCTGGGCGTCAAAATATCCATCTGCACCTTCGGCTTGACGACCAGCGTCGACAACGGCATGGGCATCGGCCAGCGTCTGGAGCAGATGGCCGACTTAACCGACTACGTGTCGCCTATGATGTACCCCTCGCACTACGCCAAGGGCGAGTACGGCCTTAAAAATCCGAATCGGCAGCCGTACCTGACGATCCACCATGGAATCAAAGACGCCCTCCGGCGCCTGGGGGGCAAGCCGGAGGCGCTGCGCCCTTACCTGCAGGACTTCTCCCTGGGAGTGCGCTACACGCCCGCCTACGTACGCACCCAGATCCTCGCGGCAGAGGAATTGGGCGTGCGCGGCTGGATACTTTGGAACGCCCAAAATCACTATTCCTGGTCTGCGATCCAAGCCGGGCCGATCATAAGCCCCGAACCAGCCGGCCAGCCGTCCAAGGAAAAGCCATGAAATACCTCGCCTCTCTATGCCTAGCCGTGATCGTCGCCGCTCCCGCCGCGGCCAAATCCAAAGCGATTCCTTCGCTCGCGCCGTCCGTTCCGGCGGTACAAGAAAGCCCCCGACTCGACGACCCGATGGCCGTGAGCATCCATCGCCTGCCCAACGGCCTGAGCGTCTACCTCAGCCCCAACAAAGGCGAGCCCCGCGTCTCCGTCCGCGTCGCGGTGCGCGCCGGCTCCAAGAACGATCCGTCCGACAGCACGGGGATGGCGCACTACCTAGAGCACATGCTGTTTAAAGGCACGACGCGCCTCGGAACGCTCGACTATGAAAAAGAGCGCCCGCACCTGGAACGCATTCGCGAGCTTTACGAGGAGCTTTTCAAGACCAAGGACGAGGCGGCTCGCGCCAAGGTCTACAAAGAGATCGACGCCGTCAACGGCTTGGCCGCGAAGTCGGCCGTACCCAATGAGATCGACCGTTTCTATCGCGGCATCGGAGCCTCACGGGTCAACGCGCATACCTCCCATGAGGAAACGGTCTATCAGGTCAGCATCCCCGCCAATCGGCTCGAGGCCTGGGCCACGCTCGAAGCGGAGCGGTTCAAAAATCCCGTTTTCCGCCTTTTCCAAACCGAGCTTGAAACCGTCTACGAGGAGAAGAATCGCCGGGACGACAACGCCGAGAGCGTTCTCAACGACGAGGTGGAACGGCGCCTTTTTAAGGTCCATCCATACGGGCAGGAGATCATCGGGAGCCTGGAGCATCTCAAGAACCCCTCGCTGTCGAAGATGTACGCCTTCTATGAGAACTGGTACTCGCCCAACAACATGGCCATCGCGCTATCCGGCGACTTCGACCGGGCCTCGACACTCGCGCTGATCAAAAAGCATTTCGCCGCATGGACGCCGCGGCCGCTGCAGGCGCTGCCCGCATGGGAGCTGCCCAAACCAAAGGGCGCGGAGAAGCACGAGGTGAAATACGAGGCCGAGCAAAAGGTCGTCCTTGCCTGGCTGACCGCGTCGCGTTCCAACTCCGACGCTGACGCGCTCGAAGTAATGGACATGGTCGCCAACAACTCCGCGGCGGGCCTGCTGGACCTGCGCCTTAATCAGGCGCAGAAAGTGAAGGCCTCCGGATCGGGCCCCATATTCAAGAACGACGCCGGCTCCTGGAATGTCTGGGCAACGCCTAAGAAAGGACAATCTCTCGAGGAGGCGGAAGGCCTGCTCATGAGCGTCCTCGACTCCCTGAAGGCCGGTGATTTCACCGAGGACGACGTGGCCGCCGTGATCACGGATTTCGAGATCTCCGAAAAATCCAGGTTGGAGTCGAACGAGGCGCGGGCCGAGCTCATGGCCGAATCGTTCCTCGCGCTCGAGCCCTGGGAACGGGCCGTCGGCCGCCTGGACCGCATGCGCAAGATCAACAAGTCCGACGTCGTGCGCGTCGCCAAAAAATACTTGGGTTCCGATCGCGTCATCGTCTACCGCCGCGACGCCAAGACCGAGATCGCCAAGATATCCAAGCCCTCCTTCACGCCCGTGGCCATCGATCCTTCGCGCGAATCGGCCTTCCTCAAAGAGCTTCGCGCCATCCCGGCCGCGACTCTCGAGCCGCGCTGGCTCGTCGCCGGCCGCGACTATCAGATCACGCCCGTCGAAGGCGGTCGCCTCTACACGACCAAGAACCCCTACAACGACCTGTTCTCGCTCTCCTTCCAATTCGAGCGCGGCTCGCGCGCGGAGCGCGAGCTGTGCGCCGCGGTCGACTTGCTTGAGCTGTCCGGCGCCGGTCCTTGGACCGCCGATGAATTCAAGAAAAAGCTCTACGCCTTGGGCACCACACTCTCCTACTCCTGCGGGGAGCAGGACAGCTCGATCCAACTCGCCGGCCTCGACAGGAACCTCTGGGACTCGCTGCAGCTGGCGGCGCAGCGCTTCGACTGGCCCAATATCGAGTCCGGGACTCTCGCCAAGATGATCGACGTCACGCTCGGCGCGCGCGAAGATGAAAAGAAGAACCCCGGCGCCGTCCACTACGCCCTAGGTCAAGCCGCCATGCGCGGACGCGACAGCGAGGTGCTCAAGCGCCTGTCCAACGCCGAACTCAAGGCCCTCGAGGAGACGCGCCTCAAAGGCCTCATCCGCGACTTCCCGCTGCACCCGTGGCGCGCGGCCTACGTGGGCAACCGCTCCCCCTCGGAGATCGCCAAGCTCCTCGAGAGCGGCCGCCGCCTGCGTGCCGTGCCGCCGCGCGTGCCCCTCAAATTCCTGCGCCCAACCGGCGGCACGCGCGTGCTCTTCACCCAGCGCGACATGCTCCAGGCACAGGTCGGGCTGTTCGCCGCCGATGAGACCTATGACCCGGGTCGAGTCGTCGACTACCAATACTACTCCCAGTACATGGGCGGAAGCTTGAGCGGTGTGATCTTCCAAGAAGTGCGCGAGTCACGGGCCTTGGCCTACACAGCCGCCGGCGGGCACACGACGACGGCCGAAAAAGGCGACGACACTCAGATCTGGGGTCAACTCGGCTGTCAGGCCGACAAGACGCCCGAGGCAGTCAAACTGATGCTGTCCCTGCTCGCCGATTTCCCTTCGTCGGAAAAGCGTTTTCGCGAAGCCGCCAAATCCATCGAGGAGTCCTACCGCTCAAACCCCGTGCCTTTCCGCTCGATCCCAGCGACCGTGATCAGCTGGGAAGACCAAGGCATCGATGGCGGCGATCCGAGGCCGAAGCGTTTCGAGCAAGCACTCAAATATTCCCTCCCGAAGTTGGAATCTCTGGCCCAGAGCTTCAAAGCCAAGCCCATGACCGTTTGGATACTCGGCCATCGCGATCGGGTGGGGCTCGACTCTCTCAAGACCCTGGGCGAGTTCGAGGAAAAATCCCTCGACTCTCTGTTCCCCTACTGAGCTTCGTCTTCTTTCACGGCGGCTTCTAGATCCTTGCTGAGGGGATCCAGCTCGTTTTTGAGCTTGGCGCGATCTTCCGCCGGCAACGGAGAGGCGTCCAGCTGCTTTTGGATGTCCGCCAGCTTGGCGCCGGCGTCGCCGGCCAGCTTGCCGACCGGGGCGTTCGCCTTCGCCCCGCGGGCCTTGAAATTGGACACGGAACCGTTGGCGCGACTCATCAATTCGGATCGATTCGTCACGCCGTAATGGACGGTGGACGCCAGGGCTCCGTCGCGGACTTCAGCCCTCGCCGCGCCTCGCGCTTTTTTGACGCCGGCCGCGGCGGTCTTCTCCTCGATGACCTTGTCCTTGAACCGAAGCTCGGCTGAAGAGCCGCCGCTAGTCGCGTCTAGATGCTCGCTCACCTCGAGCTTGGGCGCGAACGCGAGCGAAGAAGCCGGGGCAGCCGTCGACGGCGACGGCGACGACGGAATGATCGAACCCGCCCGAGACGCATCCGAGGATATCTCGTTTTCCGCGCTCATTCTCGAGGCGAAAGGCTTGGCGGGAATTTCGCCTTGTTCCGCGGGAGTGGCGGGAGAGGCGCCAAAGGCCGGTGACGCCGAAGGCAAAAAATATTTCGTCATGGCCGCCCCGCCGATGGCCGAGACCACCACGAAACTCAACAAACCGATGATCAACGCTTTCATGACATCCCCCGACGACTCCACCAGTATATCCGCGGCCCACTCAAATTCAAGGAAAAGGGCCTATTTTTACTGAAATTTTACTTTGGGCGCGGCTTTATAACGCTCGAGCCGCGGGAGTGGACAGCTCCGCGGCGAGCTTGGCGAGAACGTCGTCGTTTGGAAAGCGCGCGACGCCCGCGGCGGCGCGCTTAACGGCCTCTATGTTCCGGCCCAGCGCCATAAGGGCGCGGATGCCGTTGATATGAAAAGATCGCTCCTCGGGATACTTTTCCAGGGCCCGGCCGCACAGCTGGGCGCATTCGCTCATACGCCCGCTGCGTCCATACACCGCGGACAAGCCAAGCCACGCGTACGCCTCATGGCCCCGGTGCTCGATCCACTCGCACAGGGCCTCGGCCTCGCCGTACATCTCAAAGCCCATCAGCGCGGTGAACACGTCCTCGAGGTACTGGTCGCCCGAGCCTCCGAGCGTCTGGAGGTGGCGCAGAATCTGCAAAAAGTGGCGGCAGGGCACCCAGGCGTGCTTCTCTCCCAGGGGCAGGCGCACCAGGCGTCTTAAATCCTCGGGGGTGAAGCGGCCGGCGTCAGGCATCACGAGAAGTATGGGCTTATCTTCGCCGGGCCAAGGCTTGAGGCGGCCGAAGGAGAGTCTCGCGCCGGCCGGGATCACCAGCTTCTCCAGCGGCAGCTCGTGGCGTCTGGGCCCCTCATCGATGACGCGGCCCTCGGACAGGGCGCGCACGTCGTCCCACGGCACCGACACGAACATTCCGGGGTCGAGGTAGAGCCTGATGCCGGCGAAGCGCTGCACGGCGCGCAGCAGGGTGAAGACTTGGCCGGGGGTATGGCCCATCCAGAGAAACTCCTTGCCTTTCGGGGTCTTCAGGCGTCTCGCGGAGACGAAGTCGCGGACGCGGTCGCGCGCGGGAAACACCGGCACCCACACGCCGCCCAGCTCGGGGTCCTTGTCCGCCCAAACCGGAAACGAGGACTCGGGCTTGGTCACGCGCTTGACCTCTCCTTCTTCAAGCGGGGTATCGACGGTCAAAAGGTAGGTTTCAGAGCGCATCAGCTCCTTAAACAATGCCGTGCGCGGAAGACGTGGATCCCGCGCCGACCGTCGGATTAGGTGCTCGAGATTCTCAACCATATTACCCTCACTTTAACCCCGCAACCGGGGGGCGTCAAGACCCATTTCAACGAACGCAACAAAAGGCCCACATATTTCTAGGTCTAATGAGCGGCTCCCGTTTCCCCGATGGACCCATACGGTTTCTCCCGCTTCTCGATAGAATAGACGCTCGCACTTCGCGCTCAAATCACGGAGGAATACCCCCGATGTTCAAGACGTCACTCGCCTCTCTCATCTCGATCTCGCTTTTCGCGGCCGGCCCCGTCACCGCCGCCGCTCAGACCGTGTCGCGCGCCGCCGTCGGCGGCGTCAACGTTACGCCGATGATCGGCAACAGCCTTCACAGCGGCGTCCAGGCGGCCCCCCTCCTCAATATGCCGGCCCTCTCGCCGAACAGCGCGATGATCATGGCTCCCGCCCTCGCCCCGACCGCGCTCCCGGCCACGCTCACGCCGACCGTAAAAGCCATGGCCGCCGCGCCTGTTTCGGCTTCTCCGTTGGCCGCGATCCAGTCCGATAAGGTCGCCGATAAGGCTCCCGCGCTCAATGCGTTATTCGATAGCTCCTCTCAAAAAGATGCTGAACTTGGGTCACAAGATGTAGACAATTCGAAGGTTTTGCCTATCGAGGTTGCATTCGATCCGGCAAATGCTCCTAAAGGCCATGTCGATGAATTCGAAAGCGCAATGATTGACAATCGAGAGAAGCTGCTCTCATTTTTGAAGACTAATTATTCCATCACGGATGAAGATATCGCCTCGAAGTCGGTTCAACTTCGTATCCTCAACGCCACGACCGTGTTTAATCGGGTGGGCCATAAGACCGAGGCGCATGAACAGTATGTCCTCCAACTGGAAAGGAAAGATGCGGAAGGGCATATGCGGCCAATAAATCCATCGTTTGCGGGTCAAGTTTGGTGGGTATGGGACCAACAACGAGTGGTGAGGCTTGGTCTCGGGCTCGCAATACCTACCCCGACCGCCGTGAAATTTACAGGCGCGGCCGCAGTCGCCAATCCTATCCTTTTCTCGATTGGGCTCGGTTCAAACGCTCAAATTAAAGACGCTTTCGAAGAGCAGCATTTCACAGGGGAAATCTTTAAAGTCGATCCCAAAAGCCAGATAAAGAGTTCCGAGTTGCCGGCTGTTAGCGATGCCGCTCTATTCCTTAAGAAGGGCGCCGGCTTCTACCAAGACACTTACCGCATTTCGTTGCTCAATCAGGATATCTACGTCGTGACGTGGAGTTGGCGGGCCGGGCGCACGATAGGGCTTTTCTCATTGGATGGGAAAACCATCGCAACGTTCGATAAGTGGAACTGGACGGTCGCGTCAGACACCCTCTTTAGCGGCTCTGCCGATTTCACTGCGAGTGCCGTCCAAAAGATCGACTCAAACAAGCCGGGCAATATCGATGCCTTCACGAAATCGGAAGACGGGGGTCTGAGCAACGAGAACAACCCCACTAGCCCCAACATCAAGCTCTTCGTGTATCAAACCCTCCTCAAAGTCGGCTTGTCGCGTCCCGTCACGGACGTTCGCGAGCTCGTCAAGCCCGGCGCGGAGGCCGACCTCTTAAATCGCGGCTTCCACAGGGAACCCGACTCCAAGGGCATCAGGCTATACCTCCTCGGGCTAGAATCCCTTGGGAACAACGGCCAGCGCGTCGCCTATTTCAAGAACGGCACCGTCGACTTGGCCTCCGTCATCCAGCCGGGAGCTGTCGATACCTTCAGCATTCAGACCATCAAACTTGACAAAGCGGGCGTCATTTCAAACAAGACGGAATTTTTCGGCAACTCCGCGCCCGGCGCGACCGCGTCCGCCAAGAACATTGTTGAGACCCTTGCGCTTCAGGCCGGCCCAAGCTCCCCCATTCAGCACTTTATTCTGCACTACCGCGGCATTCGGATGCTGACTTCCGAGGAACTTGAGCAGGTGAAGAAGAATATCCAAGCGACCGGAGCGCGCATCTCCGAGGAAAGCGCTTCCCTGCTGATGGTCGCCGGAAACGCCAAAAAATTGAAGGCTCTCGTCGCCTCCATGCCGGGCTGGACCTTGGCTCCGGAAGCCGCCTCTGCCAATCTTTTGTCCCCCGCCGTGCAGACCAAGAAGCCTGGCAACACCGGCATCGCGGGCGGCGTCATTTTTCAGGCGGTCTCTGAATTTAAAAATAAAAATTCCGCCCGCATCCTCGCCATCAAAGGCGTCTCCGGTGTGAGCGTCGCAATCGCCAAAGGTCCGATCAGCTCTCACGTCCTGCTCATAGACCTCGACAGCACCGTGCCGCAAGCGACGGTGGACGCCGCCATCAAGAAGCTTCCCGGATATGACGGAAATTTAATCCATATCAAATACGAGATGATGGGCCCGATCGCGGCTCAAAACACTTCGGAAGCTCCGCCCGCTAAAGAGCGGCCGACTAAAACAGGCCCCGGCGGTCAAAATGTCATCTCGGGCTCGGAACTCGATTCTTTGTTCAGCCGCTGGAAGCCCAACCTCGCGATAACTAAGGAGAAAGGTCCGATCGCCGTCAAAGGCCCGGTTCTACCCAGTCAAACCGTTCCGGTCATCGAGCGCGAGCCCCTGCCCAAGTCCAGCGTCCTGCGCCAAAAGACAGAGGAGCTTGACGCCCAATGGGGAGATGACAACATCATGAACGGCTCGGTTGGCACATTGTCCGGACGATTCAAGGGCGTGCCCTCCAGCATCCAGATCAGCGTCGCCGCGAAAGTCATCCTCATGCAGACTTTCGAGGAATATGAAAGCCGCAAGCTTGAAAACTCCGTCGCCGCCTCGCCCATTCCGCTCAAGGATGCCATCGAGAAGGCGGTGATCAACCTCGCGGACGGTTTCAATTTAGACAAGAGCAACCCCGAGAATCTTGATGGCCTGCGCGAGCAGATCTCGCCCCTGACCTCTCTCCTGGGCAAAACAGGCAGGGTCGTCGCCGTCTCGGCGAAATCGACTGCGATGGACGAAAACTCAGATCCCGCGGTTAAGGTGAACGTCGGTCTCGTCCTATTCGTCAATCAAAAGACGGGCGAATACGTCGCGTTCTACGCCCGCCAAGCCGGCGAATCACTCTAATCGTTAGTCGACATCCGTTCAATTGATGAGGAACATCCGAATGTTTAAGAATTCTTGCACTTCGATCATTTCAGCCGCCATTCTCGCCGCCGCCCCCCTCACCGGCGCCGCCCAAACCGTCTTGCGCGGCGCCGTTATGGGGATCAACACGACCCCGATGGTCGTCACCGGACTTCAGAGCCCCGTCCAGGCAACTTCTCTTTTTAACATGCCCGCTTTGTCGCCGAGTGTCCCGATGATCATGGCTCCCGCCCTCGCCCCGACCGCGCTTCCGGTCGCGCTGACGCCGGCTGCGAAAATCACGGCCGTCGCGGCCGTCGCAAATTCGCCGCTGTCCGCGATCCAGTCCCTGACTGTCGCCAATAAGACTCCCAACACTCTATTCGACAGTGCCTCTCAGAAAGAGGAGCTACCCGCAGTCGATCAGAATGATCTCAACAACGAAGTCGATCACCACAGCTCTTTCATCAAGCTCTACATGTACCAGAACCTTCTAAAAGCCGGGCTGAACCCCATCACGGACGCCCGCGAACTCATGAAGCCCGGCGCGGAGACCCTGCTCCTCAACCACGGTTTCAAACGGCAAGCCGACGTCGAAGGGACCAAGATCTACCTCCTGCGTACCGACATGAACAACGCTCAGAGCGTCTCCTTCTACAAGAACGGCTCCGCCAGCCTCACTTCCGTCTCGAAGCCCGGTTCTCAATTGTTCACTGAGACGATCAGCATCGACGACGAGGGGTACATCTTCAACGACACGGGATTTTTTGGCAGCAGCACGGATGAGATAAAACGGTTCATCGCCACAAACCGCGCCGCTATCATGCGCATCCCAGGAGTCAAAGGGGTCGGCATCGACATTAAGAGACAGAACGGGGCAGGCGTACTCATCATCATAGACGACTTTACTACAACAGAAAAAATGAGAGCTCAGCTGCATGAAACAGCTCCTGAACTAAAACGCTTTCCGATCAAATTCGTGAGAGTCGGCCCAAGCGTCGATTAGACGATCACGCGCAGACTACAGTGTCGCAAGACGTCATGACCAGGCTCAAAAAACAACTCGCCAACCTCCTCACGGCCGCTATGATCGCGGCCTCGCTGCCCTGGAGCGCCTACGCTCAGAATGTCCGCCTAACGCAGCCGGCTATAGCGCGGATTCCCGGGATAGCGGGCCTACTCCCATCCACGCAGCTTCCCCTCGCGCTGAACCCGAACGCCGTCGCGGCGCAGCCTATTCTTCTAATCCCTACAATCAACTCTCAACAGGCCCCATCGACCATTGCAAAGCCTAAAAGTCCGCTGAGCATTGCCGGCGCAGAGAGTGCCCTCACGGTCGCGGCGCCGACGCAAACCGAGACAGCTAAACACGCGGCCGACGACGTCCTATTCGACGGCACGCGAACACGGGACGCGAAGGAACTCAATACAGCCGTCGCCGCGCCGACCGGCTCGGCGCGCAAGATGGAAAAGCTCGCGCGGATATCCGGGGAAGCGGTCGGCCGCGAGGCGCTGCGGAAGTGGGTGCTTAAGACCGTCCTTCAATTCGGATTCGAGAAGGACGCGCGCCAGATCAACAAGGTCATCGAGCGCCTCGCGACCTCGCAGGAAACCGATCGCTGGGACGCGCTTAAACTCAGCCCTTCCGAGACCTTGACGTTCTCCAGCCCGAACGGCGGCAAGGAATCCGCCATCGAGTTCACCCGCGACAACGGCAAGGGACATAAGCCCACCATCGTCAGCGGGCGTTACGACGGCTCGGGCGGCTACAGCCTGAGTCTTCAGTTTCCGCAGATGAGCCATAGCCTGGTTCTGACGCAGGACAAGAAGATCAAGAAAGACCCTGCCGTGAAACAGCTTTCCGACACGGAATTCGCCGCGTGGCTGACGACCCAGGAAGGGCTCGAGAACGTGGACGCCCTCGCGCGGCGGCAGCTGGACCAGCCAGGCTTCGCGGCCTGGGAGGAATTCAAGGATAAGCGCGGACACTATCCCGCGTTTTCCCCGCGCGCGGCCCTGCTGGGCGAGATCACGACCGCCGAACTCTATCACCTGCTCGATTGGAACGGATTTCAGGAGCAATACAAACAGCAAGGAAAAGTGCGGCTTGATATCATCTACGGCTACATCGGCGATGAAAAACTGGGCGAGCCGGATCCTATCGACCTCGAGCAAGCCCGCGAAGTCGTCAAGAAACTGAAGGCGAAAGGCTACAGCCAGACAGGAGACGTCCTGTCAAAAGAATTCTCCTACAAAGGAAAGCTCGTCACCCTCGAAGTGCGCGTGACTCCAGCGGCGATTTCCAACGTCGTCCTTACAAACCGCATCTCCAAAATACTCGACCACGCGGGAATACATTCGCACAAAAACATCATCCGGAACATCCTCGAGAAGGGAACGGCCCGGGCCTGGATGTTCCCCGCCGGCGCCTCCGCACAGTGGCTGACGGCCACCATCAACGAAGAGATCGACAATTTCAACCGCCTCCAAGACAGTAGTTCATTCAAGGCCAAGAAAGCCTTTGAGGAGTCGCTCTCGAAAGCCGACGTCGTCGTCTACGACGGCCACTCGGGCGCCGGCTACGGCTTCCGCTTCGGACCCAAGAATCTCTTCCTGGACCGCGTCTTCACGTTCACTTTCGGAAGGCTGCGCCTTTACATCGACAAGCAGATCGAGAAGATCAGCAAGATCGGCTTCGTGCAGCGTTTTCTCCGAAAGCTTCCCTGGAATGAAGACGGCTATTTCTACCTCGAAATGTTCACGATCCCTTTCCTATCCGGCAAAGCCCTCAACGAACTGATGATCGATCCCCTGAGGCAGCGCCAGCTTCTATTTTTCGACGCCTGCAGGACTCTGTTCCTCTACGACAAGGCTTGGAGAAAGCTCATGCAAAGCTACCAACGACTGATGAAGCCCGAGCAAATCGATTTAATCGGCACCGCGAATGACTCCAGCACCGGCGACGGCGTGGCCGCCAAGCTCAACATGGTCGACGCCGTCGAAAAAGCCATGAACGCCAAGCAGATCGTCGATCATCTTCGCTCCGGCTCCGTCGACGGCACCCAATACGCGCCCGGGAAATTGATGGGCGTGGCGGACGGCACCTATGATGATATCTTCCGCGACCCGGAAAACAAGGCACACCCATCCCACACTCCCAACACCGATACCCCGGGCTTCATCATCGACAATAACGGCGCCCAAGTGAACTTTTTTAAGCCCAGCGACCAGCAGCAATCCTTCCCCTACTGGACGCTTCAGCCCTCGCCGTATCGCGGCTATTGACGCAGCTCTGGCCTAGCGCTACACTCGGGCAGTGGATGAAGAAGAGACCCCTTCCGTAGCGCTCGCGTCTCCCAAAGACAAGCTGATCCTCATCGTCGACGACGAGGAGACGATCCGCACGTTCCTCGGGATTTGCCTGACGACGGAAGGCTTCGAAGTGCTCACGGCCATCAACGGCGTCGACGGCGCCGCTCGGCTTGAAGAGAGAACTCCAGACCTCATCGTCGCCGATCTGATGATGCCTCGTCAAGGCGGCTACGAGTTTCTTCAGTCGCTGCCGGCCGCCGGGATAAAAGGCGTCGGCATCTTCGTCATCACCGGCAGCAATCTCGACTCCTCGACGGTCGACATGCTCAAGCGCGACGCCGGCGTCGATGAGTTTTTCACAAAACCCCTCAAGGTCAGGAATTTCATCGCGGCCGTGCATCGCCGGCTGAAGACCCTCCCCGTCGCGGCCCACGGCACCGGCGGCCTCAACGATCGCTCCTAGATGCTATAAGACTTTCCTTAACAGCATCTGTGCCGGGGGCCCCTCCGGGGCCCGGCCTAGACGTTTTGCGCGCCTCTGCGGATATGGCAAAATAAGAGGATGATCGTGAGCATCGGCGTTCGAAAAGTCACCCAGCTCGGCAACCCGGTCCTGCGCAAGGTCCTACGCCGTCTCAAGCCGGAGGATATCCGCTCGGCGGAAATGCTCCGTCTGGTCAAGGAAATGGCCGCCACGATGGAAGAGTACGACGGCGTTGGAATAGCCGGCAACCAAGTCGGCGAGGACCTCTCCGTGTTCGTCATGGGCCTGCCCAAGGGCACTAAGCGCCACCCCGACGGCATCGAGCTGACCGTCGTGTTTAATCCGGTGATCAAGCCCGTCGGCGGCGAGTCTGAGGAAGATTGGGAGGGCTGTCTTTCCGTGCCCGAACTGCGCGGGATCGTGCGCCGGCACAAGAAGCTCGAGCTGTCCGGGCACGGCATCGAGGGCAAGCCTTTCAAAAAGATCTACGAGGGCTTCCCAGCCCGCGTGATCCAGCACGAGACCGATCACCTCAACGGTCTGGTCTACCTCGACCGCATGGACGGCCTCAAATCCCTCAGCTACATGAGCGAGATGGGCCGGCACGGCTAGCCCGTGGCCGCCGCCATCGAGACGACGGGCCTCACCAAGGACTACCGCTCCCCCGTCAAGGAACCCGGACTGTGGGGCGGCGTCAAATCCCTGTTCGACCGCAAGTATAAGGACACCCGCGCCGTCGACGGCATGACCTTCCGCATCGAGGAAGGCGAGCTCGTGGGATTCTTGGGCGCCAACGGCGCCGGCAAGACCACGACCCTGAAGATGCTCTCAGGGCTTCTCACCCCCACCTCCGGCGCGGCGACGGCTTTGGGGCATGTTCCCTGGAAGCGCGAAGCCTCCTTTCAACGTTCGATCTCGCTCGTCATGGGCCAGCGCTCCCAGCTTTGGTGGGAAATCCCGGCCTACGAGACTTTTCGTCTCAATCAAGCCATTTACGGCTTGTCCGAGGCCGACTTCCGCGTCCATCTCGACGAGCTCGTCGATCTCCTTGAGCTGAAGGAGCATCTGGCGGTACCGGTCAAGAAGCTCTCATTGGGCCAGCGCATGCGCGCCGAACTCGCCGCCGCCCTCCTGCACCGCCCGCGTCTGCTCCTGCTTGATGAGCCCACCATCGGCCTCGACGTGGTCATGCAGAAGAAAGTGCGCGAGTTCATCAAGATCTATAACAAACGCTACGGCGCGACGATCATGCTCACCAGCCACAACATGACCGACGTCGTCGAGCTATGCAAGCGCGTCATCGTCATCGAGAAGGGCCGACTGCTCTACGACGGCGCGCTCGACCGCCTCGTCGAACGCTACGCCGACTACAAGATACTGCGCGCCCGCTTCACCGCGCCGGTCGACCCCGCCGGGCTCAAAAGCCTGGGGAACGTGGTCAAAGTCGAGAACATGATCGTCACGATCGAAGTCCCGCGCGAGAGGATGGCGGCCAGCGCGGCTGCGCTCTTGAAGTCCTACCCCGTGGCCGATCTCAACGTCGAGGACGTCGCCATCGACGACATCGTCCGGCGGCTGTTCACGCACGCATGAATAAATATTTTGTCGCTTATAAGATCGCCCTGCAGGAGACGCTCCAACGCCGTTCGACCTTGATCATGGACCGTTTGGGCGGATTCGCGGTGGTGATCAGCCTGTACTCGTTTTGGATCGCGCTAATAGGCGACAAGACCTCTTTCTTAGGCTACACGCGCGCGGAGATGCTGACGTACGTTCTCCTGCTCAACGTTTTGCGGTCGTTCGTCTTCACCGGCCGAGGCTGGCAGTTGGTCGGTGAGATCTCGTCTGGAAAGATCTCGTCCTATCTGGTCCGTCCTGTCAGCTATCACGGCTACGCCTTATCTCTCGACTTAGCCCAGAAAACGGTTCACGTTGTCTCTGCCGTTCTGGAAGTCGGTCTTTTGGCGCTGCTCGTGCGCGGTCAATTGTTCCTGCCTCGCGACCCGGCAACGTGGTTTCTGTTCTCGATTTCTGTCGTCTTGTCCTCGCTTCTATTCTTCTTTCTCGAATTCATGGTCAGTTCCTTGGCCTTCTGGACGTCCGAGTCCGGCGGCCCCCTTTTCTGCTTTGAACTGTTCCTACAATTCGCCGCGGGGGCTTTTTTTCCTTTGGACGTTCTTCCCGCCGGCATCCGCGCCGCGCTCGAGTCCACGCCGTTCCCCTACATGGTTTATTTCCCCGTCCGGATCTTTCTCGACAAGGTGACCACCACCGAGGCCATGCGCCTGCTCAGCATCGAGACCGCCTGGCTGATCGCCGTCACGACGGCGGCCATGATGGTGTGGAATCGCGGCCTGCGCGTCTATTCCGCGGAGGGCGGATGAGAGCGGTGCTTAGAAAATACTGGACCATCTGGCTGCGCACCGCCTCCATGGCGATGCAGGCCCAGCTCTCCTATCGCCTGGGCTCTTTCGGCTTCCTGCTGGGCAAGATGATCCGGCTCGTCTTCTTCTTCGCCTTCATGGCGGCCGTGTTCCAGCACGTCGAGACCGTCGCCGGCTATTCGCTCGTCGAGACCGCTTTGTTCTTCATGACCTTCAATCTCGTCGACATGGCCGCGCAGATCTTCTTTCGCGGCGTGTACGGGGCTCGGCGCACCGTCAGCGAGGGCGATTTCGACTTCTACTTGGTCCAGCCCTGCTCGCCTTTGTTCCGCATGACCTGCTCGACCGTGGACTTCTTGGACGTGGTGACCATCGTCCCGGTGGTCGTCATGACCGGCATGGTCTTCGCGCGCCTGCCGCCGCTGGGCTGGGAGCGTTACGCCGCGTACGGCCTGCTCCTAGCCAACGGCGTGGCCCTGATCTTCGCCATCCACGTCCTGGTCGCCGGCTTGGCCGTGCGCACCCAGGAGCTCGAGAGTGCCATCTGGATCTACCGCGACATCATGTTCATGGGCAAGTTTCCCGTCGATGTCTACGCCCCGGCCGTGCGCTGGGCTCTCACCGTGGGCGTGCCGATAGCGGTCATGACCACTTTCCCGGCCAAGGCCCTGCTCGGTCGCCTGTCCGCCGCGTGGATCGTCTACGCGCTGGCTTTGACCGCCGTAGCACTTCCCCTCTCGTATCTGTTCTGGCGGAACTCGGTCGCGCGCTACACGTCGAGCTCCAGCTGACATATGGTCGTAACCGCTAAACGTTATCCTCACTGCGATGGATAAAGCCAGCCGCATCCAGGCCCGCGTCCCCAGCGACATCACCGTCGAAGTGTTCACCGGACCGGTGGGCGGCATCCGCATCGGCGAAGGCGCCCTGCTCGACTTGAGCCTCAGCGGCTGCCTGCTGCGCTTCTCCGGCATGCTCAAGATCGGCTCGACCTACCGGCTGCGCTGCACGTGGAAAGACGGGATCTTGGATCTGCCCGGGCGCGTCGCCCGAGACGCGGGACGCTCGGGTGAGCCGCTGGCCCCTCAATACGGAATCGCCTTCAATCTCACCTATGATCAAGAGAAGACCCTGCGGCTGCTCGTCGACTACGTCCAGCGCACGCACAAGCCCGAGCAAGGCGGCTTCATGAGCGGCTATTGGTCCGGCTAGATTGTGCCGGGCCCTCGCCCAGTCTATGCTATGTCGAGGGCGGCGACGCGAAAGGTGGGAGCGCCCAAGGATCCCTCGAAAGACAAGTCGTCGGCCACGCCGTCCACGTCGGCCAGAAGATCTAGAAGCTGCCCGGACATCATGGCGCCCTTGATCGGACGCGCGAGCAGACCCTTTTCGATCGAAATGCCGGAGATTCCCACCGAGAAAGCGCCCGAGACGGGATCGACCATGTGCATCCCGAGAACCTCGGAAACCAGAATGCCGTCGCGCGTGCCGGAGATGAGCGCCTCCCGAGTCTGGGTTCCCGGCGCCAGGTACAGATTCGACGCCCCCGGCGCGGGCATATCCTTGTAGGAGCCGCGATAGGCGCAGCCGTTGGAGATCACGCCGGCGCGCGCGGCGCTGGCCGTGTCGTAAAAATACTCGCGCAATACGCCGGCTTCGATCATGGCCTTGTCGCGCGTGGGCAGGCCCTCGTCGTCGAAACGACAACTGCCCAATCCCCCGTGTCGGCGAGGGTCGTCGCGCAGCATCACCAACGGCGAGGCCACGCGTCGCCCTATCTTGTCCGCCAACAGCGAGCGTCCGCCCTGAACTTCCTCGGCCGACAGAAGTTCCGCCAGGAGCTCGAGAAACTCTCCTCCGACCCAAGGCTCGAAAAGCACCGCACGCTTCCCGGCCGCGGCGCGGCGCGCGCCGAGCAAAGATCCCGCGCGCCGCCCTGCCTCGCGGCCCGCGGCGGCGAAGTCGAGCGCCTCTGCCCGGCGCTCGGCGCGATAACCTTCGCCAAGCTGCACCTCGGCGCCGTCCTCGGCCGCGACGACCAGGCTCACGCTGGCCGAGCCCCCGCGCTCGCTGGCGAACAACCCGCTCGTGCCGGCCACGACCGTCGTGCCGCGGCTCTCGCCGTACTCGCAGCGCAAGATCTTCGCGACGCCGGGCTGGGATTTAGCCGCGGCCTCGGTCTCGAGCAATCGCGCCTCGATGTCCGCCCATGGCGCGCTAAACAGCTTCTCATCCCACAGCGTCGCGGCCAAAGACGCGTCCTCGCCTCCGCTCTGAGGCCCGGGAAAGACGCGGCGTCGGTCCGGCGCGGCATGCGGCAGCTGCTCGAGAGCCAACGCGTAAAGCTCCTTGATCGCCGCCAAGTCCGCCCCGCCGGCCGAGGCGAAGCCCACGCGCCCGTCGCGCGCGACGCGCACGCCCGCGCCGTCGGTCTCCGACGCCTCCATCCCATCGCGCTCACCCTCGCGCCGAGACAACGTCCGGTCCTCGCCGCGCGAGAGATAGAGCTCGGCCGAAGTTTCCGGCGATTGGGCCTTCATCCAGGCCGCGGCCTCGCGCGCAAGAGTCTCTAAATTAGTGTTCATAGTGAACGGCTAAACGGCAAACCAGAAAGACACGACACGAAGCACGGAATATGTCGTAAACCATGGTCAAAGGCAAATTATCGGCCCAGGGCGGACCAACCCATATAAAGGAAGAGAAAGGAGACCAGCAGAAAGAACATCCCCCACTTCCTTCGCTCGAGAGCGATATAGGCGTCATTGAGCACATAGTCGCGCAGAACCGCGTTCATGCGTTCGATGAGATCGGGGCGGTATAGATACCCCATCCCCAGCAGGCCGGACAAAACACCGATGAAAATCTTAAGGCCGGGGGTCATGGTCGCTTCCTGCGGCAATCGATGCGACCATTTCCTCGCATAGGCTCGCTCATCCAGCGGGATTATAGCGATTCATTGCCATGTCGATGTCGTTTTTACAAACGACGTCCACGGCCTCCATCGCCAGAGACAAAGCCGCGTCCAACCCCGCCTCCTCGGTCTTACTGAACTTGCCTAAAACAAACGCCGAGGAATCCATCTTCTCCGGCTGAGGACCAATGCCGACGCGTAGGCGCGGCACCTCCTCGGTCCCGAAGTGCTGAAGAATGGACAGCATGCCTTTTTGACCACCCGCGGAGCCCTTCTTGCGCAGGCGAATCTTCCCCAGCGGCAGGGCAAGTTCGTCGTAGACAATCAGCATCTCGGCAATCGCCACGTTATGATACGCGGCGAACTGCTTGACGAACTCCCCGGACAAGTTCATGAAGGTCATGGGCTTGGCGACCCATAGATCCCCGTGTTTGGCGGCCACGCCCAGCCCCTTGAAGTCCTTCCAAAAAGAGTCCGCCTCGCCGACCAAGCGGTCGGCGAGGCGGAAGCCC
>JAYVZL010000082.1:0-2340 GCA_043783505.1 Elusimicrobiota bacterium
GGCCGGCCGTGTCGAGCGCGCGCACGTAGATTTTGTACTTGGCCCCGCTCGTCAACGCCGCCATCTGCACCGAGGTCGCCGCGGTGAAGGTGATCGTCACCGGCGACTGGCCGTCGGTCGCCGATCCGGGCGTAAAGACCATGTCGGGTGAGGGCGAACCCGGCGTCTGCGCCTCAGTCGACAGCCACACGCCGTTAAAGGGCGGCGGGTCGGTGGTCTGGACCGTGCTCCACGAAGAGCCCTGCCAGTAGTAGTTGGCCGTGGTCAGGAACGTCGTCCAGACCTGCGTAATGCGCCCGCCCGCGGGGTCGAGGTTGAGCACGAAAGAGTTGACGACATTGGTCGCCGTCGAGGCCACGGGTAAGATCGAGGTCAACGTGGGCGTGCTCGACGCGTAGGAGAACACGCTCTTGACGGTCGTCGAGGACTCCCTGTTGGCCGTCGCCGTGCTGGGATTGATGACCAAGTCCTTGGCCCAGGAGAAGACCTTAAAGGTATCGGTAGCGCCCAGTAGGTCGTAGAACGTGGTGGGCAAAGTCAAACTCCAGGTCTTAAGCCCCAGCCCCGTGCCGACCGAGACGGCAATCGAGCTCTCGTAGACGCCGCCCGTCGTGGGCGTCCAGGTGCTGCCGTCCCACCAGTAATTGTCCGAGAGGCGCTTGATGCCCACGCGGAAATCGGAACTCATCCCCGAGGGCGTGCCGGTAGAGACCTCGTCGATGGCCGTACCGGTGATGGGCGAAACCGTGCGCGCGGTGAAGGCTTGCTGCAGGGTCGGGCTGGTCACAAACGAGGTCGGCTTGGTCGCGTCGTAGTTGAACGCGATTTCGGCCGTATTGGATACGTTGCCCGCGTTGTCGTAAGCGCGCACGTCATAAGTGTAGTTCGTCCCATCGATCCAGGCGATGTTCGAGGACTGCCACACGAGCCAAGTTTTGACCCCGCCGAAGCAGCCCACGGTCCCGTCGCAAGCCGTGTTCCAAACGTCGCTGGGCTGCTGTAGGGCCGTCTGCCAGGTCCCGGCCGTGCTCGTGTAGGTCACCCAGCGCTGCGAGGAGTCGGCGAATTTTAAGCTGTACTCGACATGGTTGATCCCCGAGCCTCCGGGGTCGGTGACCGCCCCCGTGATCGTGGCTAAAGCCCCTCCGCCGATGTTGTTGGGTGTGGTCGTGATAGGCGTGACGATCGTCATCGTGGGTGCTAGCTTGTTGTAGCGGAAGTAGCGCACATACTTGGGGCCCGCCGCATTGCCCGTCTGACAGAAGGTGTCTGAGTTCGCGGTCACCGGGCAGCCCGTGTTGGCGCCGCGCGCCGTCCACTGGCTGTTGCCCGCCGAGTCGTTAGCGTAGACCTCGAAGCGGTACTGGTTGCCGCTGGAGAACTGGGACAACGAGAGGTCATAGGACCAGGTGTTGCCCGTGGTATCGCTCTCCGCCCACGCCGCGTTGGGGTCGACCACGTCGAACTTAATCAAGGTCGCCGGGTTGAGGTACTTGACCGCGCTCACGTCGAAGACGCGGAAGAAGATGCGGCGTTGGTCGAGCGAATCGGCGATGTTGTCGCTCACGGTACCGCTGGCAATCGTCATGCTCGGAATATTCGACGGATCGCCGGTCGCATTCGAGGTCGACAGGCTCATAATCGAGTAATGCGCGGTGATCGTGGGCGCGGTCACGTCGTAGACGAACACATGAGTCGTGACGTTGAGGCCCGTGTTGAGGATGCGGCCGGCCGTGTCCAACGCGCGGGCGTAAATCTTGTATTTGGCCCCGCTCGTCAGGGTCGCCATCTTGACCGAGGTGGCAGCGGTGAAGGTAATCGTCACCGGCGATTGTCCATCGGTCGCGGAACCAGGCGTGAAGATCATGTCGGGCGAGGGCGAGCCGGGCGCCTGCGCATCGGTCGACAGCCACACGCCGCTAAAAGGCGGAGGATCGGTGGTTTGGACCGAGCTCCACGAGGAGCCCTGCCAGTAGTAGTTGTCCGTGGTCAGGAACACCGTCCAGACCTGCTTGATGCGTCCGCCCGCGGGGTCGAGGTTGAGCACGAAGGAGTTGACGACATTGGTCGCCGTGGAGGCCACGGGGCTAATCGAGGTCAACGTGGGCGTGCTCGAGGCGTACGAGAAGACTGCCTTAACGGTCGTCGAGGACTCCCTATTGACCGTCGCCGTGCTGGGATTGATCACCAAGTCCTTGGTCCACGAGAAGACCTTGAAGGTGTCGGTAGCACCCAACAAGTCGTAGAAGGTGCTGGGCAAAGACAAGCTCCAATTCTTAATACCCGTTCCAGACGCCAGCATGACGGGGATCGAGCTCTCATAGACACCGTTGGTCGTCG
>JAYVZL010000083.1:0-2337 GCA_043783505.1 Elusimicrobiota bacterium
CCGCGACCAACTCAACATCGCCGCGACCATGGCCTACTTCAAGGCCGGCAAGACCACCGACGCCGGCCAATCCGTCGCGCGCAAGTACTCCTTCGAAGTTTCCGGCCGCTTCTAGCGTTTCGCGGAAACTTCTTCCTTCAGCTTGGCGATCGTCTCTTCAATCAGCGCGCCGTCACGCGTTTTTTCCATGAATTCGATCGTTGAGGCCGCATATATCACGTTGATGACGTTATCCTTAACATCGCGGTAGGCTTCCAGCCTGGGCTTTGAATTAGAGGGGTTGTCTAAGTCAATCCCTCCAACAACCACATAAACCTCGCACGATTCCCAGCACGCCCCGGCATTGACGATCAACTTGTACCGGTTGCGGCTGACGCTGGGACTTCCATTTACAAAATCCCGTGAAACGGCAAAGCCGAGACTGTTCAGGGTGGCGATCAATTCAGCCTGCTTCAAATTCTGCTTTTGAAGAAGCTGCTTATTTTCGCGCGAGATCGCAAATTGCTTTTGCGCGGCCTCCTTGATGTTTGCGATGACCTGAGACCATTGCCCTACCTCTACTGCTTGTTCAGGGGCAGCCCCCGCGACGCCCGCCGAAAGGACCACCATCAGCCCGCCCGCCATAATCATCTTGATCACTTGAGTTCTCCCGCGCAATCGCGCCCTTTAAGCGTACCGTGTTCGCCATTCAACTCGGCGATCATCGACTCGATCAGGCTGGTATCGCATGTTTTGGTCATGAAATCCTCTATTGATGTCGATTTGATCTCGATATAGGAGCCGTTTGATTTCACTACAGTCAGCGAAGGCGCCGTCGGCTTATTGCTCGACTTCCCGTCAACAACCAACTTAAATATCCCATCGACATACATATTAACCTTGCATCCGGAAAACGCGCACTTCTTACGCTGAAAGGTGAGAACATAATGGTCCTGATTGGGCGGAGGGCATCCCACGGTTTCACAGTACTGGTACGGCTGGAAGCCCAGCCTTTTCAGCTTGTTGGCCAGCTCCTTTTTCTTGCGCATGATCGCCCCTTCCTTCACGGCGACCTCATGGCCTTCTTCGAAAAGCTGGAGCGCGTTAAGAGCTTTCTGGCTCTCGTTAAGAGCAGCTCTCTGGCTTGCGCTGTCTAACGCGGACGAATACAGCGGCGCCGCGATCGCCGCGATAAGGAACAGCCCGCCCGCCATAATCATTTTGATCACTTGAGTTCTCCCGCGCAACCGCGCTATCTAAGGGTAGCGCCCCGCTCCGTGCTCTGCCTGGGGCGAAGGGCCCAGGGATCCTGATCCATAGGGCCTATATAATTCTGGGCCCGTCTGAAGGCCCACTGCCCTTGACGGATACCGTAGCCAGACAATACTTGGTTGTAGGCATATCATTCCCATCAGCGAGTTAGGCTCAAGCCTGGGTTCCTTTCCTCTTTTAGGCGTTCCGCTGGCTGGGCCCATTCGCGGCCTATCGCGCGACAGCGGGTGGGGCATTTCCGGGTCGTTCGCCGCCTATAAGATGAAGGCGACGTCGTATTCTAACCTCAATTACCACACCAACGACGGGAACAACCATTCATTCATCACCAACGACGCGCGCCTGGGCATCGCGGTGCGCAAGAATCCCCTTGGAATCGCACGGGGGGGAAGACGTCTCCATGGACCTGGCGCTGGTCCTGCGCGCCATCGGCGTATCGGGCTCCACGGCCAGCGTGGCCGCGCCCTTCGACCGCGTCGCCCGGTACTTACCCGAACGCGGATCTGACTCCTTTCATCGAGAACGCCTATCTGCGCGTGCACCGATTGTGGAGCTACCCATGGGAGGCGCGACCTTCGGCCGCCAAAACTACCGCCTAGGCAGCGGCCTGCTGCTCGATGACGACGGGGCGGGCATGACCGGCTTCAGCGGCCGCGCGGAGCTGCCCTGGGGCGGGATGAAGGCCGAGGCCTTCGTCTTCAACGACCGAAATCCGCTCAACACCTCGGCGCCCAACAGTCTCGATCTGGCCGGGTTATCGCTGGAGTGGCCCGGCGAAGGCGTCTGGCAGCTCAACGAGCTTGTCGAACGAGACCGCGCCAACCAAACCATCTATGGCTGCAGCTACATTGGCAACCCCACCGCCAACGGCTGCGCCATCTCCAAGGCCACGCGCATCTTCTCGAGCCTGCGCTATCAGATCAGCTACGGCCCCCTGGTCTTCGACGGCGAGGCCGCGATGCAGAAGGGCTCCGCCGATCCCACCGGCACCTCGCCTTCGCCCTCGCGCATCACCTACAACGGCAACGCCCAGGTCGTGCGCATGAAGTGGAAGCAGAGCCTCTATAAATCCAGCCAAGGCATCGC
>JAYVZL010000084.1:0-6189 GCA_043783505.1 Elusimicrobiota bacterium
CGAATGGCTTGGGAAGCGCCGGGACACGCCAGAGCGGTGCCGGTCGTCGTCGCGAAAATAAGAGAAGGCACGAACTCGGCGTTGAGCGAGAGAAGCTCAAGAGACTCCCATATGTTGACGGAACCGTGCGCGCGGTACAGGGTGCAGGAGACGCCGATCTCGGGGTCGGCCAGGGGGGCGACGATCTCCTTGAGGTAGCCGGGATTTAAGAACATGTCACTGTCGGAGTAGACCAGCACGGTGCTTTTCGCGGTCTTGGTGGCGTTGAGGATGTTGCAGAGGCGGCCGTTGGGCCCGACGGCCGTGGGATCGACGAGGATTCGCACGCGGCTTTGGGGATTGTCGGCGCGGATTTTTTCGACGACCTGCAAGGCTGGATCTTCGGGATTTTGAAGTGCGTAGACAATCTCATAATCGGGATAGTCCTGAGCGCAGGCGCTTGAAAGGTTTCTGTAAAGGTCCTTCTCCAAGCCGCAGACCGGCTTGATCAGTGTGACTGAAGGCCGATAGTCCTTGCGCGCGGGACGCGTTTTACGCGCGAAGAAGTACGCCACGGTGACGGCCACGGCGATCGAATAGGCCCAAGAGAAGAGCACGGGTACGAGCATAAGGCCGTGTAAGAATGCGTGCATCTAAACTATTGTATCATTCGCCGCTTGCGCGTTCGCAGCCCCTTCCCGATGCGCTCAGCCAAATCACGAATTAGTGTAGTAGAATAAGTCGTTAGGGCCTGTAGCTCAACGGATAGAGTACTTGGCTTCGAACCAAGTGATCCGGGTTCGATTCCTGGCGGGCCCACCATTTTTATTAATTAAACCGCGATCTGGGCGAAACAATCCCGTAACGCTTCCCTGATAACATCCTTGGGAATGCTCCTGGTGGCTGCGGTGACGGCGTTTTTAACCTCCACTTTTGCCTCGGCCGCCCCTGTGGCCAAGTCCCCGGCGACGACGCGCGCGGAACTCGGCCGCGAGGCCCTGGCCGTTCTCTCCCAATCGACCGCGGACTCCGATCCTGAGGTGCGCGCCGCCGTCGCCGCCTCCTGGGGCACCCTCGGAAACCGCGCCGCCGCGCCCTTTTTGCGGCGCGCGATCAACGACTCCAATTCCGACGTGCGCATCGCCGCGGCCGCGAGCATGTACAGTCTGGGCGACATTCAAGGACTGCTTAAGCTCATCGATGAGACCAAGGTTTCCACCAGCGCCGCAGCGCCCACTACTCCCGCCCAAGAACTCAAGCGCATGGCGCGCGACGCCGCCCGCGTGCGCGCCGTGCTCAAGCTGGGAGAGGTGGCCGGCGAGGGAGGACGCGAGGCTCTCACCGCGTCGCACGCGGACTCTGAGGGGGAGGTTCGCGACGCCGCCGCGATCGCCTTGGCTCGCATTGGAGCCGCCGACGTCAGCGCGCCGTTTTTGGCGGCGATCAAGGACACGGATGAATACGTGCGCGCGGCCGCGGCGCGCTCTCTGGGCCTGATCGGCCGCGACGGCAGAGAGATCCTGGGCCGCCTCGCCGTATCCGATCCGTCCGTCTCCGTGAGAGCCGAGTCCTGCTCCGCTCTCGCTTCTTTTTCCGATCCCGCCGCGGCCGCCATTCTCGTCGCGGCCCTCAAAGACAAGAGCGCACGCGTGCGCATGGCCTCCGTTCGAGCCCTGGCCAAGCGCACGGATCCGCCCTCGACGGCCGCTCTGAAGGCCCTGCTTGAGAAGGCACCGGCACCGGAGCTGGCTTTGATCGCCACCGCCGGCTTGGCCGAGCGCGGCGAGGCCATCGACCTTGGACTGCTGGATTTGACCCTCGGACAAGGCGACCCCGAGCTCAAGTCCCTGGCCGTGCGCGCCCTGACCGCCGCGAAGCGTCCGGAGGCGCTCGATCTCCTCGCGCGCGCCGTGCGCACGGACGCCTCGCGGCGGATTCGAGTCGAGGCCGCCGCCGCCGTCATCGTGCGTCTGCGCCGCATTGAGGCTGACAAATGAGGATTTTGCTCGCGGTCGTCGTTTTGCTCGCCGGCGCGCTTCCAGCCCACGCCGTGCGTCCCTCCGGCCACGCGCGCGAGGACGCCAAGCGCTTCGGGCTAAACCGATTGGAGCGCCCGCTTTTGCGCGTTCCCGATCAGGCCGCCAAGAACGAGTTCGCCCATTTCAACGCCGTGTCCGGCGGCCGCTGGAAGCTGCGCTTTGATCCCCGCACCGGCATGCCCGCGGCGTTGAGCGAGGGCCGCACCGCTCCCCGCCCCGGTGCCGCCGCGTTCGTCGCGCGCCGTTTTCTCGAAGAGCAGCGCGCGCTTCTCGGAGTCGATCCCGCCGCCCTTCAGATCGAGCGCGAGGTCAAAGGGGAAGGCCAGCGCCATATCCTGTACCGGCAGACCTATCGCGGCCTGCCCGTCGAGTTCGCCCGCGTCAAGGTTCACCTCGCTGACGACGGCTCCGTGCTCGGCCTCAACACGAGCTACGAGCCGAATCTGACTTTGGGGACTAATCCCGCCGTCGACGGCGCGGCCGCCGCGCGCGCCGCCGCGGCCGACGGCGGCGGGCAAGCCTACGGCGCCCCGGAACTCGTGATCCTGCCTGTCGCGGCCAGCGGTCGATCGCATCTCGCCTGGAAAGTGAAGGTGCGCGCTCCCCAATCCGCGTGGCGCTACTACGTCGACGCGATGACGGGACAGGTGCTGTTCCGCTACAACAATCTCCGCTTCGCCACCGCCGGCACCATCACTGGCCAGGTCTACGACACCGACCCCGGCACCACTCCCGGCCCCGTGGCCAGGCCCATCAAGAACCTGTGGGTGTACCTGGGCGACGCGAGCGCGCGCGTTCTCACCGGCCTGGCCGGGACCTACTCCTCCGCGCTCACGGGCAAGGTGTCCATGGGCTTGCAAGGCGCGTTCGTCAACGCCGCGAGCTTCAGAGGTCCCAGCGCCCACTACGACAACGGCAGCGGCATCTGGCAGACGCTGGCCGCGGCCGCCGCCTCGGCACATCCGTACGCCAATTCCACCGTCGCAACGTCCACCATCGACATAACGGCCACCGCCCCAACCGCGGTGAAATTCCTGCCTGTGTTCAGCAACTTTCAAGTCGGCTCTTTTTCCGGCGGAAGCGACAACGAGGGCGGCGACATCGTCGACGACGACCAACTGACCCTCACCGACGGAAACGGCGATCCCGTGGCCAGCTACATCGGCGCCCGGGGAGCCTTCAACGGAGCGGCGGTCGCGGGCAAGGTCCTGCACCTTGCCCTCAAGAGCAACGAGAGCGGCCAACAGTACGGCTACGACGTGGCGCTGTCGAGCTACCTGGTCATGCCGAGCCCCGGCACGGCCGGCGCCGGCGGCAGCGAAAGCCACGTATGGTCCGTCGCCGATCAGCCCGCCGGCCTCAACGGCGAGCTCAACTTGTTCTATCACCTCAATCTGATGCATGACTACTTCTTCGGCGACGTCAACCGCTCAAGCGTCGCCGCGGTCTCGCGCCCGGTTCTGGCCATGGCGCACGTCGGTCCGAACATGATCAACGCGTTCTACGACCCCGAACAGGACAACGTGATGTTCGGCGACGTCATCGCGGCCGCGCCCAGAGACTACTTCACCGAGGACGCCACCGTGTCCCATCACGAGTACGTTCACTATATCTTGGAGAAGATCTGGCCCATCCAAAACTTCGGCCAAGCCGGCGCGATCTCCGAAGGCAACGCCGATTACTTCGCGGCCAGCTCGCTCGACAACTCGGCCATCGGCGCGTACGTCAATGGACGACTCAACGGCTCCGGCCCACTGCGGGAACTGGACTGCCAGAAAGCGGGACAGAGCTGCCAGGTCCTGAGCAACGCCACTTGGACCGGGGAGATCCATCTCGATAGCGTCTTCTTCTCGCAGGCCCTGTGGGATATCCGCCGCAACCGCATCGCCGCCCTGGGATTTACGGCGGGTCGCTCCTGCGCCGACGGGCTGGTTTTTCAGTCCCTGTTGTTCTTCCCCGAAAGCTTCAGCGAATTCTACGACGCGATCCGGCGCGTGGAGAGCGAGGGCCGCGTCGCCGCGTGCGGCGGGGCGGGCGCCGCCGGGCAGGCCGCCATCGTTACCGCGTTTACGACCACGCACGGCCTAATCGCCTCCGGCGGCGACGTATGGGAGCGCAACGACGGTTTTGAGACCGCGGTCGACGTGAGCACCCTGGGCGCGGTTTCAGCGACCATCTCCCCGTCCGGGGATTCGGATTTTTGGACCTTCGGCGCCGGGCCCGGCCTCATCCGCCTCACCCTGAACCTTCCTCCCTCGGGAGGCTATTATAAAGCCTATCAATTGAAGCTCTTCGACCGCTCTCGCCGCCTGGTCGCGGCGGCGGCGCCAGCCTACAACGGCCTCAACAGCGTCGACGGCATCTGCGACGTCTCCGACTGCACCACGACCGCGCCCCTGATACAAGTCTTGTACAACAACCCGACGGGGGGGCAGTTCTACGCCCAGGTGACCGGAGGCGACACGTTCGGGGGCTCGGCCAGCGGCGTAAATTCCAGCACACCCTACAGCCTGATCGTCGATTTTACCCAGAGCGGCGCCCTTAGCGCCGGAATCGTCAACGCCTCCTTCGACCGGGACGTCATCTCGTTTACCGTGAACGTGACGACGTTCCTCAGCAGCCAGGATTGGCGCTTTTCCTCGGCCCAGCTGCGCGACCAGTCCTATTCTGAGCTCACGCACACTCGCGTCAATATTCCGCCTGCGGCGGGAGACTATCTGACTCTAGTTTCCTCGGCCAACGCCCTGGGTCTGATCACCGGATCCGTGCGCTTATCTCCCGGCTTCGCGGCGCGTTTTCCGGCCGCGGGCACGGTGCATCTTGAGATTTTCGGCTACAACGTCAAGGGCAGCACCGTTTCCTTGGGATTGTCGAACCCGATCAACCTCACGGCGTCGGCGGCGGAGCTGACCGCCTACAACAACATCTTCAACCCCGCCCGCGGCGACAAAGCGACGATCAAATACGGCGTCACCAGCGCCGGACGCGTCGTCGTCAAGCTCTTCACCGCGACCGGAATCTACGTCTCCACTTTGCTCGACGACGATATGCCCGCGGGCAAGGGCTCCTTGGATTGGAACGGGCGCAACCTCAATGGCGCGGTAGTGGCCAGCGGCGTTTACATCGTGCACATAGACGGTCCCGGCATTCATAAGACCCAGAAGGTCGCCATCGTCAAATGAGAGCGCGCGCATTCGCCATTTTAGGCGGCCTGGCCTTGGCCCTCCCCGCCCATGGCGAAGGTCCCGGTACGACCGCCGTGCCGATCCTGCAGACGCCGCTGTCGGCCCGCGCGGCGGGAATGGGGACCTCGTTTACCGCCGTGGCCGACGACTCGTCGGCGCTCTACTACAACCCGGCGGGCCTGGCCCGGCTCGCGGCGCGCGAGGCGGCCTTCACGTTCACCTCCGGCGCGGGCGGGGAGACGTCTTTGCAGAACCTTGCCTACGCCGGCCCGACTCCTTTTGCCGGACTAGCGGGCAACGGCTACAGCGGCGCTGGAGCCAGCCTGCTCTATTCCCGCAGCGGGACCATCGAGGTCAATCGCCTCAACCCCGACGGTTCGCTGGGCTCCTCGGAAGTCCTCAGCGCCGGTTCCGACCTGGTGCTTACCGGAGGCTACGCCGAGCGCGTGGCGATGTCTCCCATCGAATCGCGCGACGGCTCGTACCAGGTCGATCACTATCTGGGCGTCAGCGGCAAGTTCGTGCACTCCACGATCGTCAACCACAGCGCCAGCGTCTTCGCCGCGGATTTCGGCTACTTGGTGAACTCGCCCGAGGCCGGATGGAGCCTCGGCGTCAGCGCGCTCAATTTGGGCCGGAAGATACGCTACGTCGAAGAGGATGAGCCCCTGCCGGCGATCCTGCGCGGAGGCGTCGCCTGGAGAGGCGGCGTTCCCGCGCAGCACAGTGTGCTCGCCTCCCTCGACGGCGACTATCTAGTCACCGAGCAGCAATGGCACGCCAACGCGGGGCTCGAGTATTTCTGGGAAAAGCTCTACGGCGCCCGCCTGGGCTATCAGTTCCACCGCGACGAGGCGGGCCTAACCATGGGGTTGGGGCTGCGCTGGCAGGGACGCCTTCTGCTCGATTATGCTTGGGCGTTGGGGCAAGTCTTGAGCTCCTCCCATCGCATCACCATGACCTATCGATTCGGCGGCCGGCCCAAA
>JAYVZL010000085.1:0-2327 GCA_043783505.1 Elusimicrobiota bacterium
CTACACCGAAGCGGAAGCCTTGCAGATGAACATCAGGCGGCTCACGCCGGAAAACATGCGCATCAGGGCGCGCGAGCTGGTTCGGGTCTCGGCGGCGCCCATTGAGACCCAGCGCCGCATGAAGGGCGGCCGGATACTCGACGTGCTGCTGACCGTCACGGTGCTGCGCGACGACAAGGGTGAGCCAGTTGAGGTTGCCACCACCGAGCGAGACATCACGGAGCAAAAGCAGGCCGAGCGCGTACGGAAGCTTTCGGAAAAGAACGTGATGCGGCTGGCCACCGTGGTGCTCGATTCCAACGACGCTGTCATCGTTTACGATCTCGAGGATCGAATCATCGCCTGGAACAAGGGCGCGCAAAAGATGTACGGCTACACCGAAACGGAAGCGTTGCGGATGAATATCAGGCGGCTCACGCCGGAAAACATGCGCATCAGGGCGCGGGAGCTGGTTCGAGTCTCGGCGGCGCCCATTGAGACCCAGCGCCTCACGAAGGACGGCCGGATTCTCGATGTGCAGCTCACGGTCACGGTACTGCGCGATAACAAAGACCAGCCGGTGGAGGTCGCCACCACCGAGCGCGACATCACGGAGCTCAAGCTGGCGGACCGGGAGTTCCGCAGGCTGCATGCGAGCGTGATCTCCGCCCAAGAGACGGAGCGCAAACGCCTTGCCCGCGACCTCCATGACGGCGTCGGCCAGATTCTTTCGGGCGTCAAATTCAGGCTCCAAGCCTTGCCGGGGCAGATGGCCTTAAGCAAGGGGGGCGAGGCGAAGATCCTTAAAGTGGGCGGATTTTTGGATCACGCCATTTCGGAGATTCGCCGGGTCTCGCAAAATCTCATGCCTTCGGAACTCGTGGATCTGGGCCTTGGGCCGGCCCTGCTCACGCTTTGCCGTGAGTTTAAAGAACGCGCGGGAATTCATGTCTCGGTACGTGATGAAGGCCTCCCGAAGACCCTTTCGCCCGAGCTCGCCCTGGCGCTTTTCCGCATCTCTCAAGAGGCGCTCAATAATATCGGCAAGCATTCCAGGGCGACGACGGCCGGGTTCGCCCTTTCCCGCAAAGGAAGGGAGATAATCTTGAGCGTGAACGACAACGGGGTCGGGTTTAAACCCGGCGGCAGCCGGCAGCCGGCCGGGCGGGGCTTCGGTCTGGGGAACATGCGTCAGCGCGCTGAATCAGTCGGAGGCTCCATCGAGATTCATTCGACACCCGGGGCGGGGACTATGCTCAGCGTCCGCGCTCCCGTATCGGGCCTGGGAGGAGACGCCTCGTGAAACAGAAAAGACCGACTAAGATCGCGGTCTTCCTGGTGGATGATCATCCCACCTTGCGCGAGGGCGTCCGTTCTTATCTGACTAACCAAAACTCGATTTCTGTGATGGGCGAAGCGTCTGATGCTGAGGAGGCTCTACGCAAGCTCAAGAAGGCGGCACCCGACGTCATTGTTCTCGACATCAACCTTCCCGGCGTGGACGGCGGCGAGCTCGCCCGGCGGTTGCGCCTCCTTGTCCCCAAGGCCAAGCTCATCGCCTTCAGCATCCATGCCAGTCAGGAATATGTCGTCCGGATGGCTCGCTGCGGTGTACACGGCTATGTGATGAAAGATGAGCCCACGGCCAAGCTACTTGAAGCCATCCGGCGCGTTCACGACGACGGCCTCTATTTTCCTCCCGGCATGACCGACGCCATCCTGGCCCCGGAGGCGAAACCTTCCGCGGGAGAGGGGAACGCCATATTAACCACGCGCGAACGGGAAGTGCTCACCCTCCTCGCCGAAGGCCTGGCCAACAAGGAAGTCGCGCGTAAATTGGGCATCAGCGTCCGGACCGTCGAGACGCATCGCGAGCATCTCTCGCGCAAACTCAATATAGCGCCCATCGCCGGTCTTACGAAGTACGCCATCCAGCACGGGATGACGCCGCTGAACTTGCCCACCCCGCCTAAAACCTAAAGCTTCCGCATTAGTCCCGTCGCTACCGCGTAGAATTACGAATTGTCACTACCAGCGGCCTGATGTATGCTTCAGGTACGATGAACCCGAAAGACGTAAAACAAAACAATATCAGGGTTTTCCTGGTGGACGATCATCCAATCGTGCGCGAAGGAGTGCGTTCCTATTTGAACAACCACTCTATCTTGATCGTGGGGGAAGCGTCCGATGCCAAAGAGGCCCTGCGCAAGGTCAAGACGGCGGCGCCCGATGTCGTCGTATTGGACGTGAACCTGCCTTCCATCGACGGCGGGGACCTGGCCCGCCGTCTGCGCCTCCTTATCCCCAAGGCCAAGCTCATCGCCTTCAGCATCCATTCCAGCGCGGAA
>JAYVZL010000086.1:0-14690 GCA_043783505.1 Elusimicrobiota bacterium
CCGCGCCGTGAGGAGCGTTCGCCATCTATCCGGGTCATAATGGTACCCGGAGGAATGGCTATGCGGGACATTGATTATTATCCGATGAGTGCTTCGAATTACGAGCGTCGCGTCGATTTTGTCGACGGCGCGGCCGGCAAGTCCTTTACTTGCTTTTCGTCGGGGCCCATCGACTGCGATGGGATCGCCGGACGCTTTGCGAACAAACAATTGAAAAGCCTGAAAGATTTCAATCCTCAGAATTTTTTAAAGAAACCCCTCAAGTAAGGCTAGACCTTGATCGCGGACATGTGACGGTACCGTCACCCGGCATGACTTTTGCGCCCCGCGGAATAGATATAATCAATACAGACCCCGCCCGAGGAGCGCCCCATGATCAAGTCCGATAAGTGGATCCGCGAGAAAAGCGTCAGCTCGAAGATGATCGATCCGTTCGTCGAGCATCAAGACGGCAAGGATAAGATCTCTTACGGGCTGTCCTCCTACGGCTACGACATCCGCGTGGCCGACGAGTATAAGGTCTTCACCAACGTTCACGGCACGGTCGTCGATCCCAAGAAGTTCGATGAGAAGGCCTTCGTCGACATCAAGGCCGCGACCTGCGTGGTGCCGCCCAACTCCTTCGCGCTGGCGCGCTCCGTCGAGAAGTTCAAGATTCCGCGCGAGGTGCTGGCCGTGTGCCTGGGTAAGAGCACCTACGCCCGCTGCGGCATCATCGTCAACGTCACGCCGCTTGAGCCCGGGTGGGAAGGTTATCTCACCATCGAGATCTCGAACACCACGCCGCTGCCCGCCAAGATTTACTCCAATGAGGGCATCGCCCAGCTGCTATTTTTCGGAGGCGACCAGCTTTGCGAGACTTCCTACTCCGACCGCAAGGGCAAGTACATGGACCAGATCGGCGTGGTCCTGCCCCGCATCCTCGCCGCGAAGTGATCGCCGCGCTCGTCCTCGTCTGCGCGCTATCGGCGCAAGCCGCGGAGCTCGGCGGGCACGAGCCGCTGCAGCCCGAGGCTGCGACTCCCATCGCCGCCGCCAGCGAGGATCACGGCGCGGTTCTTCAGGAGATGTGGTCCCGCCATTTAGTGGCGCCGGACCAGCAGGCGTGGTCGGCGACGGAGCTCGACACACTGGCCAAGATCCGCCGCGTCGAGCCCGACGCCTTGGCCTATTTGAAGAAAAAATTCGGCGGCACGCGCGCGTGGACCACGGTCAAGCGCGGCAAAGGACTGCCCCAGCCGCTGCTCACCGTCGAGGGATATCAGAAATATCTGTTCCACCTCACCCAGGACGCCATCGCGTATTTCGAGGAGAAAGGCGCGGACGCCAAATGGGCCTTGAAGATGTCCGACGAGACGGGCCGGCGCCTGTTCGGCCAGGACGGACGTCTCACCGACGCGGGGGTCGACGTCTACCGCAAGGCCCAATTGAAGCTCGAGGTTTATTGGCAGTCTCCCAACGGAGAGTTGTTCGGCACTCGTCGGCCCCGCTAAAATCCTTGAGTCTCCGTCGGAAACTTGCTAGGATAACTCCACTATGCCTCAGAACAGTTATATGCATCCTCCCCGCCAGGCCGGTCTCGACCGCCGCTGGCATCACATCGACGCGAAGGGGCTGGTTCTCGGCCGCATCGCGACCAAGGCCGCCGATCTCCTGCGCGGCAAGCACAAGGTGACTTACACCGATTACGTGGACTGCGGCGATTTCGTCGTCGTGACGAACGCCAAGCAGGTCAAGCTGACCGGCAATAAGATCGATCAGAAGTTCTACTTCTCGCACTCCGGCTTCGCCGGCGGCGCGAAAGTCACGCCGATGAAGCGGCAGATGGAGCGCGATCCCCGCCGGATCGTCATGCTGGCCGTGCGCCGCATGCTGCCGAAGAACCGCCTCGCGCGCAAGCAGCTCGTGCGCTTGAAGATCTACGTCAACGACAAGCATCCGCATTCGGCCGCCAACGCGCCGAAGGCCAAGTAAGGACACCATGGGAAAATCAGAAGTGATTTGGGCCACCGGCCGCCGCAAAACCTCCGTCGCGCAGGTCCGCCTCCTGCCCAAGGGCGACGGCAAGGTCACCGTCAATAAGAAGCCCGTGGAGATGTACTTCCACGGCTTGCCTCACCAGATCCGCGACGTCGTCGAGCCACTCCAGATCATCGAGGCCGCCAAGAGCCACGACTACATCGTCAAGGTCGTCGGCGGCGGCATCTCCGGCCAGGCCGGAGCCGCCCGTCACGCGATCTCTCGCGCCCTCGTCAAGCTCGATGAGAAGAACAAGAAGACTCTGAAGGCCGCCGGCTTCCTGACTCGCGACCCCCGCATGGTCGAGCGCAAGAAAGCCGGTCAGCCCAAAGCCCGCAAGCGCTTCCAGTTCTCGAAGCGCTGATCGGAGCGTCTCCCGTTTATGAGGGAGAATCGCGCGCCGGCGAAGCCGACGCACGAGACGATCAAGATCAAAGGTCTGGCCCGTCTCACCGCGGTGTTGTTCGCCGGGTGGGGCGGGCTGGCCGCTTTTAAGGGGGTCTACGACCTTTTGGGCGGCGAACCGGAGGCCAACTTATACGCCCCCACGGCCTGGGCTTTCATCACGCGCGAGCAATGGACGCGCTACGCGCGCTTCGAACTCGTCTTCGGCCTGTCCTGTCTGGCCTTGGCCTGGTATTGCCTGCGCTGGTCTCGGCGTTTGCCGGAAACCATCCAGCGTCCCTGGCAAGAGCCGGAATTCTCACTGTTCGACTGAGCGCAAACGAATTTTTGGCGGAAAAATTCCCGCGTTTTTAAAAAAAATAATCATTTAAATATAATCATAATTCACATCACGCGCGAGATGTAAATAGCGCTGATAAATAAAGTTTAATTTTTTAAAAAACGAAGGAAAATGAGCGAACTCAAGGACCATTCATTCGCATGATCAAAGTCGGCTGCGCTGGCTACCCAATCGGCCGAGACCGGTACTGGCGGTCGCTGGCCTTCACGGAGACGGACACCGGCAAGGGACTTCCTCGGCTCGAAACCTTGGCCGCCTGGCGCTCGGACGTCCCGGCTGGGGGCGAAGCGGCCTTGCAGGCTCTGCGCACGATCACTCATGGACCTGATGACCGGGGTTTCCCGGCGTCCGCCCGCAAATTTCCCAAGACCCGCCAGGCCCAATGCGGGGCTTTTCGGGAAAGCATGGAGGTCCATGAGGCCTGGATGGCCACAAAGGCCTCGGCCGAGACTTTGGGGGCCAAGATCGTGGTCTTCGAGAGCCCGCCTTCTTTTCAGCCCGGCCCGGACCGCCTGCGCGACATGTATCGCTTCTTCAAGGGCGCGGCCCGAGGGCGGTTGACCTTCGTTTGGCAGGCGCGCGGGGCCGAGTGGACGTCGATGGGCGACAAGGTGTGCGCGGACCTGGGGCTTATCCGAGCCTTCGATCCGCTTCGGCAACCGCCGCCCAAGAAGGGGGCGTTTCTCTACCTGCGCCCGAGCCTGGCTCGAATGGGGTCTTTGAGCGTAGACAATATGGCCACAATCGCCCGAGCGTGCAGCGAGGCTCCGGCCTACGTGGCTTTGTCGCACCGTGCGTCTTTTCAGGACGCCGAGCGCTTGAAGGACTACGTGGCGGGAGGGCGGCGATGAGCCTTTGGTCCGGCTTGCGCGTGTCCTGGCAGGCCCTGAAGACCCGCCGCAAGATGAACCGGCAGTTCGGCAGGCGCGAGGATCCCTTTTCCTATTCGACCGCGCCGTATGAAGCCGCGCGTTTAAAAGCCTTGGAAGCTGCCTTGGGAGAGAAGCCCCTCGAGCTCGCGCTCGAGGCCGGCTGCGCTGAGGGGCATTTCACCGAACGGTTGGTCGGTCATGCTCGGCAGGTGACCGCTCTGGACATCTCGACCGTGGCTTTAGCCCGGGCCAAAAAGCGCGCTCCTGCGGCAATCTTCGTCGAGGCAGACCTTATGACCTGGAGCCCCGTTTCCGCGGGCTACGATGCGATTGTGCTGGGCGATGTTCTCTATTATCTCGACCGTCCCGGCGTCGCCGCGGAGTACGATGCGTTGTTCGCGAAGATCGCGTCGTGGCTTAAGTCCGGCGGGCGCCTTCTTCTCGCTCACGGTTTCGCAGGCGACAAGGAATTGGCGCACCGGCGTTCATTTCGAGAGCGATTTGAGACGGCTGGCTTGACGCTCGTTTCCGAGGCGCCTATCGCCGGCGTCGAGCGCGGCGGCGTGCGGTGTCTTCTATCCGTTCTAAGAAAATAGTCTGCAGTTTATGATCGACCCAACCTGCCGCTAAAATTTCGTAAACTGCGCGTTCATGCGGCGAAGCGCGGCGGAAAGCTTGAACGGTCAGGCGCAGACCCTCGTCGCGGCGGCCACGGCCGCCGCGAATTGGTTTCGCCGTCCCGCGCCGTCGGCTCTGTCGGCGGCGCGCACCGCGCGCCTGCGCGCGCTGGGCTGGCGCGAGGCCGCGACGATTGCGCTCAAGACCATCCGCGGCACGACCAAGACCGACGGGGCCGACCTGTCCTACGCCTTGCGCGAGGCCGTCGAGCATTCGGTCCAGGCCGTGTCCGAGGCCGCCCGCTACGGCGTGGATTCCGATGACGGCCTGCTTCAAACCGCCGAAGCCGTGCGCGAGGCGGCGAAGTTCCTGGCCGCGGCCGCGGCCGGCAGAGGCCGGACCCGCGCCGACGCTTTAGTCGAGTCCAAGCGCTGGGCCCTGGAGGCGGAGCGTCTGCGGCGCTGGGTGCGCGCCGACGCCCACGACCAGACCTCCGTGGTCCGCGCGCTCAAGCGCGAGACGGTGTCCACGCGCCTGTCCAACGCCGCCGCGGCCGTGCAGGAAGCCTGCGACGCGCTGGCCGGGACCTTGGCAGAATGAAGACCCTCGCCCTGATTCTCCTCGCCGCTCTGGGCGCGCGCGCGGCGGCTGCGGAGACGATCAAAATCCGCGTCTATCACACCAACGACATCCACGGCTGGATCATGCCGCGTCCGGACAAATTCCAGACCGGCCGTCTCATCGGCGGAGCGTCGGCGCTGGCCTCGGTGATCGCCAAGGAGACCGGCCCCAAGCTCCTGCTCGACGCCGGCGACTGGTGGCAGGGCACACCCGAGGGCTCGTTGACCAAGGGCGCCTCCGTGGCCGAGATATTCAACGCGATCGGCTACGACGCTCTGGTCGTCGGCAATCACGAGTACGACGCCGGGGTCGACGAACTCCGCGCGTTGATCGCCAAGATGAAGATGCCGGTTCTTTCGGCGAACACATATGGCGCCGACGGCAAGCGCCCGTCCTGGGTGCAGCCTTGGATTATAAAAGAAGTCGCGGGCGTCAAGGTCGGCATCTTCGGCTTGACCACCTCCCGGTTGCCTCATCTGAGCTTTTCCAAGAACATCGAGGGCTTGACCTTCCGCCGCGAAGTCGACGAGGCGCGCGACGCGGTTGCCGCGCTCAAGAAAGAAGGTGCGACCGTGATCATCGCGCTCACTCACGTGGGTGTGGAAAAGGAGGGCGAGAAGTTCATGGGCGACCGGGCCATCGCCCGAGAGGTCCCGGGCATCGATCTGATCGTCGGCGGCCATTCACATACGTTTTTGTCACGGCCCATCCGCGAAAACGGGGTTCTCATCGTGCAGGCCGGCTCTTTTTTGGTCAAGGTCGGACGCGCCACGCTCGAGATCGATCCGAAGACGAAAAAAATCGCGGCGTCGTCGGATGAGCTTCTGGACTTGTGGCCGGATCGCGTCGGCGAAGATCCGGCCGCGAAAGCCATCGTCGCCAAATACGCCGATCTCGTCGGCAAGGAGTTTGAGACCGTGATCGCGACCGCGACCGTCGCCTTAAGCCGCGGCGGCGCCAGCGAGAGCTCGCTGGGGGATTGGATGACGGACTGCTACCGCGAAGGCCTGGTCGCGGACATCGCTCTCCAAAACGGAGGCGGCATCCGAGCCGATCTCCCCTCCGGGCCCGTGATGCTGCGCCAGTTGTTCAACCTGATGCCTTTCGACAACGCGCTAGTGAAGATTTTTATGAAGGGAGCCGACTTGCGCGCGGCCTTGGAGTACGGCCTGGGCATGACCCGCGTCATCCAGATATCGGGAGCCGTGCTCGAGTATCGCCGCGGCAAGCCGGCCGGACAACGCTTGGTCGCCGCGACGATCGGCGGCGCCGCGATCGACGACACGAAGACTTATTCGATCGCCACGCTCGACTTCGTGGCCGACGGTGGGGAAGGCTATACCGCCTTTGATCGCTTCATCTCGTCTGACACGACCGGAATCTTGGCGCGAGACATGCTGGGCGAATGCGCCCGCCGGCAGAAGGCGATCGTTCCGCCGGCGATGGGCCGCTTGATCTTGAAGGGGGACTGACATGGTGTTCAAGGATGTTCGCGCGAAAGTCGAGAAAGGCTGGACCACGACCAAGAAAACCTTGGCCATGATGAGCGTTTGGGGCCTGTTCTTTAGCCTCATCACCATCGGCCGTCTCTCGGTGGCCTTCGATTACGACGACACGTTGGTGGATTCGAGCAAAGCCTATGAGAAGGCCTCGCAGTCCGTCATGCAGCGCGACAGCCCGACCTTTTGGGGCGCGCTTAATAACGCCTACGATCTGGAGTCGATCAAGTACGTTCCCTTCACTTTGGCCTGCATCCTGCGCGGTCTGGGCTTTAGGATCGTGATCCTGGCCGAGCGTCAGGGCGTGTCCGGCGACGCGCTGAAAAAAGAATGGCGCAAGCTGGCGCCCCGCACTTTTATCTTCACCCCCGACCCCGCAGCCAAGCACATGCACATGCAGGAGGGTCATTTCGTCGCCTTCTTCGGCGACAGCGACCAGGACATGCTCGAGGCCAAGAAGGTGAACGTGCTCGGCGTGCGCATCAAACGCGCCCGGCGCTCGGTCAAGCGCGACCAATACTCCCCGGGCCGGATGGGGGAGACGGTCATCCCGCTCTCTCAGTTTTAAGCCGTTGCGACGTTGACAAGGGTTGTTGTTTGGGGTAGAATTCAAGTCACGTTCGGAGAGGCTTGTTGTGGCCAATTTGGCCACAAAATGGAGAGTTGAGACATGGCTTCAGCCCTGCGCCGCCCCTTGCTTGCTGGAAACTGGAAGATGAACCTCACCTTGGCGCAATCCGTTGAGTTGGCCAAGCTCGTCGTGAGTGGGGCCAATTCGGCCTCAGGCGAGGTGGCCGTGTTCGTGCCCTTCACGGCGCTCACGGTCGTCTCCGAGATTCTCAAAGACTCATCGGTTCGTCTCGGCGCCCAAGACTGCTACTGGGAGGCGTCGGGCGCTTTCACCGGGGAGATCTCCGCAGGCCAGGTCGCGGACGCCGGCGGACATATGGTCCTCATCGGGCACTCTGAACGGCGGAAGCTGTTCGGCGAGACGGATGATCATGTCAACAAGAAGCTGGGCGCTGCTCTCAAGGGCGGCTTGACTCCCGTCGTGTGCATCGGCGAGACCTTGGAGGAGCGCGAGTCGCAGAAGACTTGGCGCGTCCTCGAAACGCAGATCGCGGGCGGCCTCAAGGGATTGGCCCCCGCCGATCTGGCGAAGGTCGTCGTCGCCTATGAGCCCGTCTGGGCCATCGGCACTGGCAAGACCGCGAGCCCGGCCCAGGCCCAGGAAGCGCACGCGTTCATCCGCCAGCAGCTCAAGAACATCCACGGCGACGGCTTCGCCGCGGGCTGCCGCATCCTGTACGGCGGCTCGGTCACGGCCGATAACGTCGACGCTTTGATGGCCCAGGCCGACGTGGACGGCGCGCTCGTCGGCGGCGCCAGCCTCAAGAAGGACTTCCTGCGCATCATGGGATTTCAAAAAGCGTGATGTCCCCAGCCCTGGCCCCGGGCTTGGCCGCTGAGATCGAGAAGCGCATGAAGCGCTCGACACTAAACATCCCCGTGGGCGTGTCCAACCGCCATTGCCATCTGACGCAAGAGCACTTTAAGATATTGTTCGGCCGATCGGCGGAGCCGAAAAAAATAAAGAACATAAAGCAGCCCGGCTTTTACGCGGCTGAAGAGATGATTGATCTCAAGGGTCCCAAAGGGATCCTCAAAAAAATTCGTCTCGTGGCCCCGTATCGCTCGCACACCCAGATCGAGCTTGCCGTTACCGATGCGATCTCCATCGGTCTTAATGCGCCGGTGCGCGAGTCCGGTGATATAAAGGGTTCGGCCGGCGCGACGCTGATCGGACCGGCGGGGCAAGTCGAGATAAAAGAAGGGGTGATCGTCGCAAAGCGCCATCTCCACTTTTCTCCCGGTGAAGCCAAGAATCTGGGGATCGCCTCGGGCGAAGTCGTGCGCGTGCGCGCCGGCGCGCCGGGCGCGCGATCGACCGTTTTCGAAGACGTGGTGGTGCGTGTATCGGACCAGTACAGCCTCGAGTTTCATGTCGACACGGACGAAGCCAATGCCGCCGGCTTAGAAAACGGCAACGTAGTGCATATCGCGTAAGGAGACAAAAGACAATGAACGCCCTCGGAATGATCGAGACCCGCGGCCTCGTGGCCTGCGTGGAAGCCGCCGACGCCGCTGTGAAAGCAGCCGACGTGCGCATCGTGGGATATGAAAAAGTCGGAACGGGCCTGGTAACCGTGTTGTTTCGCGGCGAAGTCGCCGCGTGCAAGGCCGCCTGCGACTCGGGTGCTGCCGCCGCGCAGAAGGTCGGCGAGCTGATCGCCGTCCACGTCATTCCCCAGCCGCACCCGGACCTCGAGGGCAAGATGCCGATCTCTTCCCCCGAGCACCTGGCGCGCAAGAAGTAGGACCGGGAGAACGCCATGATCTTCGCCCGCGTCACGGGCACCGTCGTCTGCACGCTCAAGGACGAGAAGCTGATCGGATCGAAGCTGCTGCTGGTGCAGCCCGTCGATTTGACTGGCGCCTCGAAGGGCAGCCCCCTCGTCGCCGTCGATTCCGTCGGCGCCGGCGAGGGGGAGCTCGTGCTTTTGGTGCAGGGGTCGAGTGCAAGACAGACTAGCCGCACGGAAGGCCGGCCCGTCGATGCCGTTATCTTCGCGATCGTCGACACGGTCGAGCAGTCCGGCAAAACGGCCTTCAAGAAGAGCACGGACGCCTATGCAAAGTGAGGAGATCGCCCGGATCGTCTCCGACGTCCTCAAGCGCCTGGAGAAAAGCGAGGGGGTCCCGGCGTTGGTAGCCGAGCGGCCCGCCCCGGCCCGGCCCGCGGCCGTCACCGGTGATGCCGTTCTTTTTTCGTCGGTGGACGCGGCGGTGCAGGCCGCGCGCGCGGCCCAGGCGCTTTTTCAAGACCAGGGCTTGGAGGTCCGCCGCGCGGTGATCGAGGCGATGCGCAAGACGGCGATCTCGGACTCCGGAAGCCTGGCGCGGATGGCCCAGGAAGAGACCGGTTTGGGCCGCTGGGAGGACAAGGTCCAGAAAAACCTAGTGTGCGCGACGCGCACGCCGGGCGTGGAAGACCTGACGAGCAAGGCTTACACGGGCGACAAGGGCCTGACCTTAGTTGAGTACGCGCCCTATGGCGTGGTCGCCGCGATCACGCCCTCGACTAATCCCGCGGCGACGATCATCAACAACGCGATCTCCATCCTCGCGGCGGGCAACGCCGTCGTCTTCGCGCCGCACCCGGCGTCTTTTAAGACCTGCCTGGCGGCCATGCGCGGGCTATCGGCCGCGGCCGTCGCGGCGGGCGCTCCGCGGGGCTTGATTACGACCTGCGACAAGCCCTCTCAAGACAACACGCGCGCCCTGCTCGCGCACCCCGACGTCCACGTGAACATGGTCACCGGCGGTCCCGCGATCGTCAAGGTCGCCATGACCGTGGGCAAGACCTGCAAGACCATCGCCGCCGGTCCCGGCAACCCGCCGGTGGTCGTCGATGAGACCGCAGTCTTTCCAAAGTGCGCCGAGGACATCATTTTCGGCGCGTCCTTTGACAACAACGTCCTGTGCACCGCCGAAAAAGAAGTTATAGTCGTTGAGGCGGCCAAGGCTCGTTTTCTGGACGCGATGCGCAAGGACCCTCGCGCCTTCGAACTCAACGCAAGCCAAACCGACCAATTGACCAAGTTGGTCATTAAGGAAGGGGGTCGGGGCTGTAAAGATCCAGTTCTTAACAGAGACTTTGTTGGCAAGAACGCCTCAGTACTAGCCAAAGGCATCGGATTGAGCATTCCTCAGTCCGCACGACTGCTATGGGCCGAAGTTCCCAATGAACATGCTTTAGTTTGGACCGAGCAACTTATGCCTTTTTTACCTGTCACCATCGTTTCCGACGTCGACGCGGCTATCGCGCTGGCGAAGGCCGCGGAGGGCGGGCACCGGCACACCGCGGCGATGCACTCGACGAATGTGGGCAATCTCACCAAGATGGGGCGCGCCATGCAATGCTCCATCTACGTCAAGAACGCGCCGACGCTGTACGGGCTCGGCCTGGGCGAGGGCTACGCTTCGATGTCGATCGGCACGCCGACCGGCGACGGGCTGACCAAGGCGTCTCATTTCGCGCGCCCTCTGCACTGCGCGCTCGTCGGATATTTTCGGATCGCTTAAAGGGAGACAATCATGCTCGCCAACATTGCCGTCGGATTTCTGGAGTCCTCCTCGATCGCCAAGGGCATCGAGGCGTGCGACGCGATGGTCAAGATGGCCTCGGTCAAGCTCGTCAAGACGAGCGTGGTCGCGCGCGGCAAGTACATCATCCTAATTGAAGGACCAGTCGGCGAGGTCGAAAGCGCTATGCGCGCGGGACGCGAGGTCCTCGGCCCGACGCTTATCGACGAAGTCTTGATTCGAAACGTCCACAATCAGGTCATCGCCTCCCTCGACAAGCGCGTGCCCGTCGACGTTCTGGGCGCGGTCGGCATCATCGAAACCAAGGAAGCCGTCTCCGTCGTGCTCGCGGCCGACGCCGCGGCTAAGGCGGCCAACGTGCGTCTCATCGAGGTCAAAACCGTCGTCGGCGGCGGCAAGGGCTACGTGACCCTGTGCGGCACGGTCGGCGACGTGCGCACCGCGGTCGCCGCGGGCATCAGCGCGATTAGAAAAGAGCTGCTGGTCAGCCACGTGGTGATCCCTCAAGCCGATACCCAGCTGCTCGCGACGGTGGGAAAATAAATGAAGGTCGTCGTCGGGTCCGATCACGGCGGCTTCGCCGCCAAGGACTTCGTGAAGAAGGCCATCCAAACGTTGGGCCACGAAGTCGTCGACTTCGGCTGTCATTCGACCGAGGCGGTGGATTATCCCGACGTCGCGCAGTTGGTCGCGGAAGCCGTGGTCAGCCGCCAGTTCGACAAGGGCGTGCTCATAGACGGATTCGGGGGCGCGGTGTGCATGGCGGCCAACAAGGTTGTGGGCTGCCGCGCGGTCGCGGCTTATGACTCGGTCTCGGCGCGATTCGCGGCTCAGCACGACGACGCCAACGTGCTCTGCCTCGGGGGCAAGACGCACGGCGAGCTGATCCTGGCGGAAATTTTGAAGGTATTTTTTACGACGCCTTTCGAGGGCGGGCGGCACGAAGGGCGACTGTCGAAGGTTCACGCCATCGAGAGGATAGGCCGATGAAACTGACTTTGATTCTAGCCGCGGCGTCGCTGGGCCTGTCGGGCTGCGCTATCACGGCGACGACGGTCCGCTACGAGCCGAAGGCGGCCGCGACGGCGCGGCTGCCCACCGGCGAGCTGCCGCGTCTGCTGGTCGAGGAAATCTCCGACCAAGCGGGTCCGGGAGAGCTAAACGGTCCCTCCTCGGCCTTCTCGGCCAACACGGGTGTTTCCTGGGGAGAGGTGGTGCGCGACGCCCTGCCCAAGGAGCTGTCCCGGCTGGGCTGGCCGCTCGCGCAGAGCCGGGGCCTGGCCGGCGCGCGCTTGAAGGCGACCGTCATGAAGGCGTCGGCGAGATGGAATCCCGGCTTTGGGGTGCGCGTCAACGGAGAGCTGCGCATACTGCTGACCCTCAAAGAGCCGTCCGGCCGCGAGGTGTGGGAGGCTGAGCTCGTCGGCACGGGCGCGGGCACGGCGGGAGGGGGCGGCGCTGCCGCCAACGGAATACGTCAGGCGTGGGCCGCAGCGCTTGGCGACGCGATGTCCCGCCTCGGCCCGCTGCTCGAGTCCGAGCGCCCGTGGGGCCTGCTCGGTAAGGCGCCGGCCGCGGCCGCAGCACTCGCGACGAAGGCGGTCGCGCCGGTCGCCCTTCGCAGCGACATCGACGAGCTGCCGGCCGCCCGCGCGGAGTCCAAGCATCGCCACGCCGTAGTCATCGGCGTGGAACGCTACCGTGAGGATCTGCCCAAGGCTGATTTCGCCGCGGGCGACGCGAGGCTGGCGGCGGAGTACTTTAAGCGCGTGTTAGGCGTGCCCGAGCAGAATGTCGCGCTTCTCATCGATGATCGCGCGACCAAAAGCGACTTCGAGAAGTATTTCGAGCGCTGGCTGCCCAACCGCGTGGAGGCGGGCGACGAGGTGTACGTCTATTTCTCCGGCCACGGCTCGCCCAACCCGGCCAAGGGCGACGCGTATCTCGTGCCCTACGACGGCGATCCGACCTACATCGACCAGACCGGCTATGCGCTCAAGCGGATGTACGAGCAGCTGGGCAAGCTTCCAGCGAAGTCCGTGCTCGTGGCGATGGACTCCTGCTTCTCCGGCGCGGGCGGACATTCCGTCATCGCCCAGGGCGCGCGTCCGCTCGTGACGGTAGTCGAGATCGAGGATATCCCCGCCAAGATCACCGTGCTCGCGGCCTCGGCCGGCAATCAGATCAGCAACAGTTATCAAGAAAAAGGGCACGGCCTGTTCACCTACTTCCTTCTTAAAGGCCTCAAGGAGAAGGGCTCGGACATGAAGGGAGTCTTCGACTATTTGAAGCCCGAGGTCGCACGGGCGGCGCGCCGCGAGTTCAACGCCGATCAGGATCCGCAGTGGAGGCAGGGCAAATGAAGCTTGCGCGCGTGATGGGCCGCGTGTTCTGCTCGCGCCAAGAGGCGGGGCTCAACGGGAAAACCATGCTCCTCATCCAGCCCCTGCGCTGGGAGGACGAGTCGCCGGTTGGCGACCCTATCGTGGCGGCCGACGCGGTCGGCGCGGGCTCTTCAGAAAAAGTATTCTGGGTCGCGTCCCGAGATGCGGCCGTGGCATTCAAAGACGCGCCGCCCATCGACGCGGCGGTGGTAGGAATCGTCGACGGCCATCAAGTTAAAGATTTTCGGGGAAACCGAAAATGAATTTATCCGCAGACTTGGTCCAAACCAAGTTTGGGGATAACATCTCCGCAACATCGTGGGCGGTATAATATGTTCTTAGGGGAGGTCGTCGGCAACGTGTGGGGCACGCGCAAGCACTGCTCTTTGTGCGACAAGCGTCTGCTCCTGGTGCGGCCGATCGATCCGCTGACGGAGAAGCCGACGGGGGACGCGCAGATGGCCGTTGAGTACGGCACGGGCGCGGGGCCGGGCTCGATCGTGCTGGTGATGGACGAGGGCGGCTCGGCTCGGAGCGTTTTAAAAGACGAGATGGCGCCGATACGGATGGTGATCGTGGGAATCGTCGATTCGGTCAGTTCGGGCGGGAAGGTGCATAAATATGACTGAACAGAGTGAAGAAATGGTCGCATCCATCGCCGTAGGAGGCGACCATGAATGAAGCTCAGTTGAGGACGGTGATTGAAGAGGTCGTAAAGGCGCTCGACGCCAAAGGCCTGTTTAAGACCGTCAAATGCGAGTGCGAGAATGGGCCCAAGGCGCTGCGCGGGGAGATCGTGACCTCCGTGGGCTCCGCTGGAAAATTTTTCAAGAACACGTCCTCCTGGGGCGCGGCGCCTGCGGCTGCGGCAAAAGGGCAGTTTTCCGCGCTTGCGCCCAAGCCCGCGCATGACGAGGACGATGAGGACGCTCATGTCGACGTAAATATAATCCAAGCGGCGGGCGCCTCGCGCGTGTCGGTGTGCAAGCCGACCAAGAAGGGAACCGACACGGCGCGCTACGTCGATCACACGATGCTCAAGCCTAACGCCACGCAGGAAGAGATCGGCAAGCTCTGCGAGGAGGCCAGGAATTTTTGCTTCGCCTCGGTGTGCGTCAACCCCTCGTACGTCGCGATCGCCGCGCAATTGCTGCGCGGCTCCGGCGTGAAGGTCTGCACGGTGGTTGGATTCCCGCTCGGGTCCACCACGTCGACGGTCAAGGCCATCGAGGCCCGCGATGCGATGGCCAACGGCGCCGATGAGATCGACATGGTCATCAACATCGGGGCGCTGAAGTCCGGCAACGACGCCATGGTCTACGAGGACATCAAAGCCGTGCGCGAGGCTACGCGCGGCAAGATCCTCAAGACGATCCTGGAGACCTCGCTTTTGTCCAATGAAGAGAAGGTTCGGGCCTGCGCCGCGGCCAAAAAGGCGGGCGCGGATTTCGTCAAGACCTCGACCGGCTTCGGCGGCGGCGGGGCTACCGTGTCGGATATCAAGTTGATGCGCGGGGCGGTGGGGCCGTTGATGGGTGTGAAGGCCTCGGGCGGCATCCGCGACGCGAAGACGGCGACGGACATGATCGCGGCCGGAGCCACGCGCCTGGGCACGTCGGCGTCGGTGGCGATCGTGACCGACGCGAAGTCCGAAGGAAAAGGGTATTAAGAGGGTGTATGGCAAAAGATAAAGACAAGGACAGCAAGCCGCCCAAGTTTAAGATCAACGTCGACCTGCAGTGCGGGGCCTGTGCTGCGATCATGC
>JAYVZL010000087.1:0-6168 GCA_043783505.1 Elusimicrobiota bacterium
AGTATATTCGAGTCGAGGCCTAGCGCCTCGCAGTGCTTTAGGATCTGTTTGGGCTGCGTTCTCTCTAGGATCTTGGCCATAACTCAGTGTAACAGGCCTCTAGACATTTGTCAATACAAATGTCTTAGAACAGGGTGTAGATGAAGGGAGCCGCGGCCGTGCCGCCCAGGAAGATCAGCACGCCCATGGCGAGCATGACCAGGACGAGCGGCATGAGCCACCACTTTTTGTTTTGCAGCATGAAGGCCCAGAATTCCGAGATCAGGGATTGACGCTGAGCCATTTAAAATAGCCTCTCATAGTAGGATTTGTTGGCGGGCTGTTCGATCGGGGTCCAGCAGGTCGGGCCGTCGTTGCGAGCTAGGCCCATGCTGTCGCGCCCTCGGGCGCGGAGCAGCAGACCCAAAGGGGTTACGATGAGGTAATAGATTACGGCCAAGGCGCCTGTCGAGACGATGGTGCCGATGACAAGGGCGACGGACATCCAGAGGGTGTATATCCGGCGTCCGGCGGCGGGCGAGGCGAGGGTGAGGGCGCCCAAGAGGAGTCCGGCGGGAAGGACGATGCGGGCGGCGGGGCGCCCGCGCCAAAGCATGTGTCCCCCCATCACGGCAGTAAATATTAAGATGCCGATCCCAAATTGGCGCAGCTTTTTTGCGTTAGGCTTCCAGTCGATTTTGATCAGAGCCATGGCTAGTCCAGCGCGAACTGTTTTAAATACTCGGTGCGGTCGGCTTTGGCGGTTTGCTCGCCTTTGAGCAGCACGAAATTCTCGAGGACCAAGACGTCCATCTCGGTGTTCAGGAAGCAGCGGTAGGCGTCCTGCGGGGTGCAGACGATGGGCTCGCCGCGGACGTTGAAGCTGGTGTTGACGAGAACGGGGCAGCCGGTGCGGCTCTTGAAGGACTTGAGCAGTTTGTAGATGAAGGGGTTGGCGTGCGCGGAAATGGTTTGGACGCGGGCGCTGTAGTCGACATGGGTGACGGCGGGGATGTCGGAGCGGAGCTGTTTGAGTTTGGCCAAGCCCTCGGCGCCTTGCGACGGCGGCATGCGGTGCTTCTCTTGGACGGGAGCGACGAGAAGCATGTAGGGGCTTTCGCCTTCGAGGTCGAAGTACTCGGGGGCGTCTTCCTCGAGGACGATGGGAGCGAAGGGACGGAAGCTCTCGCGGAATTTGATCTTGAGGTTCATGCGGCTTTGCATCTCGGAATTGCGGGCATCGCCGATGATGCTGCGCGCGCCCAGGGCGCGGGGGCCGAACTCCATGCGGCCTTGGACGAGGCCGATGACGTTGCCGGACTCGAGCTGAGTGCACAGGGCGGGCATGAGGTCGGCGTCGGAGTGCTCGGTGTAGCGGGCGCCCGCGGCGTCGAGCATGGAGCGGATTTCGTCCTTTGAAAACGAGGGGCCGAGGAACGAGCCGCTCATGGCGTCGTGCTTGGCGACGGTGCGGGGCTTTCCTAAATAATGGTGGTAGGCGAATAGGGCCGCGCCCAGGGCGCCGCCGGCGTCGCCGGCGGCGGGCTGGATGAAGAGGCGTTTGAAGATTTTTTCGCGCAGGATTAGGCCGTTGGCCACGCAGTTAAGCGCTACGCCGCCGGCCAGGCAGAGGTTCTCCTCGCCGGTGATCTTGCGGGCGTGGCGAGCGACCTTGAGCATGATCTCGTTGGTGACCTGTTGGATCGAGGCGGCCATGTCCATCTCGCGCTGGGTCAGCTTGTCTTCTGGGCTGCGGGGCGGACCGCCGAACAGGTCGTGGAAGGCGGGTGTCGTCATGGTCAGGCCCGCGCAGTAGTTGAAGTAGCGCATGTCCATGTGGAAGGACCCATCTTCTTTGACGTCGATTAAGTGGTCGACGATGAGCTTGTAGTACTTGGGGACGCCGTAGGGGGCCAGGCCCATCACTTTGTACTCGCCGGAGTTGACCCTGAAGCCGAGGTAATAGGTGAAGGCGCTGTAGAGAAGGCCGATGGAGTGAGGAAAGCGAATCTCCTGGATGAGCTTGAGCTCGTTGCCCTTGCCGACGCCTAAGGTGGTGGTGCTCCATTCCCCCACCCCGTCGAGGGTCAGGACCGCGGCACTTTCGAAAGGTGAAGGATAGAAGCTCGAGGCGGCGTGGGACATATGGTGAAGGCAAAAGAGGATCTTGCCGGCGTACTCCTCGCCGAGGGCTTTGTCGATCGCGCTGGGAAGGTGCAGTTTTTCGTGCAGCCAGACGGGGATGGCCTTATAAAAACTCCGGAAGCCGGAAGGGGCGTATGCGAGGTAGGTCTCGATGAGGCGGTCGAAGGTGAGCAGAGGCTTGTCGTAGTAGATGACGGCGTCGAGTTGTGAGGTGGTGATGCCGGCGGCTTTGAGGCAATAGGCGACGGCATTGGTCGGGAAGGCGGGGTCGTGCTTGATGCGAGTGAAGCGCTCTTCCTGGGCGGCGGCGACGATTTGGCCGTCGCGCACCAGGCAGGCGGCGCTGTCATGATAATAGGCGGAGATTCCCAGGATATGAGTCGCCACGTCTCTATTGTGACAAAAAGATAGGGAACATTTTTGGGGTCGCGATAATATGATGGGTAGGACTTAGGGCCCTCCGCGGCTCTCCGCTCTCGAAGCCAAGCGCGCGTAGCAGGCCGGCTTAGACGAACATCGCCAGGAAGGCGTTGAAGCGGCGGGCGAACTCGATGAGCAGGCCGTGGATCTGCAGGGGCTGGGCGTAGACCTCGACTGGCCGAAGCATGTCGACGTGGGCGATCGGGATCGTGAAGCAGAAAGTCGAGCCGCTGCCCTTCCAGCTTTCGGCCCAGATGCGGCCGCCGTGGAGTTCGACCATGGCGCGGGCCAAGGTCAGCCCCAGCCCGGTGCCGCCATCTTTGCGGCGATCTTCCCCCGCCTGCTCGAAGAGGCCGAAGACTTTCTCTAAATCTTCCTGGGCGATACCGCAGCCGGTGTCCTTTACTTTGAAGATCAAGGTGCCGGCGTGCTCGTACTTGCCCTCGGAGACGGTGATGCTCACCAGGCCGCGGGCCGGGGTGAACTTGATGGCGTTGGCGATCAGGTTTATCAGGACCTGGACGACGCGGCGGTGCTCGGCGGCGCAGCGTGGCAGAAGGGGCGCGTAGTTCTTGACGATCTTGACGGCCTTGGCGGTGGCCATGGCGCGCAGGGAGTCGGCGGCGTCGTCGACCAAGGCGCGGGGGTCGCAGGGCTCCTTGACGATCGCGAGTTTGCCGGCCGCGATCTTGGAGTAGTCCATGATGTCGTTAACCAGGCCCTCGAGGCGCACGGTGTTGCGGATGGCCAGCGACAGCATCTGCTTCTCGTCGCCCTGAAGGCGGTCTTCGACCTGCTCGGCGAGGATCTCAAGGCCCAGGCGGATGGCGGTGACCGGGGCGCGAAGCTCGTGGGTGAGGTAAGAGGCTTGGACTTTGGGCTCCGCGCGGCGAATCGGTGCGGGGGCGGGTTCAGCCGGAGCGGGAGCGTCGTGGATCACGAGGTCTTCCCACTGAGGATGCGTGGTTGCGTCCATGTAAAGAGGATATCTCCGCGGTGTTACGACGATATTACGGGGAGTTAATGTTTCGGGTTTTGTGATGATTTACGATCAACCCAGGGAACAATTTGGCCCCCTCAATCGTATGATAGGTAGGAAGGGGACCATGAAAGAAACGAAGGATTGGGAAACGCTGATCGAGACGCACGCGGACAAGGCGTATTCTTTCGCCTTGGGGTTGTGCGGCAATTCCGAGGACGCCAAGGAGTTGGTGCAGGAGTCGTTTACCAAGGCGATGGAGCGCATCGATCGGCACGATGAGACTCAGCCGTTCGGGGCTTGGTTCTTGACGCTTCTTAAGCATCTTTACGTGGACGGCACGCGCCGCTACGAAAAGCGAGTCAACGACGATCTCGACAAGGTGATCGGTCCGTACGGGATGACGGTGGCCGATTCGGTCGGCGACGGACGGGACGCGTCGCTCTTGGTGGGCATGGAGCGCGAGGAGATGGCGAAGCTGGTGAGGCGGGCGCTGCGGGCTTTGAACCCCGAGGCGCGGGCGGTTTTGCTGATGGTGGATTTAGACGGACGGAAATATGAAGAGGTGGCCAAGGTGATGGACTGTCCTTTGAACACGGTGCGCTCGCGCATCGTGCGCGCGCGGATCGCCTTGCGGGAACGGTTGTTGGCGCTGGAGGTGATGTCATGAATGAAAAAGACGATGGTTTAACATCAGACGATTTGGACGCGCGTTTGGCGCGCGCGGCAATGCAGTCGCTGGCGGTTTCCGCGCCCGAGGATCTTAAGGAAGAACTCAAGCGCCGGGCGCGGGCGCGCAAGCCGGCGCCTTCGATTTTCGACGGTTTACGCGAGGCGCTATCGGGCAGAGCTTGGGTGTACGGCGCGGGCGCCGCGCTGGCGACGGCGTCGTTCGCGGCCTTTATCTGGTCGGGCGTGCCGGAGGCTGTGTCTATTCCCGGGGGCATGCCGGTCGCGGTGGAAATAAGTCCGGCGCCGGCGGTTGCAGCGCCGCCTTCGGAGGTCGCGCCGGCGGAAAGTCTGGCCGATCTGTGGTCAGACGACGATGGAGAAGATCATGACGAAGGTTAAGCTTCTTGGCGTTCTGCTGCTTGCGGCCGTTCCGCTTCAGGCGGCGCCCCGGACACCGAAGCCCGGCGCGGACGAATTGGTCTTGAGGGCCCTGGGCGCGACGGCCTTGTACTCGGCCGTCGAACGGGTGCAGGTGTTTCGGGCCGGGGCCAAGCCGAAGACGTTGAAGGCGCTTCTCTCCGTCTTTCCCGGAGGCAAAACGCGGCGCGAGGTGATGATCGGCCGCAAAAAGACGCCGGCCATGATCCATGTGCGGGACGGACGCGAGATATTTATTTTTTGGCCGGCGAAAAAAAAGGTTTGGCGCGGGCCTTCACTTGAAGATACGCCCGCGGCGGCGTTGGCGCGGCTGCATTCCCTCTACGAGCTGTCGGTGTCCACCGGCGGGCGCGTAGCCAAGCGTTTGACCTGGCGCGTGAACATGCGCAATTCCAATGGGACTTTGCGGCGTTCACTGTGGGTGGACCGAGAAACCGGGCTGGCCCTCAAGCGCGAGATATACCGGGCCGACGAAAGTCTGGCGCGACGCGAGAGGATCGTGAAGCTCGAGCTGGGCGCGGAGATTTCCCCCGCTTTACTGCATCTTGAGACGCCGTCTGGAACGGGTACCGTCGCCTTCAACGCGTCTCCGTTCTTTCCGCGATGGGCGCCGGATGGGTTTATCCCAACGGACTCAAGCCCTTCCGCGATGAGTTTTTCCGATGGAGCGGACACGTACACCATCGAGCGTCCTGCCGGGGGCGGCAAGCCGGTGATCATGGGCGATCTAGCCGAGGACGACGCGGCCAAGGTGCTGGCGTCTCTTGAGGAAAGAAAATGATGCCCATGGCCGCGGAGCGTCCGCGAGAAAAGTTGGCGCGCCGTGGGCCTGAGGTCTTGAGCGACGCCGAGCTCATCGCCCTGATTCTGCGCACCGGCGGTCCTGGCCGGCCGGCCGTCGTCATGGCCGAGGACATACTCAAAGCCCTCCCCGATGGTGCGAGTTCCGGGTACGATCGTCTGCGCCGGATGCCGGGCATCGGGCCGGTGCGCGCGGCGGCCCTCAGCGCGGCCGCCGAGATCGGGCGGCGTGGACGAACGCTCGATCCGCGCGCGGTGGTCGACAGCGCGCGCGCCGCGGCGGGACTGGTGTCGGCCGAGGTTCGCTGCGCACGCAAAGAACACTTTTTGGTGCTATGCCTCAACGCCCGGCGCCAGCTTCTGCGCGTGGAGACGGTGTCGGTGGGGACGTTGTCCGCGTCCTTGGTCCATCCGCGGGAGGTGTTCGCCCCCGCCATCGCCCATGGAGCGGCGGCGGTCGTGGCCGTGCACAATCATCCCTCCGGCGATCCCTCGCCCTCGGCCGAGGACCGGGAGGCGACCCGCCGGCTGGCGCGCGCGGGCGAACTGCTCGGCATCCCCCTGACCGATCATGTCATCGTGGCGGAATCGTCCTTTTTCAGCTTCCGGGAAAGTGGCATACTGTAATCCGTGACTACCCGCGCTCGCTGCATGATGATCGCCGCGACCCTGCTGTTGAGCGGCTGCGACACGTATCATTACGTCGCGGGCACGATCCACGAGGACGCGCGGCG
>JAYVZL010000088.1:0-2319 GCA_043783505.1 Elusimicrobiota bacterium
CGCCCATCGGATCGACTTCGCGATAGGGGAAGACCCACTCGCGATTTTCGTAGCACTTGTCGGAAGTAATCACTTGGCAAACGCGCACGCCGCCGGTGGCGCGGACGGCCTCCAGCAGGTTGACCGTGCCCATCACGTTCACTTCGTAGGTCTCGCGCGGATCAGCATAGGACTGCATGACGATCGCCTGCGCGGCGAGGTGGAAGATGATCTCCGGCCGCGTGGTCTTGACGACGGCGGTCAACTTTGAGTGGTCGCGGATATCGGCGACATGATGGGCAGTAAGAATGGAAGCGACGTTGGCTTCTTCAAAAAGACTTGGGGTAGTCGGAGGTTGAAGGGCGTACCCATGAACCTCCGCGCCCAGTTCATGGAGCATCAGGCAGAGCCAAGATCCTTTAAAGCCCGTGTGTCCAGTGACGAAGACGCGCTTGCCGCGAAAGATGTCGAACAGGCCGGGCATGGCTCACCAGACTTTCCACGGGGCATGACCGGAATCCCACGCCGCCTCGAGCAATCGCTTTTCACGGATCGTATCCATCGGCTGCCAGAATCCCTCGTGCCTGAACGCCATCAGTTGCCCGTCGGCGGCCAGCCTCTCCATCGGCTCGCGCTCGAAGGGCATCTCATCGCCGGCAATATAATCGATGACGCGCGGCTCCAGCACCATGAATCCGCCGTTGATCCATCCCTCGCCGACCTGCGGTTTTTCGGAGAAGCTCAAAATGCGATCGCCGTCGAACTCCAGCGCGCCAAACCGCGATGGGGGTCGGACGGCGGTGATCGTGGCGAGCTTGCCGTGGGCCCGGTGGAATTTGAGAAGTGCGGGGATGTTGACATTTCCCACCCCATCGCCGTAGGTCATCATGAAAGTGTCGTTGCCGAGTCGGGACGCGAGGCGTTTGAGGCGGCCGCCGGTCTGCGTGTCTTTGCCGGTGTCGATGAGATGGACGGTCCAATCCGGCGGCGTCGCGCCGTGGCGGTCGACTTCTCCGCCGCGCGTGTTGACGGTGAGATCGCGTCCCATGGCGCTCATGTCAAGCAGGTAGCGCTTGATCGATTCCCCTTTGTAGCCAAGTGCCAGGACGAACTCATTGAAGCCGTAGTGGCCGTAGATGTTCATGATGTGGGCGAGGATCGGCATCCCGCCGATCTCGACCATCGGCTTGGGTTTGAGGTCGGTCTCTTCGGCGAGCCTCGTGCCGAGCCCGCCGGCCAATATCACGACTTTCATGCGTCTTCACTCCGTCACGGCGCGGCGTCAAGCCAAGGGCGCGGTGACTGTCGTCCTGGGGTACTCCGAAGGATCTGCATCGTTCCGCGTACAGGCTAGATCCTTAGAGTACCTCAGGATGAGAGTCGGCGATCCCTGCCTTATGACAGTCGGCGATCCGTGTATTTTGTCAGCAGGTTTAAGCCGTCGCGACTGCCGCCACCTTCGGTCGACCCATCGCCACCAGGAACCGGTAGTGCGACGCGACGGCCTGCGGGAAGCTCTTATGAACGGAATAGCGGACGCCAAACTCGTGGCAGACCTCTTCGACGACCTTGGACAACGCCGGATAATGAATGTGGCAGATTCGGTTGAACAGGTGATGTTCGATCTGGAAATTCAGACCGCCGAGGAACCAGGTCATCACGCGATTGCCGCGGGAGAAGTTGACGGTGGTCTCGACCTGATGGATGGCCCAGGCGTTTTCGATCTGCTCGCCGCCCGCCTCGGTGGCGGTCGGAACCGGGAAGTCGGCCTCTTCGACGCAGTGAGCCAACTGAAACACGACGGCCAATACCACGCCGCTCACAAAAGCGGCGATCGCATAGACCGCGATGCACGTCCAGACCGGATGCAGCAGCATCGGGACGACGAACGCCATCGTGAAAAAGAACAGCTTCCCGGCGATGAAGGTCAGCAGATCCTTGCCCTTGGGCCGGGGGATCTTGTGCCCGCCAATTTTTCCGACGGCGATGTTGTAGAAATCATCATACAAGTGCCACTTGATGGCGACGAAACCATAGAGCGCCCAGAGGTAGATTCCCTGGAGACGATGGAATTTATATCGGGGCTGTTCGGGGGCAAGGCGGGCGAGGGGACCGACGTTAATGTCATCGTCGAGACCGTTTATGTTCGTATAAGTGTGGTGAATTGAATTGTGCTTCCAGTTCCAGAGATAGGAACTGCCGCCCATCAGATCGAGCACAAGGGACATCATCTTGTTGACCCACGGGCGGTCGGAGTAGGCCTTGTGACCGCCATCGTGCTGGACGTTAAAGCCAATCGCGGCGATCGAGACGCCCAGAATCATTGCCAGCGGAACAATC
>JAYVZL010000089.1:0-14641 GCA_043783505.1 Elusimicrobiota bacterium
CCCTCGGTGGAGAGATTGACGACGTGTCCGTTGATCTGGTCGGTCGGAGCGGGCGCTGCGAAATCGGTGGCCTGGTTGGAGAAGGCCGACCAGTTGCCGTCGCTGTCGGCCATCGCGATCTGCAGGTAGTAGGTCGCACCCGGATTCAAGCCAGTCAGCAAGCGGGACTGCGCGTCGCCAGGATTGACCAGTGCCGTTGAGATCACGATCTGGGCGGTCCCGGTGCTGGGCACGGCCGCGATGTAAGTCGAGTAGAAGATGCGATACTGGCCGGTCACGACGAGTCCGGTCGCGCCGTCGTCGCCCGTGGCGGTCCAGTTCAGATTCAGATGGCCGGGCGTTGCGCCCGCCGCGGTGGCGAGATTGGCGATCGCGGCGGGCGGAGTGACGTCCCGCCAGGTGAACGTGGCGCCGGAGACGAAGAAGTCGCCCTGGTTGGGCGGCACGGCGTTGTCGTAGGCGCGCACGGCGATGAAATAGCTCGTGCCGCTGTCGAGCCCCGCCTTGAGCAGGGTCGACGGCGTCACCAGCCACGCGCCGGTTCCGCTGGCGACCGTGGAGACGGCGACGGTGGTCCCCCACTTGTCGGTAAACCAGTTCCACCACTTCCCGTCGGTGTTGCGGCGCAGCTGGACTTGGACGGAGGCCACGCCCGAGGCGGTGCCGCCGGCGTCGGCCGCGGTCCCGACGATCGACGCCAGCGTTGACACGGTGGAATCAGGCGCCGGAGCGCTCACGCCCACCGTCGGCGTCGAGGAGTCGAAGGTGAAGGTGGCCGTCGCATATGTCGTTGAATACTGATTGAACGTCGTGGAGGAGCGAGCCACGACTTGGTACGTCGTTCCATTGGACCAGCCGATGCCCGGAGCCAAGCTCCAAGCCGTAGTGCCGGCGGCCGCCATCCATACCGGCGTGGCCGAGATGAACGAGCCCGAGACAGGGTTCCAGTAGGCGCCGGCGGGCGGATTCTGCTGGACATTGACTTCCGTGCCTTGGACGCCGAAGAGGCTGGCCGCCGTGCCGCCGACCAGGCCCAGCGACGAAGGGAAGGACGAGCTTGTCGGGGTGGAGATCCTCACGGAGGGCCCGGCCGTGTCCTTGAGAATGTAGAAGGCATCGACAACTGTTGTTGTCGTACCTGCCGTATCCCAGACCCGCACGGAGATGTAATTCGTCACTCCCGAGGCCAGCAGTGTGAAATTGACCGGCCACGCGGTCGTGTAGCTCGTGGAATTAGCCACGGCGGCGATGTCGGTCCAAGTGATGAGCGCCGCGTTGCCCGACGCGGGAGTCAGGCTGGCGCTGTATTGGAAGGCCGCCAACCCGCTGCTCGCGTCGAAGGCCTTGACGTTGTAAGTCGTGCCCGCAGCGGCACGCACCGTCGAGTCCCCGGTTTGGCCGTTGACCATGTTCGCAGCCGTCGTGTCCTTTTGGACGTAGAAAGCGTCCTGCAGGGTCGTCGCATTGCTCAGTCCGTTGATGACCCTCACCGAGATATAGTTCGTCACGCCCTCGATCAAAGAATTAAAGACGGCCGCGGGCAGCCCCCATGGCGTGTTGTACGTGTCGCTCGGGCTCAAGCCGGTGAGGACGTCGGTGAAGGCGATGAGATCACTGCCCTGGCCCGCGGCCGTCGTCGAGGCCTTGACCTGGAATTTGTCGAGGTGAAAGCCGCTCGCGTCGAGGAAGGACACGTTGTAAAGTCCGCTGTTGCTGCGGCGCCATGTCACGTCTCCAGTCTGCGCGTTGGTGATCATGGAGAACAGAGGCGTGGGCATGGTCACCGTGGAACCCATATTGGCGAAAGCCGTGAGCATGCCGTTGTTGTTCAGGGCGCGGACGCGGAAATAATAAGTCGTACCGCCAGTCAGGCCCGTGAACGAAGCGCTGGGCGCGCCCAGGGGAGCCGTCGAGAACGTCACTGACGTCGCGAAAGTGTTGAAGTCGGCGGCCGTCGACAGCAGCACCGTGTAGGTCGTAATCGACAGAGGGTTGCCGTTGGCGCTCCAGTTGACCGAGACGCTCGTCACCGAGACGCCGCTAAACGTGGACACGACCGTCGCGGGAATGTTGGCCAAAGTGGACGTGGCGGGGTAAGCCGCGTACGGGCTGACGACCTGATCGCCGTTGGCGCGCACAAATAGGTAGTACGTCGTGTTCGGGCTCAGCGCCGGGGCCAGAGCCGTGGCGCTGACGACATCGCCCACGGGCGTGGTCGACGCGGCGATCGACACCGGCGGATTGGCCGGCGAAACCGACGCGACGAGCGTGTAGCCGGTGGCGCCGGCCACCAAGCCCCACGTCGCCGTAATCGAGCTGACGTTGACTCGGGTGACGCCGCCGATCACGGGCGCCGGCAGCACGTTCAGGTTCGTCGAGAAAGACCCGAGACTGACGAACCCGCAGGCCAATCCGTTGTGATTGACGGCCGCGACGCGGAAGTAATAGTTCGTCAAACTGCTCAAGCCCGTGAACGTCGCGCTGGGCGCGCCCGAAGGTGCGGTGGAGAAGGTCACCGAGCTGGCGAAATCGTTGAAATCGGCGGCCGTCGAGAGCTGGACGGTGTAGGTCGTAATCGACAGGGGGTTGCCGTTGGCGGTCCAATTGACCGTGACGCTTGAAGCGTTGACCGCGCTGAAGGTCGTGACCGCCGTCGCCGGCTCGGCGGCCAAGGACGAGGTCGAGGCCAGCAGAACGTAGGCGGTCTTGCCTCCGCTGACGTTGACCGCGGCGGCGAAGGCGAAATAGGTGGTATTGGGAGACAGTCCGGTAAACGAGCCCGTGGGCGAAACACCGGCCGGGACCGTCGACAGGACCGGCGTATTCCCGGCGAACGCATTCGGATAGACCGAGCCCGTGGTCAGGACGACGCTGTAGGTCGTGATGTCGAGAGGATTGCCGTTCTCGAGCCAGCTTACGGTCATCGAGGTCGTCTCGATGCCGTCGAAGGTCGGGTCCGCTGCGGCGGGGAGCGCGGCCAAAGTCGCCGTCGAGCCGACATTGACGAACAACGAGGGCACGCCGTTATAGTTGACCGCCCGCACGCGGAAGTAATAAGTGGTGTTAGCCGACAGGCCGGTGATCGTGGCGCTGGGAACGCCGGCCGGAGCCGTGGACAGAGTGACCGACGAGGCGAACGCGTTGAAGTCCGCCGCGGTGGAGGCGTGGACCGTGTACGTCGTGACGTTGACCGGGTTGCCGTTGACGGTCCATTTGACCACCGCCTTCGCCGACGTCACGGCGGTGAAGGTCGAGACGGCCGTCGCGGGGACGTTGGCCAAAGTCGCCGTGGCAGGGAAGGCCGCGAACAAGCTCGAGGTCTGCAGGCCGTTGGCGCGCACGAACAGATAGTAAGTCGTGTTCGCATTCAGCGCGGGCGTAAATACCGCGGCCGTCAGCTCATTGATGTCCGAGGTCGTGCTCGAGGTCCAGATCAGAGTGGGCGGGTTGCTCGTCTTGGTGGAGGCGACGAGCGTGTAGCCGGTCGCGGTCGCCACCAAGCCCCAGCTCGCCGCGATCGAGCTGCGGCTGACGGTGGTGAAGGCCAAGGCGGCCGGCGCGGCCAGCGAGCTGAACACCGTCGTCGTCGAGCCCAGGTTCACGAAGGCCGTGGGCGTTGCGTTGTTGTTGAGCGCGGCGACGCGGAAATAATAACTCGTGTTGTTGTTGAGGCCCGTGAAGTTCACGGTGGGCAAGGACCCGGCCGGGATCGTCGAGAACGTAATCGACGTGGCGTACAGGTTGAAGTCCGCGGCCGTCGAGAGCTCGACGATGTAGGTCGTAATCGAGACGGCGTTGCCGTTAGGGCTCCAGCTCGCCGTCAGGTCGGTCAAACCAACGTTGGTGAAGGTCGACGCGACGGTCAACGCAAGATCGGCCAAAGTCGACGTCGCGCCCAAGGCCGTATAAGCGCTCGGCAAGCCGTTGGCGTTGACGCCGGCGGCGTAGGCGAAATACGTGGTGTTTAGGACTAGCCCCGAAACCGACGCCGTCGGGGGCGTGCCAGACGGGCGCGTGGACACCGCTATGTTGCCGGCGAAGGTGTTCGGGTAGGAGGAGCCCGTGGACATGACCACGCTGTACGTGGTCACGAAAACGGGGTTGCCATTGGGCAGCCAAGACACGGACATCACATTGGACCCGATGGAGCTGAACGCCGGCGCCGTCGCCGCCGGGGGCACGGCCAAAGTCGACGTCGAGCCCAAGGCCGCGTAGGCCGTCTCGATGAAGACAGCATTGCGCGCTTGAGCCTGGAAGAAATAGGTGACGCTCACGCTCAGGCCTGCGATCCCCGTCGAGTTCATCACCCCCCAATCCGTCGTGAACACCGAGGCTCCGCCGCCGAAGGTCGCCGACGTCGAAGCCCGCGCGCGGTACTGCGTGCCGGCGGGATTGCTGTTTGCGCCCCATTGAAAGGTGATCGAGTCGACCGTCACGAGCGTAAACGAGGCCGAGCCCGCGTCCGGCACGGCGGCCCATGTGTACGTGGTGTAGGAGATCGTCTCCGGGCTCAACGTGCCGGCCTGGTTGCGCGCCTGGGCCTTGAAGGTGTACTGCGTATTCGGAGACAGGTTGATATACCGCGTCGCCACGCCGGGGTCGTACTCCTCGTTGAGCGCGCTGTCGGGTGCGGTTCCGCCGACCGCGTAGATGCGGCCGCCGGCGGCGACTACGCCCAGCTCCGAGCGGCCCGTGATCATACCTGCGCGCACGGCCCAGACGTTGGCCGCCGGGTCGTATTCATACACCGGCGGCGTGCCGGCGGCTCCGCCGATAACGTAAATCTTGCCGCCGAGCGAAGCGGCGCCCGCGGCGGAAACAGCTCTCGGCAAGGCGGCTTTAGCCGCCCAAGAGTTCGCGCCCGTGTCATAGGCTTCATTCGTCGCGACGGGACCGAGGCCGCCGGCCGCGTAAATCATGCCGGCCATCGGCCCCGAGACAGCCGCCGCGGCCATGCGATTCTGAGCGGTTGGGAAGACCGCTTTGGTCGTCCATTGGTCGTTGGCCGCGTCATATCTTTCATTGGCCCCGCTAGGCGCGCCGTTAATAAAGCCGCCGAAAGCATACAGGGCGTCACCAATGGCGACCGCCGACAGATGCGAGTGGCTAGTCGGCAATGAGGCCTTAGTCGTCACCCAGCTGTTGGCCGCCGGATCGTATTGATCATTGTTCGTCATCGAGGTGGTGCCCAGATCGTTGGTGCCGCCGACCGCGTAGATCTTCCCATTCACGGTCGCCGCCGCAAAATTGGTCCGGGCCGAGGGAAGGGCGGTCACCGTCGTCCATGTGTTGAGCCCGGGGTCGTACGCCTCCACCTTGGTTTGAGGAGTTCCGCCGTTGGATCCGCCGAACACGTAGACCTTGCCGTTGTAGGCGGCTGCGGCCAATTCGCCGCGGGACAGGCTCATGGACGCGTGCGCCGTCCAAGCCTCGCCGTGGAACGCGCTGTACGCGGCCACGCCGAGTTGGTGATGCGTGCCCGACAGCCCCGTTCCCAGATTGGAGAAGAATGGAGTCGGCGCGTAAGCCGAGGCCACGATGGTGTTGCTTGAGATCTCATCGAAGATGATATTCATCGGGGCCGAGATCCTCGTCACGGTCGAGCCCAAGGCGGCGTAGGCGCTGGGCACGCCGGCGTTGTTGACGGCGGCGACGTACAGGTAGTACAGCGTGTTGTCGTTAAGTCCGGTGAACGTCGCCGCGGGACTCGTGCCGGCGGGACGCGTGGATAAGATGATGTTGCCGGCGAACGCATTCGGGTAGGCGGAGCCGGTCGAGAGCAGCACGCTGTAGGTCGTCAGGTCCGCCGGATTGCCGTTGGACAGCCAGGACAGGGTCATCGAGGTCACTTCGACCGCGCTGAACGTGGACACGGCCGTGACCGGCACCGAAGCCAAAGTCGAGGTCGAGCCCAAGTTGATGAACGCCGTGCGGACCCCGTTGAGGTTGATCGCCGAGACGCGGAAATAATACGTGGTGTTGCCGCTGAGGCCCGAGAACCAGGCGCTCGCGGGAGCGGCGACCGCGACGGTGGTAAACGAGACCGAGGTCGCGTACAGATTGAAGTCCGAGGCCGTCGAAATCTCCACGGTGTAGGTCGTAATCGAAATCGGATTGCCGTTGGTGCTCCAATTGACCGAGAACGCGGTCTGCGTCACGCCGCTGAACGTGGAGACCACCGACGCGGGATCGGCCGCGAGGGTCACCGTGGCGGGATACGCCGCATAAAAGCTCGAGGTCAGGTTGCCGTTGGCGCGCACGAACAGGAAGTAGGTCGTGTTCGGGATCAGGGCCGTCACAGCGGCCGTCGTCGCCGTGACGCCCACGGGTGAACTCGAGGCGAAGATCGACGTGGGCGGGCTGGCCGGCACCGTGGACGCCACGAGGGTGTAGCCGGTGGCGCCGGCCGACAAGCTCCACGTCGCGGCAATCGAACTGGAACCGACGTTGTAACCGGCGACGACGGGAACCGAGAGGGTGCTAAACAGCGTCATCGTCGAGCCCAACTTGGTATAGGAGGAGGCGACACCGTTGTGGTTGATCGCGGCGACGCGGAAATAATAGCTGGTGTTGGGATTGAGGCTTGTAAACGTCGCGGTCGCAGCGGCGCCGGCCGCCGCCGTGGAGAAGGCGACCGAGGTCGCGTATAAGTTGAAGTCAGAGGCGGTCGAAAGCTCCACGGTGTAGGTCGTAATCGACAGAGGATTGCCGTTGGCGCTCCAGCTTGCGCTCAGGGCGCCGACGCCCACGGAGCTGAAAGTGGAGATCAAAGTGGCAGGCACCGCGGCCAAGGTCGCCGTCGAGCCCAGCGCGACATAGGCTGTCTCGATGAAGACGTCGTTGCGCGCCTTGACCTGGAAGAAGTACGTCGTATTCGGGCTCAGAGAGATGATCGCCGTCGAGACCATCGCCCCCCAGTCCGCGGACAGGACCGCCGCCCCGCCGCTAAAGCTCGCCGCCGTCGACGCGCGCGCGCGGTACTGAGTGCTTCCGGGATTTGCGTTGGCCCCCCACTGAAAGGTGACTGAGTCCGTCGCCACGAACGTGAACGCGGGCGCGGCCGCGGCGGGCAGCGCGGCCAGCGTGTACGTCGAGATCAAGGCCGTCTCCGCGCTCAGCGTGCCGGCTTGGTTGCGCGCCTGGGTCTTGAAGGAATACAACTGGTTGGGATTGAGGCCGCTGAACTTGCTGGCCACACCGGGGTCGTACTGCTCGCTCAAGGCTGAGTCGGGGCCGCCCACTAGGCCTCCGATCGCGTAGATGCGGCCGCCCGCCGCGACGACGCTCAAGCTGGTGCGGCCCGTGATCATGGGCGCGCGCATGGTCCACTGGAATGTCGCGGGATCGTATTCGTAGACGGGCGCCGCGCCCAGCGAGCCTCCAACGACGTAGACCTTGCCGCCCAAAGACGCCGCCCCGCCCGTCTCGACTGCCGAGGGCAAAGTGGTCTTGGGCGTCCAGGTGTTGGCGCCAGTGTCGTAGACATAGTTGTCGTTGGCCGGCCCGGCGCCGCCGGCAGCATAGATCGTCCCGGCCAGGGGACCCGCCACGCCCGCGGCCGACATCCTGTTGCGCCCTGGAGCGGCGGCAAAAGAAGCCTTGCTCGCCCACGAATCGGCGGCAGGGTCGTATTGCTCATTGACGGCGCTGGCGAGGAGACCGTTGAGCAGGCCGCCGAAGGCGTAGAGCTTGTCTCCCACGGAGACGACCGACAAATCGGAACGGGGCGTCGTCAGTACCGCCTTCGTCGACCAGCTATTGGCCGTCGGATCGTACTCCTCGTTCTTGGACAGAGCCGTCGCGCCTGAATCATTTGTGCCGCCGACCACGTAGATCTTGCCGGCGACGGTCGCGGCGGCGAAATTACTTCGAGCGGAGGTTAAAGCAGTTAAGCTCGTCCAAGCGGTGGTCGCCGGGTCGTATACGGAAGCCCCGCTTTGAGGGACGTTGCCGATTTCCCCGCCGAAGAAGTAAATCTTGCCGTTGTAGGCCGCCGCCGCCGCACCGCTGCGCGCCGCCGGCAGCGAGGTCGTGGAAACCCATTGCTCGCCGTGGAACGCCTGGTAGGCGCCGCCTTTGGCCTGACGCGTGGCCGAGAGGCCCACGCCGAGGTTGGAGAAGTAAGGCGCCGGGGCGTAGGCCGAGACAACTATGGTGTTGCTCGAGATCTCATCGAAGATGACGGCGGTGGGCGCTGAGATGAGAGTCACCGTCGATGCCAAGGCGGCGTACGCGCTGGGGGAGCCCGCGTGATTGAGGGCGGACACGTACAGATAATACTGGGTGTTGTCTTTGAGCGCGGCGAAAGACGCGGTAAGGCTGCCGCCCGCCGGCAGCGTGGAAACGACGTTATTGCCGGCGAAGGCGTTCGGATAGGACGCGCCCGTCGACAAGACGACGGTATAGGTCGTCACATCGACTGGATTGCCGTTGGGCAGCCAGCTCACGGTCATGGAGGTCAGTTGGACGTCGGTGAAAGTCGAAACCGCCGTCACGGGAACCGCGGCCAGCGTTGGCGTCGCGGCGTAGGCCGCGAACGCGGTCGCGGCACCGGGTCCCGTGGCCTGGATAAAGACGAAATAGGTCGTGTTCGGGCTTAAGCCGACGATGGTCGCGGTCGTCGCGGTCACTCCGAGCGGCGAGCTCGAGGCGAAGACGGTCGGAGGATTATTCGACGAGAGGGAGGCGACCAGGTTATAGCCCGTGGCGGTCGCCGCCAAGCCCCACGTGGCGGTAATCGAGCTGGTGTTGAGCGTTATCCCCGCGATGACCGGCGTCTGCAGGGACACGGGCAAGGTCGTCGTGGAGCCGAGATTGACGAAGGTGGTCGCCAGGCCTTCGTGGTTGATGGCGCGGACCCGGAAATAATAAGTCGTGTTGGCGCTTAGGCCCGTGAACGTCGCGCTCGGCCCGGCGGCCGGCACGGTGGAGAACGCGACCGAGTCGGCAGCGCTAAAATCGGATGCCGTCGATACCGTCACGGTGTAAGTCGTAATCGACAGGGGGTTGCCGTTGGTTTTCCAGCTCACCGTGAAGCTCGTGATCGCGACAGCGGTGAAGGTCGAGGGCGCGCTCAGAGGATCGGCGGCCAAGGTCGTGGTAGTCCCGGCGATTAAGTACGACGAGGGCACGCTGTTCCAATTCACGGCGGCGATGAAGCCGAAGTAAGTGGTGTTGGGCACGAGCCCGCTGAGGGCCGCCATCGGAGCCGAACCCATCGGGGTTGTCGACAGTGTCACGTTTCCGGCGAAGGCGTTGGGATAAACCGAGCCCGTGGACATGACCACGGTATAGGTAGTCACGACAAGAGGATTGCCATTGGGCAGCCACGACACCGCCGCCGAGGAACTGCCGACGGGATTGAAAGTGACGGCGGCCAGCGCCGGAGGCATCGCCAACGTGGACGTCGATTCCACCGTGGGGTTGAGCTCGATGAGGTCCCCCCACACAGCGCCAATTCGCAGGAAATACGTGGTATTGGGGCTCAGGCCCTGCGGGGCAATAGGCGAAGGCGTGCCGCCGCTGGTCGAAGACGATAAGAGCGTGCCGGTGAAGTTCGACGCCGTGGAGGCCGTCACCGTGTAGCTGTCGGCGCCCGCGGTTGCGTACGAAACGGTGATGCTGGATATGTTCACCGCCGCCAGGGCCGGGGAGGCCGGAACCGACGGGCTATGCGAGGCTTCCGCCGTGCCTCCGTAAGAGCCCATATTGGCGCGGGCGCCGTTGGGCGGGTCCTCGGCGCCGATGGACGCCAAGGGATCGGCGGCATCGAGCGTGGCCGAGGTATATCCGTCGTTAGTAAAGATGGTCCCGTTCCAGCGGCCCGCTTGCGACAGCGGGTGGAAATCCTCGACGCCGACGGACGGGTTGAGCCAGCGCGGATTCTTGGAGATCGAGTTCCAGTCGCCGCCCGACACCGTCATCCAGCCCGTTGCCTCCGCGGCGAGGCCGCCCCATTTGAAGCTCAAGCGCGTGTTGGTGCTGAAGAAATTATTGTAATCCGAGGTGAATCCGACCTGGCTTGCCGCGTCGTCGACAATGATCGTCGCCGACGAGCCCGTCACGCCCGTCACCCCAAAGGAGGAGAAGAAGATGTTGTTCTGGAGTTTAAGTCCGCTGGAGCCCTCGCTGAGCCTCAGCAAAGCCGCGGAGCTGAAGGCGGTTCCCGTGGAGTAAAAATCGTTGAAGCGCATGTCCACGTTGTCGGCGTCGGTGAGATAAGCGCCGGAGAAGGAGCCGGCTGTGATCATTCCCGGATTGCTGATGCGGTTGTTGGCGAAGACCAAGCCGGCGCTGGTCTTGGCGTAAAAGCCGAAGGAAGCGTGAGTGCCCATCGTACCACTCTCACGATAGTACATCCCATTATTCTGGATCGTGGCCCCGCCCAGCAGGCCGTCCGTATAGAGACCGTACGTGTCGACCGTATTCGAGATCGAGACCACAATCGTGTTCGACGCGATCCAGAGCTGAGTTCCAGCCGCCTGCGTGGCGACGAAGACGCCGTAGCGGCCTCCGCGCAGGATGTTGGTGGACAGGGCGATCGCGCCTGAATTGCCGGCGTCGAGATAGACGCCCGCGGCTTGGGCGCCGCCGAGGATCACAGTCGACGACAGCGTAAGATTGACGCTGCCGCCAATAAGCCAAAGGCCGTTGCCTGAACCGCTCTTGGCCGCCAGCACGCTGCCGCTGATCACGGTTCCCGTGGAAGCCGAGACGTAGACGGCCGTCGAGCCCTGCACGTAGCTCGAATTAAGGGTGTTGGAAGAAGATTGCTGGATATAAAGACCGGCGAGGCTCGTGCCACCGCCGATGACGGTGCTTAGGCTGATCGTGTTGTAGTCGGCGCCGGAATCAAAGTACGCGCCGTAACCCGCCGGGTTTAGGATCAGGTCCCGCACTAGAGTATTAAAGGTCGCCGAGCCTGGCGTCCCGACGCGAACAGCCGCGTAGATGCCGCCGACGGCGCTGGCCATGGTGCTTTGGCTGATCACGTTGTAGTTGGCGCCGCCCGTGATGAACACGGCATCGCCCGACGGATTTGCGATATAGCTTCCCGTCACAGTGTTTGAATCAGTATTGATAAGCTTAAGGGCATACCGATTAATGTTGTTCGCCGTGATCGTGCTCAGACTGATCGTGTTGTTGTCGGCGCCGTTGGTGATCACAGCGCCTTCGCCCACGGTGTTGTTTATGTAGCTCATGCTCACTAAGTTAAAACGGGAATTGTCGATCCAAAGAGCGCTGGAGCCGGAGGTAATCGTCATCGTGGTCCGGCTGATCGTGTTGAAGTTGGATCCGATCTTGACGTAGGCCGCATAACCTAATGGATTAGAAATGTAATTGTCTGAAACAAAATTCCAATCGGCGTTGTTGAGCTCAAGCGCCGTATCGCCGATGCCGCTGCCCATGACCACGTTCTGGCTGATCACGTTGTATCTTGAGCCATTCAAGCCTACGGCGGCACCCGCCGAATTGGCGAGATAGCTGCCCGTGACGGTGTTTGAATCGCCGGGATTCATATAAACGGCGGGATTTCCAGAAGAACCTACGGTGATCGTGGTTTGAACGATGCTGTTGTTGTTGCCGACGATCTGGACTCCATAGCCCACGGTGTTGCTGATCAGGCTTTGAATGATGGTGTTGGAAGAAGCGCCCATATAGATGGCGCTGTCGTTGGCATGGGCGCTGGTCACGGTGCTTTGGCTGACCGTATTGAATGAGCTGTAGCTGACCATCGCTATGCCCGCGCCGGCGCCGCCGTAAATATAGTCCTGAGACAGCGTGTTCGAGTGGCTATCGCTGAAATTAAAGGCGCCCGCGGCGACCGTGTTGTTGGTGATCGTGCTCTGGGACACGACGTTATGATGGGTCGATATCAATTCGGCCGAAGCGCCGGCTGATCCGTACATGTAGCTTTGCGTGACGGTATTGGATCCGCCGCCAAGGACATACAACGGGAAATAACTTCCGTTGGAGTTGGTCATCGTCACCGAGGAGACCGTGTTGTAGGACCCGCCGATGAGCAGCCCATGCGCGCTACCCACGGAGATCGTGGCGTTGGACACCGCGCCGTAGCTCGACAAAGCGACGCCCGCGATGAGGATATTGCCGCCGGTCACGTTGACGTTGGTGATCGTCGCGTTAGGCGAGGAGACGCGTATGCCGTAAGAAAGACCTGGAGCCGGAGCGACATCGATGTTGACGATGTTGACGCTAGCGTTCTTGATCAGAAACCCCGCCGTCATTCCGGCGCCGGTGACAGAGGGATGGGCCGATATCGCCGGATCGAGCATGATCGTGATGCTTGAACCGTTATTGATGAAGTTCTGCACCGTGACCTGCTCGGGATAGACCGCGCTGTCCTCGATGACCACGCAGGCGTGGCCGATCATGGGGTTGGAGATTTGGCCGAGCGCGGCCGTAATCGAAGTGGCATCGGCGCCCCCAGCCTGGCGAACGTAAACAGTCTCCGTGCAGGGCAAGACGCTCAGGGATGCCTCGGCGGTCTGGCCGAAGGAGCCCATGTTGGGCCGTCCGCCGTTGGGAACGACCTCAAAGCCGATTGAAGAAGCGACATCCCCGCCGTCGATGGTCAGCGATGTCGCCGCGTCGGTGGAAAAGCCCACGCCGTCCCAACGCCCGCCCGTGGAGAGCGGATGGAAGTCCTCCACGCCCACGTTGGTGTTGAGCCAAAGCGGGTTGACCGTCAACGAGTGCCCGTCTTGGCCGGTATTGCTCTGCCAGTTCAACAGCAAGCTGTAGCTCACGCCCCCCCAAACGCCGGAGCGAATCGTGTTGGAGCTGAAGAAGTCGTTGTAATCCGACGAGAAGCCGGCCTGGCTGCCAGCATCCACGTCGATGAGCCGGTTGGTCGTCGCCGTTATCGAGCTCGAGAAGATATTGTTCTTGACCGTCGATCCGTTGGAGTTGATGACCTTAAGTCCCGTGAACGTGGTCACAGTTCCAGATGAATACAGATCGTTGTAATGGAAGATGCTGCTGGGAGCGGCGCTCAAAGTCGCCGCGGTGAACAGGGCGCCGGAAATACGGCCCGGGTTCGAAATGCGATTGTGGTCGAACCTGATCCCGTTGGAGGAGAGGGCGTAGAAGCCGAACGCGCCGCCCCCCGGCGCGGCGCCGAAGGTCCGGTAGTAGATGCCGTTGTTCTGGATCGTCGCACCCGTGAGCAGGCCGTTTAAGTAGATGCCGTAGGCGCCGCCGGCGGCCGCCGTCAACCCGGGAAGGATGGTGTTGGAGGTGACCCACACCACAGCGCTTGCGTCCTGGTTGGCGGCATAGAGACCGTACTGCGCGGCGCGGGACACGATCATATTCGTTGAAATATTGATGAGGCCGCCGTTGTTGCCGTCCAAATAGACCGCGGCCTGGCCGCCGCCGTAGATCGTATTGGCCGACAATGAAAGATCCGTTGAGCCGCCCTTCACCCACAACCCGCTGCCGTATGCGCCGCCCGTGCCGGCGAGCACGCTGCCAAAAATCGACGGCCTAGTCGAGCCGGACAGATAGACTCCAGTTGAGCCCTGAATATAGGAATTCGAGATCAATGTATTGGACGAATGGTCGTCTAAGTAGCCGATGAAACCACCGCTGACGCTGCTCAGCGAAATCGCGAAATTCACCGAGTCCTTCACTTGGATGCCGTTTTTGCCCGCGGCAACGACGCTCTGGACGAACGCTATCTCATCCGAGAGATTTATATAAGCGCCTCCGCCCAAGGCGTTGATCACGGAGACCTGCGCGAAGCTGTTTCTCGGCGAACGGTCGATATACATCCCGAGAAACGAGGCGGAGTTGCTCGCGAACGTGCTTTGGCCGACGGCCATCCCAGTCGCGTCGGAGAAATAGGCGCCGTTGCCCGCCGCGTTGGCGATATAGTCGGACGTAAACGTATGCGAGGACGAATCCAGGATGAAGAGACCCGCGCCTGCGACGGAGCTGCTCGTCATCGTGCTCTGGCTGACGACGGTGGCATGCGCCCCGGCCCCGATATCCAGGCCGTTGCCGCTTGGGTTGCTGATAAAACATTGGGCCACGGAGTTCGACGACGCGGCCTGCAGGTAGAGGGCGTGGACTGAGTCCGAATTGCTCGCCAGAGAGCTCTGAGTGAAGGCGTTGTACATGGTTCCGCCGTCGAGACGCGCCCCCGAGAGCAAGGTCGAGCCCGCGATGCGGTTGTAGCCGCCGCCAGTGATGATAAGACCGTAAAGGTCGGCGTTACTGACGATCGTAGCCTGGCTGAACGTGGCGCTGGATGAACCCGACATATACACGGCCGTACTCACGCCACCCGAGATATAGCTTTGGGATATCGAGTTCGACGCGGCTGAGACCAAATAGAGAGCGGCATATCCCGAGGAGTTGCCGGTGACGGTGCTTTGGCTGATCATGTTCTTGGTGGTCCCAGCGGCGAAGATCACGGTGTGGTTGGCGCCGGCGGCGATGAAGCTGCCGGAAACGGTGCTGGAGGAGGAGCCGGCGCTCAGGTACAGCGCCGTTCCCGCGGCGTTTCTGATGAAACTCTGCGAGACGGTATTGGAAGATCCCGTCATGTACAGCGCATATTCCACGGCCGTGTTTGCCGACGCCGTGCTCCGCGAGAGGGTGTTGTTTACCGAGCCTA
>JAYVZL010000090.1:0-6152 GCA_043783505.1 Elusimicrobiota bacterium
CACGGCCCAGCTGGCTGCCGTGCGCCACCGCCAGGGTCGCCTCATCGGACGCATGGAAGGACTCGGTCTCCTAGCGCGTGATGAGGCCGCATTGGAAACGCTGACACGCGAAGTCGTCAAGTCCAGCGAGATCGAGGGAGAAATTCTTTCCCCGGACCAAGTACGCTCCTCCATCGCCAGAAAGCTCGGCATGGACATCGCCGGCCTGGTGCCGTCGGACCGCCGCGTCGATGGAGTCGTCGAGATGACGCTCGACGCCACGGTAAAATTCGTCGAACCGCTGACGGCTCAGCGCCTGTTCAACTGGCACTCCGCGCTCTTTTCGGCGAAGAGCACGGGCCTCTACAAGATTATAATCGGAGCTTGGCGCGACGATGCAAACGGTCCAATGCAGGTAGTGTCAGGAGCGATGGGCAACGAGAAGGTGCATTATGAGGCGCCGCCCGCGCAGCGCCTGGATTCGGAGATGAAAGCGTTTCTCGATTGGGAGAACGGGAAGGACGACCTCGATCCAGTGCTTAAAGCGGCCGTGTCTCACCTGTGGTTTGTGACCATCCATCCGTTCGACGACGGCAACGGCCGCATCGCGCGCGCGATCGCGGACCGGGCGCTGGCACGCTCAGAAAATAGCCCGCAGCGTTTCTACAGCATGTCGACTCAGATCCGTCTGGAACGCAAGGCTTACTATGACATCCTGGAGCACACGCAAAAGGCCTCGCTCGACATCACCGATTGGCTAAGCTGGTTCCTGGGCTGTCTCGATCGCGCCTTCACAGGGGCCGAGACCTCGCTCGCCGCAGTGCTCCGGAAGGAAAGATTCTGGAAGGAACACGCGGGCGCCTCGATCAACGAGCGGCAGCGCCTCATCTTGAACAGGCTCATGGACGACTTTAACGGGAAGCTCACCTCGACGAAGTGGGCCAAGCTGACAAAGTGCTCTCAAGATACCGCGCACCGGGACATTCTTAACCTGATTGAACGTGGTATCCTCATCCAAGATGAGGGCGGCGGACGAAGCACCAGCTATTCGCTGAAACCTTTCAGCGCCTAACGGCGCTTTTTCTTCGAGCCGCCCGAGGCGGTCGGGCCCAGCATCAGCAGGGCCCACGGCCAAGACAGCAAGCCGCCCAGCAACAGGCCCGCGACCACGTCGCCGGGATAGTGCGCGCCGCAGTAGACGCGGCTGTAGGCCATAAGCGCGGCCATCGTCCAGAACACCCAGCTCGCCGCGGGATACGCGACGGACAATACGGACGCGGCGGCGCCGGCGTTGGTAGAGTGATTGGATGGAAAGCCCATAGCGCCGCCGGGAGGCACCCGCAGGATCGCGCCTATGCCCGAGTACTCAGGACGCGGACGCGCGACCAAGGGCTTGATGACGCGGTAGGAAATCAGGTCGCAGACGCCCATCGCGATGCCCATGACGACCAGCACGCGCAGGGCGCGAGCGCGGCCCTTCCACAGATACAGACCGAGGCCGGCGGGCGCGACGCCGAAAGTGAACCAATGATGCTTATGGATGTCCGAGATCACCGGCATCACCGCGTCCAAGAACGGGCTTGTCCACGTCCCGTTGATCAGGTGAAACGCGACGCGGTCGAACGAAATGAAGCCGTATGGCACGCTCATTGTCTTTTCCCCTTAGCGCAGGAAGCGCAGACGCCGTGGACGAGGACCTCATGCGAGGTCACGCGAAAGCCGCGCGGCAAGGCGTTCTTGAGATCCGGCAGGCAGGCGCCCCCCAGCTCGAAGACCTTTTCGCAGCGCGAACAGCGGAAATGGTGGTGGTGATCCTTGCCCGCGGCCTCGTAGCGGGGCGGCTCGCCGGGCAGCTCGACGGCCGAAACCACGCCTTCTTTAAGGAGGGCCTTGATATTGCGGTAGACGGTGGCGATCCCAAGGCCCGGGGCGGAGGATTTCGACGCCTCCAAAACTTCCAGAGCCCCCAGAGGGCGCCCCGCCTCTTCTAGAGCGCCGCGGATCGCGCGACGCTGAACCGTGTCTCGCTGCATCGGGCGATGATAGCAAAAAGGTCTTGACACATCTATGATAATGTTTTATCATTATCAAAAGGAGATCTCATGCGCCCATTGATCGCCGCCATCTTGCTGTCGCTGCCGTTCGCTCTTCAAGCGCAGGAAAATTCGGAAGATCGGATCAAGGTTCTTGAGGATCGCCTCAACAAGCTCGAAGGCGCGCCAGCTAAAACCTCTCTGTCGGCATTCAATCCCGCCATGGGCGCCGCACTCGACTTCGCCTACAGCCACACCAACGGCCAATCGAATGTCAATTTTCGCACCGCCGAACTCAACATCGAGGCCCCCATCGATCCATTCCTTAAGGGTTGGGTCATTATAAACGGCTCTCAAAGCGGCGTCGGAGTCGAGGAAGCTTCACTCCAAACCACGTCACTACCCTACAATCTCACGATCACAGGCGGACGGCTTTTCGCTTCCTTCGGACGCCTGGCCCACTTCCACGATCACGAACTCCCCGTCATCGACCGTCCGCGCTCGCTTGACACCTTCATCGGCGGCGAAACGCAGGCCGACGGCTTGGAAGTGTCCTATCTTTTTCCCACGCCCTTCTATCTGACCGCGACCGGCGGCGCCTACAATAAGATGGGCGGCGAGAACGCCCGCGCCGACAATGCCGCAGCACGGCCCATGGACAACTTCACCTACCTCGGACGACTCGCTGCCTACACCGACCTAGGCGACAACCATAGCCTGGAGCTGGGCGTCAGCGAGGCCTGGACGCCCAAGCGCTTCGTCATGGACACGTCCGTTCCCGGCGACTCCGACGGCGACGGCTTTACCGGCGACGGTCCGAACACTTCCGCCGGCCTCCAAACCCGAAAGAATACCTGGCGCAATCTCGCCGGCGCCGATCTCACTTACCGCTATCAGCCGGCCTCGGGCGGAATTTATAAAGGAATCATTTGGGGTACGGAAGTCATGCAGAACAACGAGCGCCGCTTCGATCCCGCGACCAACCTCCCCACCGACCGCGTCCGCGCCTATGCCGGATTTTCCTACATCCAGTTCAAAGTCGGGCGGCGCTTGCGACCCGGCGTCATGGTCGACCTGACAGAGGATCTCGACACGGCCAGGACTCTGACGAGAACGTATACGGCCTTTCTCACTTACGACCTCACGGAATTCCAACGTCTGAGGCTGAGCGGCTCGCGCACGTCCGACAATCGCCCGACCGGCCTGGGAAGCAACACGATAGGAGTACAATGGACGGGCGTGCTCGGCCACCACGTCCACGGCTTCCGTGACCGCTAGGAGAAAATCATGAAAAAAATTGCTCTCGCCGCCGCCTTGATTCTCAGCATCCTGCCCCGAGCCGAGGCCAAGTTGCGCGTGGTAGCCACCATCCCCGAGCTCGCTGACATCGTCTCGCGCGTAGGCGGCGACCTCGTTTCCGTCGACGCCCTCGCCCGAGGCACTGAGGACATCCATCAGGTCGTCATGAAGCCGAGCTTCGTCACCAAGCTCAACCGCGCCGGCGCCGTTGTTTACCTCGGCCTCTCGGTCGAACATGCTTTCCTGCCCGGCCTGCTCGACGTGGCTAGAAACCCCGCGATGCGCCCAGACCCAGATACGTTCAACTGCCTGGGTTCGGGCTGCATCGACTGCTCGGTCGGCGTTCGCGTATTGGAGAAGCCCCAAAGCCTGAGCCGCGCCCAAGGAGAACTGCACCCGCAGGGCAACCCGCACTACAACGTCAGCCCCAACAATGGCCCGCAGATCGCCCGAAACATAAAGGAAGGGCTGGCTCGAATAGATTCCGCGCACGCCGCCGATTACGAGAAAAATCTGACAGCTTATCTTTCCGAATTGGAGCCGAAGATCGACGAGTGGCATCGGTGGGTGGCGCCCCTCAAGGGGCTTAAAGCCGTCTCCTATCACAAAGACATGGCCTATCTCGGAGACTTCACGGGCCTCGATTTTATCGACACCGTCGAATTGAAGCCGGGGGTCGCGCCCACTCCGACGCATCTGGCCGAACTTGTCAAAAAAATGAAGGAACAGCATGTGGCGCTCATCGTGCGCGAGCAGCAGTACGATGCCAAGACCCCGGACTGGCTGGCCGAGCAGACCGGCGCCAAGGTCGCCGCCATCGGCACGATGGCCAATGCAATGCCGCATTCCGAAACCTACATCAAGTTCTGCGAGGCCAACCTTCGGAGCATCTTAAAGGCCCTCGGCAAGGAGCCGCCGGATAAAAAGTAGACTAACGCCAATGCGAAAATCAGCCGTCGAGCCCATCGTCCGATTCAAAAATGCCTCGCTCGGCTACGGGAAGACCGCCGTCCTCACCAAAGTCGACCTCGATATCCACCCCGGCGCCTTCTGGGGTATCCTCGGCCACAACGGCTCGGGAAAGACGACGATCCTCAAGACCATGCTCGGCCTCATCCCGCGCCTGCGTGGCGAGTTGATCGGACGGCCGCGCTTCGGCTACGTGCCGCAAAAAGAGCGTCTCGATCCTCTCTATCCGTTGACGGCGCATGACGTGGCCGCCATGGGCGCCTACCGGACGTTCGTGTTTCCCCATCGACGCTCGGCGCACGACGCCCTCGTGCGCCGCGGATTGGCCGACTGCGGGGCGACGCAGTTGTCCCAGAAGCGCTTCAGCGATCTGTCCGGCGGCCAAAAGCAGCGCGTGCTGATCGCCCGCGCGCTCGCCGCCGAGCCGGAGATCCTTGTTCTCGACGAGCCTTTGGCCGGCATCGACATCACGACCCAGCACGCACTGCTCAAGCTCCTCAAGGAACTCAAGGAGCAGCACAGTCTCACGATCCTCATGGTCAGCCACCGCGTCAGTGCCGAGAAAGGGCTGTTCACGCACATCGCCTGGGTCGACGAAGGCAAGGTGACCACAGGCCCGTCGGAGGAGATGCTGTCCAAAGGCCGGCTCAGCGAGATTTTTAAATCCGAGCTATGAGCGCGATCCTCGAGATGCTCAAGCCGGACTTTCTTCTGCACCACGCGGTGTGGGGCAGCGTCGTCGTGGGATTCGTCTGCCCGCTTGTCGGCGTCTATTTCATCCTCCGACGCCTGGTCTTTTGGGGCGTGGCTCTTCCCCAAGTCTCGGCGTCCGGCATCGCCTTCGCTTTCATGCTTCAAGGCCTGGGACTGAATTTTCTGGCCGGCAACGAAAGCCAGGAGAAGCACCTAGCCATCGTCGGCGCCCTCGTCTTCACCTTGGGAACAATCTTGATCCTCGCCGCGCTCGAGCGGCGAGGAGCCAGCCTGTCGGAGGGCCGCATCGGCGCGCTGTACGCCTTGGCGGGTGCGACCTCGATCCTCTTCGTGGCCTGGAACGCGGCAGGGGAGACCGAAATGCTCGGCCTGCTCAAGGGCGAGATCGTTTCGATCTCCGAGGTCGACTTTCACGCCATGCTCGACATCTTCGGCGTGGTGAGCGCCTGCATGTTTCTGTTCCAGCGCGAGTTCACGCTCGTCTCCTACGACCGGGACATGGCGGTGACGTTGGGACGCAACGTCCTGGCTTGGGATCTGCTGCTCTATCTGATCATCGGCGTGACCATTTCTCTGGGCGTCATGACCGTCGGGCCGCTGGTTATCTTTGGCTTTTTGGTCATTCCCCCGATGGCGGCTTTGCCCTGGGCCGCAGGCATGATGTCCCTGTCGATTCTCGCCTCGCTGCTCGGCGGCCTAAGCGCGTTCACCGGTTTTTATCTGTCCTATACGTACGACCTGCCGCTGGGACCGGTCGTCGTCTGCGTGGCCTGCATCGTCTATTTCCTGTCCACGGTCGGCCGATTTTTGCGAAGCAAGGCCAATTCTCCGCGGGGGTCAATCTAATGCTGACGACGATCATCCTCCTCGCCTTCGCCGCGACCTTGGTCGGCGGCTTCGCCCCAAATTGGGCTCATCTGCTCACGCGCCAGCGCCTGTCGCGCGCACTCGCTCTGCGCTCCGGCCTGCTGCTCGCCGTGGCTTTCGCCGACGTCCTGCCCGAGGCCTGGACCGCCGGTCCACGCCTGGCCGGGCTAGCCGCCTTCGCGGCCTTCGCCCTGAGCTACGCGGCCGATTCCTTCGCGATGGGCGACTCCTGCCATGAAGCTGCCAACGATTGCCATTCGCACGCGCTGGGCCTTGCCGCCTTGACGGGCA
>JAYVZL010000091.1:0-6131 GCA_043783505.1 Elusimicrobiota bacterium
GCACTACCATGATGGAACATGGCCAACAGCAGCTGGTATAAAGAAGCGGTCTTCTACGAGGTCCCCATAAAGGCCTTCTGCGACTCCAACGGAGACGGCATCGGCGACCTCCCCGGCTTAACCTCCAAGCTCAGCTACCTCCAACATTTGGAGATCGATTGCGTCTGGCTCCTCCCGATGTATCCCTCGCCGCTGCGCGACGACGGCTACGACATCTCGGATTTTCGCGGCATCAATCCCGATTATGGGACCCTTGCGGACCTCGAAACCTTCATTAAGGCGGCCCACGAGCGCAACATCCGCGTGATAGCCGATCTCGTGATGAATCACACTTCGGATCAGCACCCCTGGTTTCAGGCCGCGCGCCATCCCGAGAGCCCGAAGCATTCGTGGTACGTCTGGGCCGACGACGACCGCAAATACAAGGACGTGCGCATCATCTTCACGGACACCGAGAAGTCCAATTGGACTTGGGACCCGGTCGCGAAGGCCTATTATTGGCACCGGTTTTTCTCGCACCAGCCGGATCTCAACTACGACAACCCGGAGGTCCGCGCCGAGATGCTCGACGTCGTGCGCTTCTGGCTCGATAAGGGGCTCGACGGTCTGCGCGTCGACGCCGCGCCGTATCTCTTCGAGCGCGAGGGCACCAACTGCGAGAACCTTCCCGAGACGCACGCGTTCTTAAAAGAGATGCGCGCGATGGTCGACAAGCACTACTCCGGCCGTGTTCTTCTCGCGGAGGCCAATCAACTGCCCGGGGAGGTCCGCCCGTATTTCGGTGATGGGGACGAGTTCCACATGGCGTTCCATTTTCCCTTGATGCCGCGCATCTTCATCGCCATCCGCCGCGAGGACCGCAAGCCCATCGTCGATGTCCTGCGCGAGACCCCGCCGATTCCCGATTCCTGCCAGTGGGGGCTGTTCCTTCGCAATCACGACGAATTGACGCTGGAGATGGTCACCGAGGAGGAGCGCGAGTACATGCTCAAGGAGTTCGCGCACGTGCCGCGCATGAAGCTCAATCTCGGCATCCGCCGGCGCTTGGCGCCGCTGATGGAGTTCAACCGGCATCAGATCGAGCTGCTGGCGTCGCTGATCATGTCCCTTCCCGGAAGCCCCATTCTGTATTACGGCGACGAGATCGGCATGGGCGACAACATCTATCTCGGCGACCGCGACGGGGTGCGCACGCCGATGCAGTGGAGCTCCGACCGCAACGCGGGATTTTCACGCGCCGACCCGGAACGACTGTACGCCCAGCCGATCTTAAATCCGGTCTGCAGCTACCAGGCCGTTAACGTCGAGGCGCAGGAGCGCCTGCCCAACTCTCCGCTCCACTGGATGAAGCGCATCATCGAGCTGCGCCGGCGTCATCCGGCGTTCGGCCGGGGGTCGCTGCAGATGCTCGAGCCGATGAATCAGCACGTGCTCGTCTACCTGCGCGAGGGCTGCGAGGAGACGCTGCTCATCGTCAACAACCTCTCGCGTTTCGCGCAGCCCGTGGAGCTCGACCTGGCGCGCTTCAAGGGCTGGACGCCCACCGAGATGTTCGGGCACGCGCGTTTCCCGCCGATCGGCGAAGGGACGTATCTTCTGACGCTGGCGCCGCACGGTTTTTTGTGGTTTCAATTGGAACGCTGACATGGAACACTTTCTCCTGCCTCTGCTGTGGCTGTCCGCGGTCGCTCTTTTCGCGGCCCTGTTCATCGTGCGTCTGACGCTTCGGGCGCCGCTTGAGAAGCTCACCGCCTGGCTGCGTCTTGCGCATAGGGGCTATCCGCCGGCGCCGCCGAACCTGCCCATGCGCGGCTTTCTCGCGCCGCTCATCCGCGAGGCCGAGACCTTGGCGCGCGACTTGGCCCGGGCGCAGGAAGCCGCCGAGCAGGAGGCGCGCCTGCGTCAGCGCGGCGACTCGCTGTGGACGGCGGAGCGTCTGCGCGAGCACGTGCGCGCCAAGCTCTCCGGCCGGCCCCTGCTCCTCGTCGCCAACCGCGAGCCTTACCGGCACTCGCGCCGCGGGGGGAAGGTCGAGTGGATGACCCCCGCCAGCGGTCTAGTCACGGGGCTTGAGCCGCTAATGCGCGCGTGCGGGGGAACATGGATCGCGCACGGCGACGGCGACGCGGACCGCGAGACCTCCGACGAGCTCGGGCGCCTGCGCGTGCCGCCGGACAGGCCGCAGTACACCTTGCGCCGGGTGTGGCTTGACGCCGAGGAGGAGAAGGGCTACTACGAGGGATTCTCCAATGAAGGCTTGTGGCCGCTGTGCCACATCGCCCACATGCGGCCGGTGTTCCGCGCCGAGGATTGGGCGCACTACCGCCGGGTCAACGAGAAGTTCGCCGAGGCGGCGCTCGCCGAGATCGAGGGCATGGAGGAGCCGTGCGTGCTCATCCAGGACTACCATTTCACGCTCCTGCCCAAGCTGATCAAGGAACGCCGCCCGGACGCGCGCGTGGCGCTGTTCTGGCACATCCCCTGGCCCAACCCCGAGGCTTTCGGCATCTGCCCCTGGCGCGAGGACCTGCTGCTGGGCCTGCTCGGCGCGGACTTAATCGGCTTTCACACCCAGTTTCACTGCAATAATTTCCTCGAGACGGTGGACCGCACGCTTGAGTCGCGCATCGATCGCGAGCGCTTCGCGGTCCAGCGCGAGGGTCATTCGACGGTGGTCAAGCCGTTTCCCATCAGCGTGGCCTACGAGGAGTCTAGCTCCCGCGACCGTACCGACGACGTCCGCGTCGAACGCGAGCGCGTGCTCAAGGCCGCGGGCGTGAAGGCCGACTTCATCGCCGTCGGAGTGGATCGTCTAGACTACACGAAGGGCATCCTCGAGCGTCTGCGCGGGGTGGAGCGCTTCCTCGATAAATATCCCGAGTACCGGGGCCGCTTCACGCTGTTTCAGATCGGCGCCCCAAGCCGCACGGGATTGGCGAGCTACCGCGACTTCATGGGCCAGGTGGAAGCCGAGGCCGCGCGGATCAACGCCCGCTTCGGCGGCGGCGCGCCGCCGATCACGTTGCGGTTGAAGCATCACAGCCACGAGCAGATCCGGCCCTTCTACCGCGCCGCCGACGCCTGTCTGGTGACCTCGCTGCACGACGGGATGAACCTCGTCGCCAAGGAGTTCGTCGTCGCGCGCGACGACGAGGCGGGGGTGCTGATCTTAAGCCGATTCACGGGGGCCGCGCGCGAGCTGCGCGACGCGCTCATCGTCAATCCCTACGACACCGACGAGGTGGCCACGGCCCTGCACGAGGCCTTCACGATGGACGAGGCAACGCGCTCGTTGCGCATGGTTCGTCTGCGCCGGCAGGTGCGCGAGCACAACGTCTACCGCTGGGCCGGAAATCTTATCGAGGAGCTGGCGGCCGTGCGAATCGACGTGCCGGCGCAGAGCTGACTTGGCGCGGCGCGGCAGCTGGGCCGACAAGCTCCTCGATGAGATATCCGCGCATCCGCGGATCCTGATCGTGCTGGATTTTGACGGCACGCTGGTACCCTTCCGGGCGCGGCCGCATCTGGCCAGCCTCGGCGCCGAGGAGCGCGACACGCTGCGCCGGCTGCACAGGGGGCGCGTCCGGCTGGCGATGATGAGCGGCCGATCCGTCGCCGACTTGCGCCGGCAAGTGGGCGTGCCGGACATTCTCTACGGCGGCGTCTTCGGCCTGGAGATCGCGGGCCCCGGCTGGCGCTATATCCATCCTCGGGCGCGCGCCATGAAGGAGCCGCTGGCCGGACTAGTCAAGGGTTTTGGCAAGCTGTTCGCGGACGTGCCAGGGGTTCAGATCGAGGACAAGGGCGTGGGGCTATCCGTCCATTTCCGCAACGTCCCGCTCGAGCGGCGCGCGGAATTCTCGCGGCGCCTGGCGCACGCGCGGGCCGCCGCGCCGAAGGGCTTGCGCTGGCAGCGCGGGCGCTCCTGCTGGGAGGTGATGCCACGCGCGCCCTGGGACAAGGGAAACGCAGCCAAGCTCCTCTGGCGACGTTTAGGGCGCCCCTACCTGCTCATCATCGGCGACGAGCGCTACGACGAGCCGATGTTGCGCGTCGCGCATGAGCGAGGCGCGGGCCTGCGGGTCGGACGCGGGACCACCGCGGCCAGCCGCCGGCTGCGCGATCCGGACGCGGTGCGCCGCTTTTTGCGCGGCCTAGCAGAGAAGATCGACGGCCGGGCGATTGTTTGATATGAACGGATAATTTATTTTCGCTACACGATCGTTAATGTTCGGCCATGGCGACAAGCGCGCTTTAACGATAGGATGAGTGACGCCAAAAACAAGGCGCCAGGAGAGCCATCCATGCGAGTCCGTGAGATCATGACGAAAAACCCCATCTGCTGCACTCCCGAACTCCGCCTTTCGGAAGTCGCCCGGATCATGTGCGGCCATGACGTTGGAGAATTGCCCGTCGTCGAGAGCATGACCGACCTCAAGCCGCTGGGGGTGATCACCGATCGCGACATCGTCTGCCGCTCGCTCGGCCAAGGCCGCAATCCCCTGGAGCTCACGGCCCGCGACTGCATGACGCGCTCGGTAGTGTCCGTGACGCCGATGACCACTCTCGAGGACTGCTGCGCGGTGCTCGAAGACCGCCGCATCCGCCGCGTGGTCGTCGTCGATGAAAAGGGGCGCTGCTGCGGCATCGTCTCTTTGGCCGACATCGCGCGCTTGTGCGAGCCGGACGTGACGAGCGAGGTTATGCGCCAGGTGTCGCGCCGAATCGCCGTCTGATCGTCGCGTCTACCAAGACGCTCTCGACCTTGGGCCAATCGACGTTCTTCAGGAACGCCTCGACGCAAGCCGGGCGTCCCTCGACTCCCGAGTCGACCATGTAGGCGTGTTCCCAGACATCCATGACCAGGATCGGCGCGTAGCCGGCGGGATGGCCGTCTTGGTGCTGGTCGATCCAGTGGTTGGAAAGTAATTGGACGATCGGGTCTAAATAGAGGATCACCCACCCCACGCCCCGGATCTTTCCGATGGCGGTGAATTCCTCCCGCCAGTTTTCGAAGCCGCCGAACGATTTTTTAAGCAGCTTGGTCAGCTCGGCGTCGTCGCCGAGGGGCTTTTGGCCGGCCTTTAGGACGCCGAAGTAGTGCTCGTGAAGGATCATGCCGTCGTACTCGAACCCCAGCCGTCTTTTGAGCTCCGCGAACTCGGGGCCGAAGCTCTTCTTCTCGGCGAGCGCGGCGATCTTCTCGTTGAGCAGATTGACGTTCTTGACGTAGCCCTCATAGAGGGTCCAATGCTGCGAGATCTGCTCCGCGCTGATGGACGTCAACTGCTTGGGACGCAATTCCTGGCGCGCCTGGTATTTGTGATTCATGGGCCCTCCATTTTAATCCATGAGCCGGCCGGCGCCGAGTGAGCTCACCCGGCGCCGGCAGGACCAAGACGTTCGCGGCGGCTAGCGGATGGGAGCGGATTCACTCTCGGAATCCGTTGTGTCGTCCTTCATTGGGTTCTTCTCGGATCCGGCTTCGCCGGATCTGGTTTCGCCGGTTTTCATGCCGTCGAGGGTGAAGACGAATCCGTTGAGATAAGGGGAAGACTTGCCCACCTTCTCGAACATCTTCACCTTCTGGAAGAACGTGCGCGCCGCCTGCACATTGCGCTGGCCTTTGACGATGTCGTCGGCCAGGTTCAGAGCCAGGTAGTTCATGCTCTCGCTGTCGGCGTGGGAGGAGATCTCGCCGGCGACTTGATTGACCTCGATGCGCTTATCGAAGCGCTGCAGGTCGGCGATCTTATCCTCTGGAACCTTATAGGAGATGGTCTGTTCGAGATGGTCTTTGTCTCGTCCTATCATGGAATGCGTGAAGCCGTCGCGGTGCAGCACGGTCTTGCGCCACGGCCCGTTGTTGACCCAAGACAACTCGACGGCGTCGACCATGTTGGGCTTGCCGTAGCGCTCGATGAGCACGCGCGCTAGCGACTGGACGTTCTTCGGCCAATTCGTGATGATCGAATCCACATCGCTCGGGTTAGCGGAGTCATGCGAGACGGCCGAGTCGCGCGAAGTGGATGAATCGCCCGAGTTCGACATATTGCCAGAGCTCGAGGTGTCGCCCGTGTTCGTCTTGTCCGTCTTGTCCATCTTGTCCGTCTTGTCCGTCTTGTCCGTCT
>JAYVZL010000092.1:0-6113 GCA_043783505.1 Elusimicrobiota bacterium
CAGGCGGCTCTCGATCACGACCTCGATACCTTAGTAGCCCACGAGCTGGCGCACCAGTGGTTCGGCGACCTGGTCACCTGCGCGGAATGGCCCCACGCCTGGCTCAATGAAGGCTTTGCCACTTATTGCGAGGTCGTGTTCCTGGAGGAAGATCGCGGGCATGACGAGGCGCTTTACGAGCTCCTCATCAATCGTCGCATCTACCTCGACGAGGAGTCGGGCCGCTACCGGCGCGCGATCGTATGCCGAACCTACATGGACCCGTGGACGATCTTCGACCGTCATCTCTATGAGAAGGGCTGCTGGGTGCTGCGCATGCTCCACTTGGAGTTGGGAGACGCCTCGTTCTGGAAAGGCGTGGGCCATTGGCTGCGCAAGCACGCCGACGGCATCGTCGAGACCCAAGACCTCGTCGCCGCCTTCGAGGAGGCCACCGGCCGCAACGTCCAATCTTATTTCGATCAATGGGTGTACCGCGCCGGCCATCCTTCCCTGCGCCTGCGCTGGTCCTGGGACGCGAAAAGCAAGAGGGGGGAGCTGCACCTGACCCAGACGCAGGAGACCTCCGATTCCGCTCCCGCCTACAAATTCCCAATCCAGATCCGCGTCGTCGGCCGCGGCTGGATGCGCGACTTCACGGAAAATGTCTCGTCTAAAGAGCACCGGTTCGTCTGGAAGCTTCCAGGCGAGCCCCTGGACGTGGAGTTCGATCCCGAGCTCGAACTGCTCGCCTCGATCGGCTTCGACAAGCCCCAAGCCATGTGGCGCCGGCAGCTCTCTAAGGGCAAGACCTGCGTCTCCCGCGCGCTCGCGGCCTCGGTCGTCGCGCGCTGGGGCGGAGAACAGGCCGTGGTCGATTTGGAAACCGCCGCCAAACGCGAAAAATTCTGGGGATCGGGAATCGAGATCATCGCGGCCTTGGGCTCCATTCGAGGTGAGAACGCGGTCGCGTCGCTGCGCCGCTTATTGGGAGCGCTCAAGCACCCAAAGGTTCGCCGCGCCGTCGTCGAGCAGTTGGGTCGCCGCGGCGGCGCGCAAGACGCCCGCGTCTTGGCCCCTCTGGCCCGGTCCGAGCGCAGCCTGGGCGTGCGCGCCGAGGCCACGCGCGCGTTGGGCCTGCTCGACTACCGCCGCTACCGCGGGATCATCGAGAAGAATATGATGGCCAAGACATACCGCGACGGAGTGGCCGCCGCGGCGGTCTCGGCCCTGGCCGCCTCGCGCGACCCGGGCGCGGCTAAAAAACTGCTGGCCGCGGCCAAGCCGCCCTACCGCTTCGCCGCGCGCGCGGCCGCCATCCGCGCCCTCGCGGACTATTCTTCCATCACTCGCGAGGCGGTGCCCGCGCTGTGCGCCTTGCTCGAGGAACCCGATGAGCGCATCAGCCTCATCGCCTGCGCCGCTCTCGGGCGCACGGGAGACGAGCGCGCCCTGCCCGTCCTTGAGAAGGCCGCCAAGTCCGCGGGCAACCCGCGAATCCGCGTCTACGCCACCGAATCCATCGCGCGCATCACGGCCGGCGCCAAGACCAAAAGTAAACTTTAGTCCATTTTTTCGGCGGAGATCAGGCCTAGGTCGATGCCCTTGACCACGGCTTCGGTGCGGTTGGAGACGCCCAGCTTCTGGAACATGCTGTTGAGATGGTTCTTGACCGTCTTGACGCTGCAGGCCAGGGAGGCGGAGATCTCTTTGTTCGATTGACCGCGGCCGAGATTGGCCAGAACCTTGATCTCGGTCTTGGTCAGCGCCACCAGCGAGGCCTCGGAGTTCGTCGAGCCCATTGAGCGCAGGCCCTCGATGAGCTTGCTCATCACGGGCTGCGGGATCATCACGCCTTGGTTGGCGAAGGTCTTGAGCGCGTTGACCAGCTCTGAGGCGGGAAGCATCTTCGAGAGGTAGCCGTTGGCCCCGGCTTGGATGGCCTCCATCACATGCGACTCGTCCTCATAGGAGGATAAGATCAGGACGTTCGTGTTCGGACATTCCTTGTGAATCTGGCGCGTGGCCTCTATGCCGTCCATGTGCGGGAGCTTGATATCGAGGAGGATCACGTTCGGCCTGAGCTTCTTGACCATGCGCAGGGCTTCCCGTCCGTCGGCCGCTTCGCCGACGACCTGGATGTTCTTTTCGTTGTCGAGAAGATCCTTGATGCCCTCGCGAAACAAAGTCTGATCGTCGGCGATGACAACGGTTATTTTTTTCGAAAGAAGTTTCTTGGCCATGTCGTGAATACTACACAATTATTGCGCCCATGGCGCGCGCGAGGCGAACTCCTTTGGGTCGATTTAATGTTAGACTGCACCGATCTTAATCCGCCGACTAGAGAGGAACCGCCGATGCTCGCTAAATTGTTGTCCGCCGGATTGTTGTTCTTATCCGCCGCGAACGCCGTCGCCGCGTCCGATGAAAGCTTCGCTCAATCGCTGAAGCCCGGCTTCAAGATGGCCGGAGACAACCGCTACAAGCTCATGGAGAAGAAGGCCGATCATGCTCTCGAGCTACTCAAGGCCCTTCGCGAATACTCCAATGACGTCAAGAAAGGCGCCGTGAGCTTGCGCAATACGATGCACGATACCTTCTACGAAGATTGGATCAACGTGAAGCTTCTTCCCGTCATTTTTGAGGCGGAATCGGTTCGAGACCTGATCGACAAGACCACGTCCCTCGAAAAGGACAACGTCAAGGCGGGTCTAAAAGCCGCGAAAGCCGGCAACTTCGAGCCGCTCGAGCTGACCATAGCCCGCACGGCGGCTTTCCAGGCCACGTACGAGGCCAAGGTCAAAGCCGTTGACGCCAGCGTGGCCGTCGTGCGCAAGGAGTACGCGCACCACTACGGCCTGGCCAATGAGGCGCTGACCCAGCTTCGAGGGCTCGCGATTGTCCGGGATATCTTGGCGGCCAAGCCCGTTCTCGTCAAGGAGATCGCGCTTGCCCCGGCGAGTATGCGGCCGTTGGTATGGCGCATCGACGTCGTCAAGATGAAGAAAGAGTACAACGATCCGCGCTACGATCAACTGCCCAAGAGCATCTCAATCCTCGACGGCGCGGAAACGGTGACCTACCAAGTCCTCGTGCGCTGACAGTTAAGTCAGATACTATTCATCGTCGCGCCGCCCGGCAGAATGGGGGGGCGCGACTTTTTTCGGGATCCCTATGACTGAAAATCCAAGAGCAAGCCGATATTCTCCATTTTTTGTTCAAAGCCCTAAAGATGTGAAGATTGCGTTCATGAGCGCGGTCACGAGCCGACGAGTCAGGTCTCTCGCCGCCTCCGCCTCTCTCGTCGCGACGGCGCTGATCATCGGGCTGCTTCTCATCCGGACGACGGGCATCACCTACGACGAGCCCTCGTCCCTCGCCTTCTCCTGGGCGTACTGGAACGGGCAGTCCCCAAACGGCATCGTCGAGTATCCTCCCGTCATCTCCTATCTTCGGGGCGCGGCTCTTAGCGCCGCGGGGGCCGCAGCGCCGCGGATTCCGCCGAATCTTGACCGCGCGGCCGTCGACCCGCACGCTCTCGGGCAGTTCTTCCTTTTTTGCAACGGCATGCCTCCGGAACATTTGCTGTTCTGGGGCCGAGCCGCGAGCCTCGTCCTCTTCGCACTGCTGCTCGCCGTGATCCGTCTTTGGGGGGGACTCTTCGCCCTTGCCTTTGTCGCCCTCGACCCCAATCTTCTCGCGCACGCCTCGCTCGCCACCTCCGACATCAGCCTGACCGCTTTCTTCGCCGCGGCGCTGGGTCTGTGGGCCTGGGCTCGGGGCGAAGGACCCTTCTGGGCGGCTCCGGCGGCGGGAGCCATGGCGGGATTGGCTCTGGGATCGAAGGCCACCGCCGCAATTCTGCCGGTGATATTCGTCCTCTCTGAAGCTTGGGCTTGGGCGCTCAAGAGGCCCCTCGATCGAAAAGGGATAACGGCCACCTTGTCGGCACTCGTGTCCTTTCTGATCATCGCGCTGCTCGTCTACGGGGGCCTAGACGGGCTGAAGGCGATGTTCCTATACCGGGCCGTGCAGATGGGAGTTCCCGCTCCGACGTATCTGTTCGGACGAGCCTGGCCGAATGGACATCCCCTGTATATCCCGGCGATCCTGGCGATCAAGACGACTCTTCCCCTGCTCTTCCTCGGACTGTGGGGCCTGCTCGACCGGCGGCTTTGGGCGGGCGTCGAGGACCGCCGCCGCATCGCGTTGACGGCCGCGGCGCTGATGCTTCTGGCCGCGATGTCGGTGCGGCTCCAATACGGCGTGCGCCACATTCTTCCGCTCTACCCGCTGCTGGCGCTCGGCGCGGGCGCGGCGGCCGTCGAGCTGTGGCGGCGCCGCGGCGTCGCGCGTTTGGCCGCGGTTACGACGCTGGCCTGGCATGTGGGGTCGTCGTTAGCCTGCCTTCCGCACCCTATCGCTTACGTCAACGAAGCCTTCGGCGGCCCCACAAACGCATGGCGCGTCGTCGGGGATTCGAACGTCGATTGGGGACAGGCCTTACCCGACCTGGCGAGATTCCTCGAAGAAAATCCAGGAGGACTCATCCTGTCTTACTTCGGAAGCGACTGCCCCGCGCGGCTGGACCTGGAACGCCAGGATGCGTTCTCGGCGCCGGGGCGCTGCCCCGGCGCCCGCCTTCTACCCGTGAAAATAAAACGCGAGTGGCTGGCCGTGTCGGCAACCCAGCTTCAGGGCTTCCTTCAATATCAAGTCGCACCGCCGGACTGGAGTTGGCTCCGCACACGAGCGCCCGCGGCCGTGGTCGGCCATGCGATCCTCGTCTATGACATCACCCGCGACGTGGACGCTCACAAGCGTATGGCGGCGATGTACCTGTCGGTGGGAAACTCCGCGGCGGCCGCGCGCGAGTCCGACAGAGCGCGACTCGTCGCCTCGATTGGGAAATAGCAAGCTTTTTGATGTATCGAATTCCCAGACTCCGGATGACGTCAGACACCCCGGATGACACCGCGGTGTTTTGAAAATATTTGGAGTTATTTGCCGAATAGTGTAAAATGCATGAAGTTCCTTAACAAATCGACTCAACGGCGCCGTAGCTCAGTGGTAGAGCGGACGTTTCATAAGCGTCATGTCGGAAGTTCGATCCTTCCCGGCGCCAAGTTTTAGAAGGGATTCAGACGTTGATCTAGATCAATGTCCGGATATGACATTTCTGTTTAAATCAGCCTGCTTCGCGGTGGCACTAGAGGCCGCGCGAGGGGAGGACTCAAAATGGCCGAAGTGCTCGTCGTCGCCAGCAAGGTCAAGAAGCTCGTGAAAGAAGCCGGTTTTCGCACCGGTGGTGATTATTTGACCGCCCTCTCCGGAAAGATTGAGGCCTCCATTCGCGCCTCCATCCAGAAAGTCCAAGCCGAAGGCAAGAAAAAGACGCTCGGCGCTGAAGACATAGCCTAAGGACAGCGCCATGCGCTCGTTCAGGGACTTTATGGAGTCCGCTCTCTATGACCCTGAACGGGGCTTTTACGCCGTTCGCGAAAAGACCGCGGACTTCTACACCGCACCCGAACTTCATCCGGCCTTCGGATCCGTGTTGGCCGATCGTCTGGCCGTTCTCCTCGAGCAAGTCGCCAAGAAGCGTCCCGACGGGCCTCTATCACTCATCGAAGCCGGCTGCGGCGACGGAACGTTAGCCTGCCAGGTGGCCCGCCGCCTTCGAGTCAAACAGCCGGCCCTCGCCGCGCGCTTGAGGTTCATGCTCGTCGAGCGAGGGAGAAAGGACCTGACCACCGCGGTGCGCCGCCTGACCGCGTTTGGCCTGCCCGTCGATGCCGTCACCGACTTGGGCAAAGTCACGCCCTTCGCGGGCGTCCTTTATTCAAATGAATTGCTTGACGCTCTGCCCGTGCATCTTCTTCAGTCGCAGGGGGGAAAGATCCTTGAAGTCTTCGTCGATGACGTGGGCCAAGAGGTCTGCGGCGCTCTCTCTCGCCCGGAGTTGGCGGCCAGCGCCGCGGCGCTGGCCGGATCCTTGAGCGAAGGCGAGCGGCATTCCGTGGGGCTCGAGGCCGCCGCGTGGATTAATACCGCAGCACGGTTGCTCGAAGAAGGGTATATTCTGTCCGTGGACTACGGCAAGCGCTTCGCCTCCAGTACGGCAAACCCGCCGC
>JAYVZL010000093.1:0-6107 GCA_043783505.1 Elusimicrobiota bacterium
GGTAAAACCAAGATTGGAGGCTTCCGGCAGACGCAGGAGGCTTAAGCCGCGAAAGAAGGCGTCCCCTACCTGGACATGGTCAAAATCTTCCTTCAAGGGACTGAAGGCCACCTGTTCGCGCAGTGTGCGCAGCGGCGATAGCCGCTTGAGATCGAGCCCGTGCGTCCGTTTTGGATTTAGGTGATGGAATACAAGGTCGGTGGTCTGCTGGGGCGTCAACTTGTGGTAGCGAAAGCCCATGCTGTGCAGGCGCTCGGTCACGACCTGTTCGAGTGCCGCATGCTCGTGCGATCTTGCCGCGTGGAATTCCTTGGTCGTCTCACGCAGGGGTTTGCGGTAGATCGGCATGAGCCAGGTCATCGGCGCCTTGCGGTCTTTTGGATGGCTTGTCACGAAGAGAAAGTAGCGCCTGCGCTGGGTGAATTTCAGGACTCCTGACATGTCCACATAGTTCCGTCGAAAACATTTGACAAATCAGGATAATATAAGACATAATTAATGCAGCCTAATTAGAGGTTGCATGGCTATCCAAACCCGACTTCCGCTGAAACGTCCCGATGCTCTGGAGATCAACGCAGAGCTCGATTTCATTGAGCAGGGCAATCAGGCAACCTACTTTGCCTGCGGCGTTCCCCTGTTTATCCACGACACGAGCGATGTGCCTGCGCGTCGCTTGGCGGCCATGCAGATTTTAGAGCTTGGCCTGGCGAAGAAGAACGAATTGAGCGCGTCCTTCGGAATAGACCGAACGACACTGTACCGCCAGCAGTTGCTGTTTCGAAAAGGCGGCGTCGCCGCTGTGGTCGGAAAGAAGCGGGGGCCAAAGGGAGCGCACAAGCTGTTGAATGCATCCCTCAGTCGCGCGCAAGATGCGCTTGACTGCGGTGATAGCCAGGAAGATGCAGCCCGCGAGGCTGGGGTCAGCTCAAAAACGATACAGCGCGCCATTGAGAGCGGGAAACTGTTGAGTCGAAAACCTCAGCGCAGTCCGGATGAGACCAAGCCGGAAGGCAGTCAGCCCGGCGAGCGCAACGCGCAGGACGCAGCCGCGCCGCTTGGCGTGGCGACGACACGAGTCGTGGAGCGCGCGTTGGCGGCGGCGGGAAAGATTGGAGAGGCCGCGCCGGAGTTTGAGGCTTCTTTATCGGTGGCGAACGCAGGGTCGCTGCTGGCATTGCCGGCGATGCTTGAGTTGGGGCTTCTTGAAGTCGGAGAGAAGGTCTACGGGAGCATGCGTAACGGGTTCTACGGACTGCGCAGTACGCTGCTCTGCTTTGGATTTATGGCGCTGCTGCGAATCCGCAATCCCGAGCGGATGCAGTTTGAGGCGCCTGGGGAGTTGAGGACGCTTCTGGGCCTGGACCGGGCGCCGGAAACGAAGACGCTCAGACGCAAGCTGACGGAGCTCGTTGAGCGTGGGCAAGCAAATCGCCTAAGTGCGGGCTTGGCGGAGCGTTGGGTACGCAAATCGCCTCGGGCGTTGGGATATCTTTACATGGATGGGCACGTTCGTGCGTACAACGGCGAGAAGCATCGCTTGACGAAGACGCATGTGGCGCGTCGCCGGCTTTGCATGCCGGCGACGACGGATTACTGGGTCAACGACAAGAATGCTGAGCCGGTGTTCTTCGTGACGGGCGAGGTCAACGAGAGGATGATTGCGACGATGAAGGCAACCATCCTTCCGGAGGTTCGCCGCCTGGCGGGCAAGAAACGACGCGTGACGATGGTGTTCGACCGTGAGGGCTGGAGTCCGAAATGGTTCGAGGAACTCTATGCGGCGGGCTTCGATGTTCTGACGTACCGCAAGGGCGCATACGACATGTGGCCGCGGAGCGCGTTTGGCACAGTTGAGGGGCGCGTGGAAGGGCGCAAGGTGTCGTATGAACTGGCAGAAAAGATGGTGCGGGTGTTACCCGGGTTTAAGATGCGGGAGATCCGTCGTCTGCGCGCGGAAGGCAGGCAGACGGCGATCATGACGACGAAGTGGGATACACGTGCCATCGAGCTGGCGTGGCGGATGTTCGAGAGGTGGAGGCAGGAGAACTTCTTCCGGTATATGCGGGAGCACTTCGCGCTGGACGCGATGGCCAGCCGCCGGGTCGAACCCATCAGCGAAGGAAAAAAGATCCCTAACCCGAAGCGCGCGAAATTGGAGAAGAAACTGGGCAAGCTCAAGATCGAGCTACAAAAACTCGAGAAGGAATACGGAGCGCGTGCGTTTGAGAACGACGAGACGATCCGGCCAACGGCGCGTGGCTTTAAGATCGCCAATGGGAAGCTGGGCCGGGAAATCCGGGCGGTGCGGCGCAAGTGTGCGCGCCTCAAGGAGCGCGCCCGCGCGCTGCCCGAGAGGATCGCCGCGGCGGACGCCGAGGGTGCACCCATCGTCAAGCTCGACCCGGAGACGAAGCATCTGACGGATACGATCAAGATGGTAGCCTACCGCGCGGAGACAGCACTCGTCGGGTTACTCGATGACGAAGTATACGCCCGCACGGAGGAGGAAGGCCGCGCCCTGGTGCGAGAGATCCTTCGGACGCCGGCCGACGTATTGCCCGATGAGCGGGAGGCAGTGCTACGGGTCCGTCTTCACGGGCTGGCAAATCCTCGCAGCAACGCGGCCGTGAAACATCTGTGCGCAGCCTTAAACGAGGCGGAGATCATGTATCCCGGAACCCGACTACGCCTACGCTACGAGCCCCCGAATGTTGCATTGATTTTGGCCACGGGTCAGGAGTCCTGAAGTTGGTTCAAAAATCCTTGCATCTTGTCCGGAGTGCTCGATTCTAACGCGCCCATCAAAGGTTGGAGCGCTTGCTGGTACTTGGATGGGTCTACCAGCATCACATCAAAGTCCCAGTGCTCATATTTGTGCTCGCGCGCTAACCACCGGCAAAAAAATGATTTTCCCGTGGCCGGAATTCCGGCGATCAAAATGTGATCGCGATGTATTTTCATGCTTGGGGCCATCATGCGAGCCGGTAGCTTGTCGCCCTAGTCTGACCTTCACGGATCACCAGACCAGCGTCGACCAGAGGTTTGACGATCTGCCCGACACGAGACCGCGTCAGCCCGAACGCAGCTTCGATGTCGGGAGCCTTCGCGCGACCCTTATCTCTCAAGAAACGCAGGACATCCTCCTGTCGCTTGGTCAGCCGCATTTTCGGCGCCTTGGCAGTCACTTGGAGCGACACGATGCGGTCCCGAGTCTTTTTGAGCGTTTCAACCACACCTTCCGCCGAATACTCGAGCCAGAAGCTCAGGTCGTCGTCTAAATCGCGCGCTTGCTGGATCTTGTCGTAGTAGCGCTGGCGGTCGGCCTCATAGAACTCATCGAGAGCGAAGAGATGTTGGGTGTCGAAGCCGCGCGTATAAAGGAGCCAGACGCCCAGAGCGCGGGCGATGCGGCCGTTGCCATCGGCAAAGGGGTGGATCGAGACGAGTCGATGATGGGCCACGCCGTTGACGATCACCGGATGGTGCTTGGCCGCCTCGGCGCCAGAGATCCAAGAAAGCAGCTGTTGCGTCAGCGGTTTGGCGCAGTCAGGGCCGGGCGGGGTGTAGATGGTCCTGCCGTTGTGGTCGATAACCCGATTCGGCTTGGTCTTGTAGCGGCCCACCTGCGCCGACTCCATGACCTTGGCCGTCAACAGGACGTGTAATTGAAGAAGGTCCTTCTCCGTGACGGATGCCCCGGCTTTCTTGTTCCAGATCCAGCGCATGGCGGCCAGATAGTTCTTCACTTCTTGGGCGGCTTTCTCCGGAGTGCCGGTACTTTCCCCCCGTGCAAGAGCCTCCACCTCCGGCAGCGCCAGGGGATTGCCCTCGATGGCGGTCGATGAGTGGGCCAGGCGCGCCGCCGTGTCTCGCTGGAGAGCGGGAAGCCAGGGGACGTCGACCACAGCCTGGGTGATCCATGCTTTGAGCTCCGTGGCCAAAGTCAGCAGTCCCATCAGCTCCGACGTGATCTCGAACTTGGGACGGTACATGGGGATAGGATAACATTACGTCTAGTTTACGTCAAGTATTACGTCAAGCCCCGGTCAAATCCTGATGGCGACGGGTAAGCGTCCGGAAGGGCTATCCGCAGCAGGATCGGAAAACCGTAAGGCCACCGTTTTTTGCCTTTGTGTATAAATTTAAAAGATAATTTATTCTCGAGGTGATGGTGACTACTTCGGGGCCCGCCCCCGCAACCAATTTCGAAGTTCCTCGACGAGAAAATGACCCGGACTGAAAAGTTCGGGTTTTTCTTTTTCCCCCAAAATCTCTAGGTTCACAGCCTAGAGGTCGCTGATTCAGACTGGGTTTTGCTTGGAATCTCGCACATTTTCTATAAGGCGGCCTGCGAGAGCCTAGTTTCAGTATTTCCACCTGAGACTGCTAGGTTCGCGGCTGAAATTAAATCGTCAGGTCCACCGATGCCATACTGACGATTGTCGGCCCATCCGCGCTGCAGCCAGTTCGCGTCACCTGTGCATGATATAGCACGGATAATCCTCTGCCGAAGGATTATCTGAGATATAGGATGCACTCCCCAGGAGATCACTCAATATAGGCACGACGTCTCCTTGGTAGTCTCAAAGATCTGCGATTTAATTAATGCTTGCAAACACCCCGCCAGAATAATTGCAATTAACCCGCTGCAGCTATTGCAAATGCCCCGCTGGCGAGCTACCATCTAGGACCTCATGGCCTATCGCAAGCGAATTGTCGATGATGAACTGGCCCGACGCCTATCCTCCACAGGCGCGGTCGTTATCGAAGGCCCTAAAGCCTGCGGCAAAACCGCAACCGCCAGACAACTTGCGGCGAGCGAGGTCCTCCTTGATGTCGATGAGGCGGCGCGCAAAGCGATGGCGGTAGACCCCGCTCTGGTTCTGGCCGGCGCCGTGCCTAGGCTGATTGATGAATGGCAGAACGAGCCTGCAATCTGGAACCATATCCGCCGCGCGGTCGATACGCGCGGCGCGCCGGGTCAATTCATTCTGACAGGATCGGCCGTGCCCACCGATGATATCACGCGTCACGGCGGCGCCGGACGCCTGACTCGCCTTCGCATGCGGCCCATGTCTCTCTTTGAAACGGGCCACGCAACCGGAGCGATATCGGTGAAGGAGTTGCTCGGCGGGGCAAGCCCTCGATCCCCAGAAACCCGAATGACCGTCGCCGCTATCGCGGAGAGAATCTCAGTAGGCGGGTGGCCCGGCCTCCTCGACCGGAGCCCGGAGAAGTCGCTGGGTGCGTTGCGCGACTACATAGAAGAAATTCGCCGAGCCGATATACAAAGGGTCGATCAAAAGCACCGCGACCCAGATAAGGTGGATCGCCCGCAACGTGGCGACCTACGCCTCGACCGCGACGCTCGCCGCGGATGCCGGAGGATCCGAGGGCTCACTCAAGGAGGACACGGCCGGCGAATACCTCGCGGCATTGCGGCAGCTCATGATCGTCGAGGACCAGCCAGCATGGGCACCGCACTTGAGATCGAAATCCAGGACGCGAAGCGCGCCGAAGCGACACTTTGTCGATCCTTCCTTGGCCGTGGCCGCGCTCAGGGCCACCCCGGAGCGACTACTTAAGGACCTAAATCTCTTTGGGTTCCTTTTCGAGTCCTTGGCCATTCGGGACCTTCGCATCTATGCCCAGGCTGCCGACGCGCAGGTTCTGCAGTACCGAGACAACACGGGCCTGGAAGTAGATGCCATCATCGAGGCAGCCGATGGCCGCTGGGCGGCCTGCGAGATCAAGCTTGGTTCCGGTCAAATCGACGAAGCCGCCGCGAGCCTCCTGCGGTTCGCCGAGCGCGTGGACACCGCCAAGTGCGGAAAGCCGAGCGCGCTCAGCGTGATCGTGGGAACGGGATACGGCTACGTGCGTCCTGATGGTATCGCCGTGGTGCCGATTGGAGCGCTCGGACCCTGACACGCTAGGCCGCTACTGCCAGAGTGCGTTGCGGTCGTGCGCAGGGCGGAACGGGACATGTTCCTCGTTCCGGAGTCGCACATCGAACCTCCGGATTGGATGCAGTAGTACCTCTCGAACGTTCGCCGGAATGATCCCGGCAGCGGCGCGCGCGCTGTCGATCACCGGGCGCGGGTCCG
>JAYVZL010000094.1:0-2281 GCA_043783505.1 Elusimicrobiota bacterium
CGCCGCCTCCTTTTGTCGACAATCTCGTGCTGACGCCGCTGTTCGACTAGTCTCCCCAAGAGAAGTTCTCCACAACTCGTCGCGCGACGAATTTGTGGAGAACTTTTTTACGCGCACCGCGCACGGCTAGCGGCCGAGCAGATCGGCGAAAAACTTCTTTTTATTAGGGACCGCGTGGTAGGCCGCGACCTTGTCGAGCGTGGCGGTCATGGTGATGTAGGTGCCCGCGTCGAAGTAGACCCCGTGGCGGTGCAGGACGCTCATCACCCGCGCCTGGTCCTTACGCAGGAGGTCCAGAAGCGTGGGAAGTCTCTTCTTTACGGCTTTGCTGCCATGTTTTCTTTTTGCCATTCGAAAGGTCCTTTGGGGAAATTCATGGCAAGTTTGATTGCCGTGTCGATGTCGGAGATACCTGCCGTTCCCTCAGAGACAAGCGTTTCTGCCTCAGATGTGATTGCGCTCAGCAAACGGATCCAGATATCTTTTGCCGGCACAATTATCCCCGCCGGAAGTCCGTCCAACGCTTCCGGATTCTCGCCGTGTTTCTTTCCATCCAGATACAGATAAAAGCCTTTTTTCGTTTTCTTTCCGATCATGGCCTTATCGACTAGTCGTTGCTGCAGCGCGGGCGGCGTAAATCGTTCCGGTTTCCCAAGCGCCTCATAGATCGCCTTCGTGATCGCCAGGTTCGTGTCCAACCCGATTAGATCCATCAGTTCGAAGGGGCCCATCGGAACCCCGCCCAACGTTCGACACGCCTCGTCGATCGCCGCGAAGCCCGTCGCTTTATCGGCCAGGCGCTGGCCGGCGACGTAGTAAGGCCGCATCACGCGGTTGACAATGAAGCCGGGCACGTCCTTGACGTCGACCGGCGTGCGGCGCAGGCCCGTCAAGATGAAGTCCCAGGCCGCGCGAAACGCGTCGGGATGAGTCGCGTCGGTGCGGATCATCTCGACGAGCTTCATGGCCACGGGCGGATTGAAGAAATGCACGCCAAGCGTCCGCTCCGGCGACTGCGCCCGCGCCATGATCTTGGCCACCGACAGCGAGGAGGTGTTGGTGGCCAGAAGGCTGTCGGGACAGATGACCGACAATTTTTCGAAAAGATCCTGCTTGAGCGTCAAGTTCTCCGGCGCGGCCTCGATGACCAGGTCGCCGCCGGCTAGATCCTCAAGCTGAGGCACCGCGGAGACGGAGTGGAAGGCGCGCTCAGCCTGCTGCGTGGTGAGCTTGCCCCGAAGAACGGCGGCATCAAGCGAGGTTTTAAGCCGCGCGGGCAGCGCCGCGAGCGCCTGCGGCAGAGGATCGTGAACCTTCACCGAGAAGCCGGCCTGCGCGCAGAGTTGAGCGATTCCCGCGCCCATGGTCCCCGCGCCCACGACCGCGACGCGCTGGATCACGGCTTCAGGCGTCCCGTCTTCAGGGCCTGGAGCGGAACGGCGACGCAGCCGATAAGGGGGATCGTCGTCGCCAATATTCCAGTCAACAGCCTGATCGCCACGCCGGATTGCGTCCCTAAGGAATAGTAAGCCAGGCTGACGCCGTAAACGGCCGCCTCTTGGATCAAATAAGTCGCGATCAGCACGCCCGCCAGAAAACCGGCGTTGCCCATCATCAGTCTCCAGCCGCGGCCGAACGCTTGGAGAGCTGCCGCGGACTCCTCGCGTCGCGCGACCGCCAGGACCGAGAGTGCGGTCGCGGCGAACGCGACCAATTTTCCAGCGCAGATCATCAGATAGAGAAAAACGAGCGGAGGGCCATCGGCATGCAGCAGCGCATAGGTCAGCGACGTCGACACCACGCCGAACAACAGCAGCAGCGGATAGCTCATCAGCAGCAGGACCGTCGTCCGCAGCAAGCCGCCAGTTTCGACGCGCCGTCCGTCGCCCCGCCACAGCTCGATGAAGACCGCCGTCACCGCGACGGTCGCCGCCGCGCCGAGCAGGGTCTTGGCGATGAGTAAAACGCCGGTCGCGGCGGAGAACCCGCCGAGCAGCAGCTGCAGACAGCTTCCTATCACGATCGGCGCGGCCAACCACGGCCGCTTGAAAGCCTCGGCGCGAACCTCGTAGAGAAGACTCACGGACTCAGCCGGGGATGAACGGCTCTTCCGACATCTTCGCCGCGACCGGCGTCCATTCCGGGACTTTCAGGCTGAACTTGGCGGCCTTGCCCCGGATGTCGGCGGCGAAGGCTTGGCGCACCTCGTCGTTGTCTCGCTTCTTGAGGCCGTACTTGCGGTACAGCGCGTTCTTGGGCGAGTGCGCGCGGCCGAAGATGT
>JAYVZL010000095.1:0-14457 GCA_043783505.1 Elusimicrobiota bacterium
CCCCGGACAGGAGTGGCCCGATACAGGAAATCATTTTTTGGCGACTATGCAAGATCAACGACATAATGCAGAGACACACGGAACTATACAGTGGTCTATAAATCGATCCTTACTGAGGCAACTATCGACTTAACGCCCTGCCGCGCGGTCCGGCCGCTTTTAGGGAAGCCTTTCGCCCGGTACGGGCGTGCGCCAAAGTCAGTTCTAGGCGGTCTTTAGGCCAGACCCCTCCAACCGCATCCGGCCACTCCACGACCACGGCCGCGCGCGGATCGGCCAAAAGTTCGTCCAACCCCAGTTCCGAGTCCTCGCCTCTCGCGACTCGGTATAAATCGAGATGGTGCAGCGTCAAGCGCTTGCCTTTATAGCGGTGCGCGAGCGCGAACGTCGGGCTCGACACGCGGCCACGGTAGCCGACTCCTCGAGCCAAGCCTCGCGCCAAGGTGGTCTTGCCCGCGCCCAACTCCCCGCGCAGCAGAATGAGATCGCCCGCCTTTAAGCGGCGGCCGAGCAGCATGCCCAAAGCAATCGTCTCCGCCTCCGAGCGCAGTGTCAATCGCACAGGGCTTTGAAGGCCTGGGGCAGATAGCCGATGAGATCCGTGGACGTGACGGCCCACGGTGACATGTCCTTGGCCGCATGCTCGCCGGCGACGCCGTGCAGCCAGGCGCCTAAGGACGCGGCCATAAAGGGAAGGTCTTCCTTCACGCGGCCCGAGGCCAGCATCTGCGACCAAAGACCCGCGATGAGGCCGGTCAGGACGTCGCCGGAGCCGCCCTTGGCCAAGGCCGGCCCACCGGTGGTGTTGACGACCGTCCTCCCACTCGAAGCAATCAGCGTCCGGCTCCCCTTGAGTAAAACGACTCCGCCCAAGTCTCGAGCCAAACGTTCGGCGCACTCCTGCCGCGCGGACTCGACTTCGGGGGTCTTAATGCCGAGCAAGCGCGCCGCTTCCGCCGGATGCGGCGTAAATACGGAAAGGCGGCGGCGCCCAGCCTTTTTCTGCTGCGCTAAAATATTCAAGGCATCCGCGTCGATGACGCACGGCAGCGATATATCCGACAACAGCCGAAGAACGAATCTCGCGGCGTCTGGATGAGTGGTCAGCCCGGGCCCCAGCGCCGTCGTCGTTACGCGCCGATCGCGGACATATTCTTGAAGGCGGTCCACGCCTTCGGGTAAAAAGACGCCGGCCGCGTTCTCGGGCAAGGCCAAGGTCATCGCCGACGGCACCGCACCCGCCACCGTCGCCGCCGCACCAGACGGAGTCGCCACGGTGACAAGGCCCGCTCCCGAGCGCAGCGCCGCGCGCGCCGCCAAGATCGCGGCGCCCGCCATCCCGCGCGAACCGGCCACGACCAGGACGTGGCCGTAGACGCCTTTGTGGTCTTCGGATTTTCGCTCGACAAGGGCCGCGCGCAGTTCGGCCTTGGAGAGCGGCTTAGCCGTCGTCATGCCGCCGTATCGAGGAGTTTTTTCCAGCTGTGCGGAATAGTCGTGCGTGGGTGCGGCATCAGGCTGGCCATCAACGTCCAGCGCGGCCGCTCGGGCTTGTTCTTAAGCGGCATCCCGGCTTCATCGGGCAGTCGGTCGGCTTTCTTGAGGTTGCAGGGCCGGCAGGAGGTCACCACGTTGGTCCACTCGTGCGCGCCGTCGCGTGAGCGCGGAATCACATGGTCGAGGTCCAGCTGCTCGCTGGCCTTGCGCTTGCCGCAATAGGAGCAGCGCCACCGGTCGCGCGCGAACACGTTGTGCCGCGTGAACGCCACCTCGCGGTGAGGAATGCGGTCGTAGCGCACGAGCCGTATCACCTCGGGCACGGCAAAGCGCATGTTCGGCGAGCTTACGAACCCCGCCGGCACCTCCACCCAATTAGAGGACGCCGCGACCCAGGCCTGAAAATCGTAGGGCATGAGCTGCTCATCAAGGGCCTCGGCCAGGCCCATATAAACGAGCGTCACCGCCCGCCGCCAGTCGGCGACGGCCACGGCTCGGTAACTGCAATTGAGGACCAAAGTCCGACTCATATCCCGATAGATTAACAGGCGCAGAGGCTTAAATCAACGCCCCAAATGTCTCATTGGCATGGAACTTTTTGGCCCCCTCAATCGTATAACTACGTGGACCAACCAGATACGTCCCCCCTCACCCGCCTAAGCAGCGGCGCCAAGCACCCAAGCGCAGTCTGGGCCTTGACGTTTCCAGAATCTAACCGCATAATATATGCATAGTATACATACACAGATCGTCGGCGGGAGGATCGGTTCACACTCTTGGGAATGAGTTCGCAGCTTCGCATTATAATCGTCTGTCATTGCTACAGAAAAAACGGTTCGACTATACGCATCATCTCGGCAAGGAGGGCCACCGACCATGAAACGAAAGACTACCGAAGATACAATGCGGGCACATTATGATTTATCGAAAATGAAGGTCTTGCCGAACCCTTACGCCGCCAGACTCAAAGAGCCCATCACCATTCGCCTGGATGTTCTCACAGTTTCATACTTCAAGGAACTCGCCGAAGAAGTGGGCATGCCCTATCAAAATCTGATCAATCTCTACCTGCGAGACTGTGCTCAACACCGCAAAAAACTCCAAATGAAGTGGGCGGCAGGTGAATCATGAACATCAAGCATGCGGCCGGTCTCACGGATATGGGGCCGCCCTTTTATCTTGGCTCATTCAACGCGCTAAAGATGAGGGATATCTTGAGCTTCGTCTTGATTCAGGAATACAGCGCAAGGATGCCCATCGTTTCTACGAAAAAAAACGGGCTCACCATTCATGGTTTTCATTTTCGAAGCATCCAAATGAAGCGAGTCTCGCAATGAGCAAGGTCCCGGAAGTGACGCTTGCCTTCTGGATCATCAAGATCGCGGCCACGACCCTGGGCGAGACGGGCGGGGACGCCATCTCCATGTCCATGAACCTGGGATACGCCGTCGGCACGGCGATCTTCGCGCTGATATTTCTCGTCGCCGTTGCCGCCCAGATCTCCGCGAAGAAATTCCATCCCTTCTTGTATTGGGCGACGATCATCGCCACGACCACCGTCGGCACGACGCTGGCTGATTTAACCGATCGTTCGCTGGGCATCGGCTACGCCGGGGGCACATTGCTGCTGTTTACGCTGCTCATGGGATCGCTTTTCATTTGGCATCGTACCCTCGGCTCCATCTCCGTCGACACGGTCAGTTCCCCAAAATCTGAGATGTTTTATTGGGTGACGATCATGTTCTCCCAGACCTTGGGCACCGCTTTGGGCGATTGGACCGCCGATACCGCCGGTCTCGGGTATGTCGGGGGCGCGGCGATCTTCAGCGCGCTACTGGCGATGGTCGCCACGGCCTATTTTTGGACAAAAATATCCCGTACCACGCTTTTCTGGGCGGCTTTTATTCTCACCCGGCCGCTTGGGGCCGTTGTCGGTGATTTTCTCGACAAGCCGCACAGCGCCGGAGGACTGGAACTCAGCCGCTATAGCGCGTCGGCTTGCCTCTTCGTATTCATCGCGCTCGCCGTTCTGGTTTTACCGCACAAAGCCGCAAAACGGGCCCACTAACCCGATTAACCCTGCTTCTTGGCGTGAAACGCATCCTTGCGTTTCTTCCAGTAGTCCTTTTTTGAAGAGGACTTGTGCTCGCCGGCGTAGGGTGAACGCGGCGGACTGGGCAGAAGCGGTTTGGACGGCGCGGGATCCTCGAAGATCTCGGGCGCGGCCATGACGAGGAAACGGCCGACGAGCTCCTGAAGATCCATGTCCTCGACGGCGTGCTGCCACTCCGGGCCCAGCAGGGCGGACGCCCGCTCGTGATGCTTTATTCCCTGAAAGCGGGCGAGCAGCTTGGCGACTTTTTTTAAGCCCAGGTCGCGCCGGCTGGGAATCTTGCCCTCGGTCATCTTGCTTTTCGTCATGTGCTCAATGCGCTCGATCATCCCGCGATTGCTCGGGGTGACCAGGCTGATCGCCATGCCCGCCTGCCCGCTGCGCGCGGTGCGGCCGATGCGGTGAACGTAGAGGTCGAGTTCGCGCGGGATCGAGTAGTTGATCACGTGCGTGAGTTCTTTGACATCCAAGCCGCGAGAGGCGACGTCGGTGCAGACCAGGATGTTGACCTTTTTGTCGCGGAAGGCGCGCATCGTGCGCTCGCGATCCTGCTGGGTCTTGTCGCCGTGAAGGGAGTCGACCTTGTAGCCGCGGCCCGTCAGGTACTCAGTTAAGTCCATGACAAGCGCCTTAGTCTGGCAGAAGACGAGGCCATAGAACTCGTCGGCGGCCTCGATGAGCGTGCAGACGAGCTGAGGCTTGTCGGACTCGCGCGCCGGGAAGAAGATCTGCGACACCGTCGCCGAGAGGACCTCGGTCTTGTTGACCTGCGCATGCTTGGGCTTGCGTAGGTAGGCGTCGGCCACGCGGCGGACCTCCTTGCTCATCGTCGCCGAGAACAGCCAGATGTGAGAGGTCTCGCGCGACGTCGCCTGGAGGATCTTCTCGAGGTCTTCCTTGAAGCCCATCGAGATCATCTCGTCGGCCTCATCGAGGACCACGGTCTTGACTCCCTCAAGCGTCAGCGCGCCGCGTCCGAGGTGATCGATGAGGCGGCCGGGAGTGCCCACCACGATCGCCGGATGACGCTTGAGCCCCTCGAGCTGGTCGCCGTAGCCGGCCCCGCCGTAGATGGGCAGAGCACGCACCCCCTTGTACTTGCCGAATAGATTGAGCTGTCCCGAAACCTGGATAGCCAGCTCGCGCGTGGGACACAACACCAGGCCCTGGACGCGCTTATCGGCTAGATCGACGTGTTCGAGAAGAGGAAGACCGAACGCCGCGGTCTTCCCCGTGCCCGTCGCGGCCTGGCCGATGAAATCGGTCTTCCCGGCAAGCAGGACCGGCAGCGCCTGCTGCTGGATCGGCGTGGGCGACGTGTAGCCGAGTTCGCTGATCGCGCGCGCCAGCGGCGGGCTCAACTTCAGGTCGTCGAATGGGTTTAAGGACTCTACCACGATTACATCTTACTAGAGTAGCGGCGGTTTAAGTTATCCGACTTATCCCCGTCTAATCGTCCCGTTGATGGCCTGTAACAGCTTCTTTCGCACGACCGTATCCATCATGAGCCAGCGAAGCTCCGACCGGTATCGCGATCCAGCCGCCGACGCCGAATGTAAGAAGGGTGCCGGCAACGGCAACTCCGACGCCAACTCCAGTCTCAAGAATACCTACCGTAAACAAAAATGCCCTTCCGGTGATATTTTTAACACCGCCGACAAACCCTAAATCCGCTTCATTAACCTTCAGATACTCCGGCTCCGGCACGATTGGCCTATCGACAAATGACTCAGACTTGAGCCGCTCTGATCCTTTTTTTAGCCTCGATGCCAGTTGGCGCTCAGCATGATCGTAAGAATCCGTATTCGTATCCGGTGTACGGGCAGCCTCATCCCTTTCAGAGCCTTCGCCGAATTTTGCTCGAGCCTGATTGGAGTCAGCTTCAGCGGAATAACCTGCCAGGATTATCCGGGCCCCCCAAGATGGCCCCGCTTGGATGATGGCCAGGCAGAAAATCCCTGACGCCACTGCACCGATTTTCATTCTCATCATCGTCATTACCCCTCGCCAAGAGTCGTTATTATTATAACGCGATGCCGGTTTATATGCCTGGGCCGAATGGGTGCGATTAAAAAGACAAAGGACCCGGAAATATTTTCCCTTTTGGCCCATGCAAATGAGGGCCGGAGGCGGCAAACTCTTGGTAGTCGTTGCGATCTAATCCTTGTGAACCGGAGCATTATGAAAAGAATTGGCGCCGTCATCGTCGGACTTGTGTTCTTGGCCGCGGCAGCCCGCGCATCTTCGCCCGCGTACGGCGAACTCACCGACGACTTACTCAAGGGCATCGCCAATAGGACGGCCGCGAGGGCGACCAGGGCGGACTCTATCCCTGCAACCGATCCGAACATAGGCAAGCCCATTCGGGACGTTGAGTGGGTTTCCATCCCCGGGGGAAAGTTCAAGCTGGGAACTCCCGATTTTGATGACGCGAAGCAGCTTCCCGGCCGAATCCACACCATTGTGACTTTTGAGGTGTCCAAAACCTTGATCACCGTAGAGCAATACGCTGAGTGCGTGCACACGAAGGTTCCGGGCACCAGGTACACTTGGTGTAGAGAGCCGCGTACCGAAAAGGGTTGCAACTGGGCCATAGCTGGGCGCCAGCTTCATCCGATCAACTGCGTGAGTTGGGATGAGGCGAACGCGTATGCCTGGTTTAAGGGCGCGAGATTACTCAGTGAGTCCGAGTGGGAGTATGCGGCCACAAGCGGCGGCAAGAATCAGAAGTATCCTTGGGGTAATGCTGCTCCAACCTGTGGCGACAAGGATGGCAAGAACGGCAACGTCGTGATGCACGACAACGGCGGCCCCGGTTGCGGCAGCGGGACTACGATGCCGGTGTGCTCCAAGCCTGAGGGAAACACCGAGCAAGGTTTGTGCGACATGGTTGGGAACGTCTTTCATTGGGTGCAGGATAGGTACAATAGTTCGTACGCTAGAGTACCGACCGACGGCAGTGCCTATGAGGACGAAGGCTACGGTCGAGTGACGCGCGGCGGTGCCTTCAGAAGCAAGGACGCCAGCACCCTACGGGCCGATGACCGCAGCTATAGTGCCCCGTCCTTTCAAAGCGGCGTAATTGGATTCCGCCTTGCGAGGTCGAGCCGTTAAGGCATGCGCACGGCGAAGGCGACCGCGTGTTCGCGGCCGTGCGACAGCGAGAGCTTGAGATTGCGGACCGGCTTGCCCGCGATCTTCACCGAAGGGCGGCCGTGACGGTCGCTGACGACTGAGATCGCCGTTAAAGGGACTTCGGCCCGGCCCAGGGCCTTGTAAACGGCCTCCTTGGCAGCGAATCGCACGGCGAAATGGGGCCAGGGATTTTTCTTCGCCTTGCAGTAGGCGATCTCGGAGGCGGAGAAGACGCGGGTCAGGAACTTGGGATTGCGGCGCGCCAAGGACTTCACGCGCGCGATCTCGACTAAGTCGACGCCGAGCTCCATCAGCTCACTCAACCGTGACGCTTTTCGCCAAATTGCGGGGTTGATCAACGTCGCAGCCTCGAAGATCCGATATGTGGTAGGCAAGCAATTGTAGAGGGATGATGTTCACGATCGGAGAAAGGACCTCGGGGATGGGCGGCAGTCTCAGCACGTGCTCGCAGTCTTTAAAATCGCCGATGCCCTCCGTGGCGACGACTATCAACTGAGCTCCGCGCGCCTTAACCTCCTCGAGCGACGACAGGGTCTTGTCGAGCACGCGAGACTGCGTGGCGATGACGACCACCGGCATCTCAGTGTCAATGAGCGCGATGGGCCCATGCTTGAGCTCGCCGGCGGCGTAGCCCTCGGCGTGGATGTAGGAGATCTCCTTGAGCTTGAGCGCCGCCTCGAGCGCTATCGGGTAGTTGAGGTAGCGGCCGATGAAGAGGAAGTGCTCCTTCTTGGCGAACTTGCGCGCGATCGTTTGGATCTGCTTGTCGAGCTTGAGCGCGGCGCGAATCCAGCCCGGGACTTTGACCAAGTCCGTAACGAAGGCGCGGCCCTGCGTCTCGGTCATGGCGCCGCGCCCGATGGCGGCGTGCAAGGTGATGATGGCAAGAGAGGTCAGCTGACCGATGAAGGCTTTTGTCGAGGCAACGCCGAGCTCGGGACCGCAATGAGAGTAGAGAGTCCAGTCGGCGGCGCGCGTGAGCCCCGCGCCCACCGTGTTGCAGATGGCCAAAATTTTGGCGCCTTTTTCCTTGGCCTGCTTGACGGCGGCCATGGTATCGGCGGTCTCGCCAGATTGGCTGACGGCGATCACCAGATCGTCCTTGTTGACCGTGGTCTCACGGTACCTGAACTCGGAGGCCGTCTCGACGTGAACGGGCACGCCGACGAGCGTCTCCAGCCAATACTTGCCGACTAAACAGGCGTGGTAGGCAGTGCCGCAGGCGATCATATGAATCGAGCGCACGGACTTTAAAATATCGGCGTTCATGCCGCAGTCACGCTCGAGCACGCCCTTGAGCGGGAAAAAGCGCCCGCGCATGGTGTCCTCGCAGGACATCGGCTGATCGTAGATTTCCTTCAGCATGAAGTGGCGGTAGCCGTCTTTTTCCGCCATCTTGCTGTCCCAGGAGATCGTGATGGGAGACTTCTCGAGCTTCTTTCCGGCGAGACTAAAGAAAGATACCCCGTCGCGCTTAAGCACCGCCATCTCGCCGTCTTCTAGATGCACGGCCTTGCGCGTGTGCGCCAGAAACGCCGGAACGCCGGAGGCCAGGAAGTTCTCCCCCTCGCCTAGACCGATGATCAGCGGCGACGCGGTCTTGGCCGCGACGATCACGTTCGGCGCCTTGGACCAGAGCACGGCGACCGCGTAGGCGCCGCGAACCTCGTTTAAGGCGCGCCGGACCGCTTCAAAAAGCAGCGGTTCGTTTAGATCGGGCTTGGGCGAGGAGCCCGGCGGCTGAAGCAGGCCGAGCTTCTCGGCGACGAGATGGGCGATCACTTCGGTGTCGGTCTCGGACTCGAACTTAGCACCCGCCGCGACCAAACGGTCTTTGATCTCCAGATAATTCTCGATGATGCCGTTGTGAATGACGGCGACAGCACCCGTGCCGTCGGTGTGCGGGTGCGAGTTCGCCTCGCTGGGCTTGCCGTGCGTAGCCCAGCGAGTGTGTCCTAGGGCCACGCTGCCCGCGAGCGGGCTCGCCGTCAGGACTTTTTCCAGGTTCGTCAGCTTGCCGGGCGCGCGGCGGCGCTCGATGGATCCATTGACGATGGAGGCCAGCCCCGCGGAATCGTAGCCCCGGTACTCCAGGCGCTTGAGGCCCTCCATGAGCAAAGGAGTCGCGAGCTTAGGCCCGACGTAGCCGACGATGCCGCACATGTTTAGTCGATGACTCGCCGCATCTCGGAGACCGCGCTCTTAAGGCCCACGAACACGGACCGAGCGACGATCGAGAACCCGATGTTGAGGACCGACAGGTGCGGGATGCGCGCCACCGGCGTCACGTTGTGGTAGTCGAGCCCGTGCCCGGCGTGGACGACGAGGCCCATCTCCCAAGCCATGTACGCGGCCAATTCCAGGCGCTCGAGCTCGGTCTTCTGCTTGGACTTGGAGCCGGCCTTGACGTAGTCGCTGGTGTCGAACTCGACGACATCCGCGCCCATGTTGCGCGCCACGCGCACAGCCGGAGCCTCGGGAGCGATGAAGAGACTGACCTCCACGCCCGCTTTCTTGAGACGGGAGACGGTCTTCGCCAAGCTCTTGCCGTTTCTCTGCAGGTCCAAGCCGCCTTCGGTGGAGACCTCGCCGGGCCGCTCCGGCACCAGACACACGGAGCTCGGACGAGCCTTGAGCACCGCGGCGATGATCTTCGCGTCGTCGCTCAGTTCGACATGCGTCTCGCCCTTAAGCCGGCAAAGCTTGACCACGTCCGCGTCTTGGATGTGGCGGCGGTCGCGCCGCAGATGGCAGACGATGATGTCGGCGCCGGACTGGCGGGCGACCTGCGCGGCCTGCACGGGATCGGGATCGATGTCGAGCCGCGCTTGGCGCAGCGTGGCGATATGATCGATATTCACGCCCAGTTTCAGCTTGATGTCCATCTTCATCTGCGTTTCTCCTCTGCGGCGACGGTCTCCGACATGTAGACGGCGGCGATGCTCTCGCAAAGCTTGTGGTTTTCCGCGACGACCGGGCCCTCGACGAGCACGCGCAAGACTGGCTCGGTGCCCGAGTAGCGCACGAACACCCGTCCGCGTCCCGTCAGGCGCCGCGAGGCGTCCGCGATCGCGGCTTGCGTCTGCGTCAAGAGTTCGAGCGCGGGCTTGTCCTTCACGTGCACCGCCTTGAGCGTCTGCGGCGTGGGCTTGTACAAGCGGCCCAAGGCGCTCATGGGGCCGTTGGACTCGCGCCACGCGGCCAACGTCTGCAGCGCGGTCAGCATCCCATCGCCGGTCGGCGCGAAATCGCGGAAAACGATGTGCCCCGAGTTCTCACCTCCGAGACTCAAGCCCTCGCGCTCGATGGCCTCGGTGACATGGCGATCGCCGACGGGCGTGATGACCGCCTCCACGCCGAGCCCGCGCAGATAGCGCAATAGGCCGTAGTTCGACATCACGGTGACGGCGACCCTGCCGCCCTTAAGCCCCCCGCGCCGAAGCAGCCGCGCGGCGGCCGCGCCGATGAGGGCGTCGCCATCGAGCAGACGGCCGCGCTCGTCGCAGATCAAGGCCCGATCGGCGTCGCCGTCAAGCGCGATGCCGACGTCCGCGCGCCGGCGGCGCACCTCGCGGCTCAAGGCGTCGGTCGCCATCGCCCCGCAACCGGCGTTGATGTTGCGGCCGTTGGGCTTGATCCCGATCGCGAAAACCTCGGCGCCGAGACCGGCGAACAATTGCGGGGCGAAAGCCGCGGCCGCCCCGTTGGCGCAGTCCACGACCAGGCGCGCGCCGTCCAGGCCTCGAGTCGCCGGAAAAGCGCTCTTGAGAAAATCCAGATAGGTCGCCGCGCGATCTTCGTAAGCGAACGCGGGCTTGGGCAGCGCGGGAGGAATGGGGCGCCCCACGACCAGGCGCCGCTCGACGTCCAGTTCCAGGGCCGGGGCCATCTTAAAGCCGTGCGCATCGAAGAATTTGATGCCGTTGTACTCGGCCGGGTTATGGCTGGCCGAGATCACCGCGCCGGCAAAGCACCCCAGCCGCGGCGCGAGATACGAGACGCCGGGGGTCGGGATCACGCCCAGATCGACGACGCGCGCGCCGGCGGCGGCGAAGCCTGACGTCAGTGCGCGCAGCAGCGTCGGCCCCGAGCCCCGCGTGTCGCGGCCGACGGCGATCAGGGGTGCCTGTCCGTTGGCCACGACTCCCTGCCTCTCGAGCAGGACGCGGGCGGCGTGATAAGCCAGCGCGCGCACGGACTCCGGCTTAAGCGGCCCCTCCCCGGGGATGCCGCGCACGCCGTCTGTTCCAAAGATCTTTCCGATCACTTCGCCTCCGCGACGGCGCGCAGAGTTTCGACGACGCGCTTCGTCTCGAGGACGTCATGCACGCGCAGAACGGCCACGCCCGACACGCACGCCCAAGAGGCCACGGCCAAGGAGCCCGCCAACCGGTCCTGCGGTCCGGCGTCGGGAAGTATCTTGCCGAACAAGGACTTGCGAGACACGCCCAGAAGAACGGGCGCGATCGAAGAGAATTCTCCGATCCGCCGGATGAGCTGAAGATTGTCCTCGAGCGTCTTGCCAAAACCGACGCCGGGATCCACCCATACGCGCTCGGCGCGGCCGCCCGCGGCGAGAAACGCGTCGCGGCGCTCGCGCAGGAAAGCGAACACCTCGCGAAAGCAGTCGCCGTAGCGCGGCGCGGCCTGCATCGTCTTAGACGAGTCGCCCAGCCGGTGCATCAGCACGACGCGGTCGGCGCGCGCCGCGACGTTCGCCATGCCGGGATCGGCTCGGAAAGCGGACACATCGTTGATGATGCGCGCGCCCGCCTCCAACGCTTCAGCGGCGACCGCGGCCTTATCGGTGTCGATGGAGATCGGAACCTTGACTTGCCTGGCGAGAGCCTTGATCACGGGAATCACCCGCGCCCGCTCGACGTCTACGGCCACCGAATCGGAGCCGGGACGCGTGGACTGCCCGCCGAAATCGAGGATATCGGCGCCTTCCTCGATGAGGCGCAAAGCGTGCTCGACGGCGAGCTCCGAAGAGCCGGAACGGCTGGCCTCATGAAAAGAATCCGGAGTGCAGTTGATCACGCCCATGATCAAAGGCCTTGAAAAGGCGCGCTCCGGCGCCGCGGGAACCGACTGCGAGACAGCCGAGGGCAAAGTCATGCGGTCTCTAGGCTCGCGCGGCGGTGAGGATGATGTCGATATCGTCGCCGCTTAAGACCTCGCGGTCGAACAGGGACTGGGCCAGCTGATCGAGCGCCTTCTTGTTGTCGGCTAAGATCTCGCGCGCCTTGGACTGCGCGTCGGTCACCAGACGCTTGACCTCCTCGTCGACGAGCTGCATCGTGCGCTCCGAGAAGCCCCCGCCGGTATTCAGATCGCGCCCCAGGAAAACCTCTTGGTCGGGCTTCTTTAATGACAACGGCCCCACTTTGTCGCTCATGCCGAACTCGGTGACCATGCGCGTGGCATAGGCCGTGGCCTTGGACAGGTCGTCGGCGGCACCCGTGGTGATCTCAGAGAACGCCAGCTCCTCGGCCGCGCGCCCACCGAGCAGGATCGCGAGACGATTGGTGATGTCCCCTCGCGAGGTTAAATACTTGTCCTCGAGCGGCAGCTGAAGGGTGTAGCCGAGCGCGAAGCCGCGCGAGAGGATGGAGACCTTGTGGACGGGGTCGGTGCCGGGCAGCATCTTGGCGACGATGGTGTGTCCGCACTCATGATAAGCCACGACCTTCTTTTCCCGCTCAGACATGATGTTGGACCGCTTCTGGGGGCCGGCCATGACGCGCTCGATGGCCTCCTCCAAGTCGGAGAGCTCGACGACCTCCTTGTTCTTGCGCGCGGCGAGCAGGGCGGCCTCGTTGATCACGTTAGCCAGGTCCGCGCCGGCAAAACCCGGCGTGCGGCGGGCGACCACGGCGAGATCGGCGTCCGGCGCCATCTTCACCGTTTGAGCATGGACCTTCAAGATCGCCTCGCGGCCTTTGCGGTCGGGAACGGGCACGTTGACCTGGCGGTCGAAGCGGCCGGGGCGAAGCAAGGCCGTGTCGATCACGTCGGGGCGGTTGGTGGCCGCGATCAAGATGATGCCTTGGTTCTGCTCGAAGCCGTCGAGCTCGATGAGAAGCTGGTTCAAGGTCTGCTCGCGCTCGTCGTGCCCGCCGCCGATGCCGGCAAAGCGCGCCCGGCCGACCGCGTCTAGCTCGTCGATGAAGATCACCGAGGGGGCGGCCTTCTTGGCCTGCTCGAAAAGGTCGCGCACGCGCGAGGCGCCCACGCCCACGAACATCTCCACGAACTCGGAGGCCGAGGCCGAGAAGAACGGCACGCCCGCCTCGCCGGCGACCGCGCGCGCCAGCAGCGTCTTGCCCGTTCCGGGGGGCCCGAAGAGGAGCACGCCGCGCGGCATCTTGCCGCCCAGCTTCTGGTATTTGTCGGGCGTCTTGAGGAAGTCGACGACCTCGCGCAGCTCTTCCTTGGACTCCTCGCAGCCGGCGACGTCGGCGAAGGTGGTCTTCTTCTTCTTGTCGTCGACCATCTTGGCCTTGCTGCGCCCGAAGGACAGGGCCTGCTTGCCGCCGACCTGGACCTGACGGATCACAAAGAACCACCAGAGGAAGAAAAAGAGCAGGATGCCTCCCAAGTTCAGCGCGAAGGCGTACAGTCCGCTGCGGTCGCGTTCGCCCTGGAAGTTCGACACCTTGTTGGTCTCCAGATCCTCGACGAGCTTGGGGTCGGGCAAGGGCAGGGTGCGGAAGTGCTGAACTTCCCCCTTTTCGTCCTTAAAATCGCCGCTGATGAGATCTGGACGCATGCGGACGTGCGTGATAGCACCCGCGCGCAGGCGCGTCTTGAACTCGGAATAAGGGATTTCCGTCTCCAGGGGAACGCTCTTGATGCCGTTGAAGAGAGTCAGAAGGAGCAGGAAGCCCAGGCCCCACATGACGAGCTGCTTTAGATTTTTATTGTCCATCGTAGTCAGGTCCTCGGCAGGTCTTTTAGCACGCCAACGCACGGCAGTTGCCGATAGCGCTCGTCGTAATCAAGGCCGAAGCCGACGACGAACTCGTTGGGAATCTTGAAGCCCACATACTTGGGCGTAAAAGGCGTCTTGCGGCAGTCCGGTTTATCGAGCAAAGTGCAGACCTCGAGCGAGCGCGGTTTGCGCGAGCGCAGGGTCTCGGTCAGCGAGGTCAAGGTCAGCCCGGTGTCGACGATGTCCTCGACGATGAGCAGGTCCTTGCCTTCCGGGCTTTCGCGCAGATCGAGCAAGGTGCGCACGGAGCCGGTCGAGGCCTTCCCCGCGTAAGAGGAAACGGCCACGAAATCCATCTCCACGTCCAGTTCCGGCCCCAAAGCCCGCAGAAGATCGGCTAGGAAGATGATGCTTCCTTTAAGCACGCCCACGATCATCAGACGGCGGCCCGAGTAATCGCGGGTGATCTGGGCGGCGATCTCGCTTATACGAGCCTTGATCGTCGCCTCATCGAGCAGCACCTTGCTCAGGGCGGGATGCACGGGAGCTTGAGCGGACATCGGGAGCCAGGATACCTTTTCCCGTGGAGGCTTATCAAGGAAAGGCCCGGTCCGGCAGGGTGGACGGTTCCGCGTTCGTCTGCTACAATGGCGGCAGTGACTCCCACCCCAGGAACGACCTTCTCCATCCTCGTCGTTGATGACGAACCCGATCAAAGGAGTCTGCTCCAGGCCGAGCTGGAAAAGCTGCCTGACGT
>JAYVZL010000096.1:0-6051 GCA_043783505.1 Elusimicrobiota bacterium
GAACTATCGGAGCGATCGGGATGCCGCATGGCATGACGCGTGAATCCTTTCGCAAGTCTGCGCGCATAGTACGCGCGGCAGACGTCGGTGGTGACCGTGAAACCCGGGGGCACAGGCAAGCCGATGCGGGACATCTCGAAAAGCCCCGCTCCCTTCCCGCCCAACAGCGCGCGAGCCGCGTCGCGGTCCAGCCGCGACACCGCTCGAACATCGGATACTTCACCGAAGCTGTAGATGGTCTTGGGCATGCCTGATACATAGCAAAGTCCAATGCCGCGCCGACAGGGATATGAGGACCTATTTGGGGAAGTATTTTTAATGGGGGTGTGACTAATTTTCCCATTGATTCGGCTACGGTCAGAATATACACTACGGCCATGGCAAAACAACAGACACCGCGCGGCTTCACTCTCATCGAGCTGATGATCGTCGTGGCCATCATCGGAATCCTCGCGGCGATCGCGATCCCTAAGTTCGCCGAGCTCATCCGAAAATCCAGCGAAGGCGCTTCGCGAGGGAATCTGGGCGCAATTCGCAGCGCGATGAGCATCTATTACGGCGACATGGAAGGACAGTATCCCGCCGATCCCGCCTCTTTGACCCTCAGCGGCAAGTACCTGGGCACCATTCCACCGGCGAAAACGCCGAACTACCACACGGATTCTTCGCTCATAACCCTAGGCAGCCAAGCCGGCGGCTGGCAGGATGTCGGCGGCTGGATATACGACAGCGCTCCCGGCGACCAGAGCTACGGCAGCATCTTCGTCGCCTGCACCCACACCGACACCAAAGGATCGTACTGGACGTCCTACTAAGTCATGCGCGGGAAAAAAACGCCTCGCGGTTTCACTCTGATCGAACTGATGATCGTGGTGGCCATCATCGGAATCCTGGCCGCGATCGCGATCCCTAAGTTCGCCGAGCTCATCCGGAAATCCAGCGAGGGCGCTTCGCGCGGGAATCTAGGCGCCATCCGCAGCGCCATGAGCATCTACTACGGCGACATGGAGGGGCAGTACCCTTCCGACTCAGCGGCTTTGACCCTCAGCGGCAAGTACATGACCAGCATCCCCGTGAGCAAGACGCCCAACTACCACGCGGATACCGCATCGATGTTCCAAGGCAGTCAGGCCGGAGGTTTTCAAGATCTCGGCGGCTGGATATACGACAGCGCTCCCGGCGACCAGAGCTACGGCAGCATCTGGGTCGACTGCACCCATACCGACACCAAAGGGCTGGCCTGGACTACCTATTGAGTAGGACGATCTCCACGCGCTGATCCGAGAACGGGGCGCGCGTCGAGTCCGTGGCGATGTGCCGGGTGGCGACCATCAAATCCCTCAGCAGGAATTCGGACACCGTTTTGGCCTGCGCGTCGCCGAGCTCCTTCGTGTTGGCGAACACGCGCACGGAGATCGGGATGCCTGAGAACTTGCGCTTGACGATGTCCGACGCCGAGCGCAGAAGGTCGGGACCGGCCGGAGCCTGCAGCGCGGACGCGCTCTTGCCGTTGCCGAAGAGGGCGGAGGAGTCGAGGCTGATGTGAAGGCCGGTGTCCTCCTGGTGGACGATCCCCTTGTAGAGCAGCGGCTTACCTACGGTGGTGCGCGGCGAGCCGTCAGGGCTGGTGAACGTGTAGACGGCGGAGTAAGAGCGGCCGGCGCGAACCCACTCGCCTTGGTCGTTCTGCCCCGTCCACAGGAGCTCCTCGGGCGGATCGCCGGAGCCGGCGTAGTTGTGGAAGACGCGGCCTTCCTCATCGGCGATGGTCAGGCTCCAAGCCCATTTGCGCGCTTCCTTGGACTCGAGCTTGAGGCCCAACAGGGCCTCGAGCTGTTCCTTGATGCGGAACCCGATGCCCGATCGCTGACTGAAGGTGGTGCGCCAGGGCTGGATGACGCGGTCGACCATCAGGAACTCGGGATGCGTGCGCCGCCAGGACACGGTCAGAGGGGAGACCGCGAGCAGCAGATTCTCATCGGGTTTTAACGCGGGGCGGATGGTCTCGAAGGGATCGATCCCAATGCGCAGCGCGGGCTTGGTATCGTTAAGCTTGGCTCCCGCCGCTTCGGCCTTGATGACGACTTCAGCCGGCATCCCCCCGGGAGCCGTCGGCGGCGGCGTCGAAGCCGCGGCGTCGGCGGCGCGAGCGACAGCGAGAATTAAGACGGCAATGGCGATTTTCATGTTCACTCCAGAACGAAACGGAAGGTAATAACGCCCCACTGCGCGCCGGATCCGGGCGCGGGGGCGAAGATCCAGCTGCGCAACGACTCCATGACCAAACGATCGAGACGGCCGTAGCCCGACGTGCGCTCCACGCGCATGCCGGACATCACGTTTCCTTCGGCGTCGACGGTGAAGCGGATGGCGACTTCGGCTTCCATGAGGCCTTGCTGCCGCGCCCACTCGGGAAAGACGGGGATCGCGGAGCTGACGACTTTTCGGTTGGCGAGCGGCCCCTCGATATCGATTCCTTTCTTCGGGGCGTCGGTCGCGGCCGCGACCAGCCGGCGCGCGAGCTTTGGCGCGGGCTCGATCCTCTCGACGCGCTGAGACATGGTCGCCCCGCCCCGAGGGCGAAGTTCGACCTGCTCGGGCAGGAAGGACAAGCCCGACCGAGCCTGGGCGCGGGCGGCCGGCTGCCGCTCGGGCTCGGCGAGAACCGCCGCCGCGGCCATGATCTGGCGACGGCTCGTGGGGGCGGGCGCGTCCAGAGCCCCGCCCACGATCGCGGTGGCCTCGCGCCTTCTATCTTCGAGAGCCAGGGCCTCGGGCAGGTTCTTCACGCGCCTGCGGCCGACGTCCTCCAGGCGCGGCAGCGCGGCCAACGTCTGCGCTGCCCGGCGCCGGGTCTGAGGTTCGGCGTCGATCTTGGCGGCGTCGACGCGAGAACGGGCCAAGTCCAGCGCGTCAAGCTTCGGGGCCAGCTTGCGCATGCTGTCCTCGAGCTTGGGGGCGGCGGCCAGCGCGGCCTTGTGGTCGGGAATCTTCACGTTCACCTGCGCCAGCGCGGCGCGACGCGACGGGGCGGGGGGCAGGGCCATTTTCAGAAAGTCCATGGTCGAGAGCTTCGGCTTGGGCATGGCCTCCATCTTCGGCCGGGCGGGCGCGTTGAGCAATTGGACGCCCTCGACGATGCGAGCGGCTTCCTTGGGCGCCTCCTTGGCGATGCCCAGGAACAAGACGAGAAAGCCCGCGTGAGCGGCAAGCGAGATCGTCACCGACGCGGGCATGCGCGCTTGCACGGCTTCTATGACCCCCCCTTCATTTCAATTGTTCCGTCGCGATCGTCAAAGACAGGGCGCCGGCATCCTTGGCGCGCGCCATCAAATCGGTGAGCTGGCCATGCAGAGCCTCCTTATCGGCGCGCAGGATGATCATCTTCGATTCGCTTTCGGCCAGCTTGATCTTGAGCGCCTCGCCCAGCAGCTTCGCGTCCGTGAACTTCTCCGCGTCGAGGGCGTACTCCCCATCCTTGGACAAGGTGAGCGTTATCTTCTCGGATTCCTCGCCTTCTTGGGTGTGGGCGGAGGGCAGATCGACCTTGATCGGCGGATCTGAGAACAGCGGCGCGGTCACCATGAAGATGATGACGAGCACCAGGCACACGTCGACTAAGGGCGTGATATTGATGTCGGTGATCGGATCTTCGGAGTCGAGGTTGGAGGCGGCCACTTAAGCCCCTCCGTCGGATTTCATTATGGCGAGCTTGAGCGCGCCGGCCTGCTTGGATACGTCGAGGACCTCGACGATGAGGCCGACCTTGTTCTTGGCGTCGGCCGTCACGGTCACCATCTTGTCCTTGCTTCTGGCCAGGGCGGCGGCGAGGATGCCGCGAAACGTCACACCGTCGGTCTTGACCCCATTGATGGAGATGCCGCCGTCTTGGGTGATGCGGATGTTCACGTTCTCATCGGCCGACGTCTTGCCCTCGGCCGTCGACGCGCGGGTCTCAAGGACCTTGATGCCAAGCGTAACGGCCATGGGGGCGACGGCCATGAAGATGATAACGAGCACCAGGCACACGTCCACCAAGGGGGTGACGTTGATATTCGTTATTGGTTCGTCTTCTTTTTGGCTGCCGCCGGCCATCTCTGTCTCCCGCTATTTCGCGCCCAGCATCACGAGAAGCCGCGCCGAGGCGACTTCCATGTCCACCGTGATCACCTTCAACCGCCGCATGAAGTAGTTGTAGAGGATCGACGCCGGGATGGCCACGAGCAGTCCCGCGGCCGTGGCCACAAGCGCCTCGGCGATGCCCTTGGCGACGACGGCTGGGCCGCCCGTGCCGGAGGCGGCGAGGTCGCGGAAGGCCTTGATGATGCCGACGACGGTGCCGAAGAGGCCGATGAACGGAGAGATGTTGCCGAGCGTTCCCAACACGCCCAGGAAGCGCTCGAGCTTGACGCGCTCTTCCTTGAGCTTGGTCAGCAGCAGCTCTTCTAGGTCCTTGCGTGATCGCGCGGCATGAAGCAGGCCGTAAGCGACGACCGCGGAGACCGCGGAGGGGTGCTTCTGGCAGTAAGAAGCGGCCGTGTCGGTTTTGCCGCCCTCCAAGCCCTTGCGCACGTGGCCCAGCACTTCATCGGGGTTGGCCTGAGACGTGCGGAAGTACCACCAGCGTTCGATGGCGAAGCTGATGGAAAGAAAAGAGCAGAACATCAGAATGATAAGGGTGAAGCTCTCGCGCAGCATCGGCAGCAGGTTTAGGGCGCCCATCGTGTCTCCTCGCTACTATCTATCAGTTGTCCTGCGTGTCCGACGTTCCCGGAAGTGCGGGGGTCGCGGCTTTCTTGGCTTTGGACTTGGCCGGCGCTTTTTTCACCGCGGCCTTCTTCTCCGGCTTGTCATCGGAGGGCATGACCGAAGTTCCGCCGTTTTCGGGAGCGACCTGATCGTCGACATCGGGCGTTGGCGCCGCGGAACTCTTGGATTTGCCCCCGCCCGCGCTCTTGCGCAGAATCGCGGCGCGCGCCGCGGCCTTGCTCGCCATGTCCTTTGGCGCCGCCCGAGCGTACTCTTCGTAGACGTCCGCGGCGGCGGAGTTGTCGCCCGCCTTCTCCGCGGCCTCGCCCATCTTGGCCAGAGCCTGGAGCCGGAACGCGGAGGCGGCCGGCTTCATCGCGCGCATCTTGGTCCAAGTCGATTGCGCCTCGTCGGGCCGGCCGGCGACGGTGTACACCTCGGAGATGCGGTACATGACTTCCATGGCCAGCTCGCCGTCGGTTCGGCCCGAGTTCTTGATCTGCTCAAGCGTGGCGATCGCTCCGTCGAAGTCCTTGCGGTCGCGCTGTATCTGATAGGTCTCCCACATCGCATTCTGCGCCTGAGCGTCGTTGGGCTTGGCGGCGGCGACGTACTTCTGATAGGAGTACTGCGCCATGTCGAGCTTGCCGGTCTTCTTGTACGCCAGGGCCAGGTTGAACTGAGCGGGCGGGACGTAAGGCGAGGTGGGATAATCCTCGATGAGGCGCGAATAGTGGCGGATCGCCTCCTCGAATTTGTCCAGGTTGTAGTAGGCGCTCGCCAAATGGAACACGGCCAGCGGCGTGTCCTCGGACTTGTCGAAGTTGTTGAGCAAGCGCTCGAAGGCGGGGATCGAGTCCTGCCAGCGGTTCTGGTTGAAGAAACTCTCGCCCAAGTAGAACTGCGCCTTGGGCAGTTCGGGATGGTTGGTGAAGTCCACCGAGAACTTTTGAAAATCGACCGCGGCCGTGGTCCAATCCTTGTTCTCGAAGGCGCGGCGCGCCAGCCGGAACTGGGCCTCGCCGCCGATGGGCGTCCCGGGCTGGGCGGTCACGATCTGGCGCAGGCTGGTCTTGAAGTCGAGGCCCTTCGAGCGGTCGAAGACTCCCTCGAGGATGTCGAGACCGTCGTTGGACTCGGGCGCGGCCGGGAACGCGTTCACCAATTCCTGGACCTGCGCGATAGCACCCGCGTCGTCTTTGGCATTGAAGGCGGCCTGGGCGATGCGCAGATGAGAGATCGGCGCGGCCGGGCTCTTCGGGTCGCCGGCGAGGATCTCGCGGTAGGCGGCGATCGCTTCCG
>JAYVZL010000097.1:0-14441 GCA_043783505.1 Elusimicrobiota bacterium
GATCACGGGCACTGTGGTCGACAGCCCGGCCGGCATCGCTTTGATCGAAGTCGCGATCTCCTCCGACGCGAGCAGTGACGCGACGCCTGCTTGGTACGATGGCGCGGCCTTCAACAAGACCTTGGGTATGGCGGGGACTTACCGCAGCACGACCACCCCCGTCGGGGCCGTGGGCACGTGGAACCTGGTGGACGCGACGATGTTCTCGCTCATGCAGCAGAACAAGACCTACAAGATCAAGGTGCGCACCACGGACAAAGCGCTTCCCGCCAATGTGCGCACGCAGGATTTCACCGCGGTCTACGACATCATCGCCCCGACGGCGACGATCACCACGCCCACGCAGGGTCTCTCGATCAACACGCCCATCACTCTGGGCGGAAGCGAGACGGACGCGGGCGGAGTCGGCACCTCGACGATCGCGGTGTCTATCCGGAAAGTGGGGACGAACAACTGCTACACGGGCGTGAACTTCGCCACCGGCGGCAACTGCCCCAATTGGATCGGGGTCGGCGGGCCGGCCTCGGCGTGGACTTACGCGGTCACGTGGGACGCGAACTCGACGTACTTGATCACCGTCCGCGCCGTCGATTTGGCGGGCAACATCCAGACCGGCTTCGTCGCCGGCACCAGCTCCAACACCTTCACCTACGACGTGAGCGCGCCCACCGCGACGATCGCGCGGCCGTCCGCCGACCGCTCCAAGAGCCTGGCTACGATCTCGGGGACCGCGGTCGCCACCGGGCCCAGCGCCGTGGTCCTGGTGCAGGTGCGCATGCAGGAGCTGGGCAGCACCGGCTTCTGGAATCCCGTGACGCAGGGCGCGAACTTCGACATCCTGCCCATCAACGCGGAGACGGCGTGGTTCTCGGCCCAGCAGACGGGAGCGGGTTGGGCGAGCTGGTCGGTGTCAAGCGGCGTCTTCACCACCGGCAAGCGCTACAGCGTCAATGCCCGTGCGCTCAACGCGGCCGGCAACTATCAGGTGCTCAACGCCACGCGCACCACGACCTTCGACAACACCCCGCCCGAGACCGGCCTGAGCTTCCCCGTCCCGGGCTCACTTAGCGCGGTCAATAGCCTGCCCCTGATCTCGGGAACGCTGCGCGACTTCCCGGACCCGGCGACCGCGCCGGCGTCCACGGGCACCGTCAGCAACGTGTACTTGTCGATCAAGAAGCTCAGCGACAACTTCTGGTGGGCCGGGCCCGTGCTCAAGTGGCAGGCCTCGTTCGCGACCGTCTCGGTCAACGGCATCTTCTCCTCGTCCTGGAGCCTGACCGACACGGGCCTGCCGCTCGCCGTCGACCTGACCGACAGCACGAGCTACTTCTTGAGCTCGGTGGGCATCGACGACGCGGATTTGGGCGGCAACCAAGAGGCTTACTTCAACGTGCGCGGCGCCACGTTCACCTACGACGTGGGCGCGCCGCTCTCGGGCATCGCCCTGCCGCTGGACGGCAAGTTCTACAACGCGATGCCCCAGGTCAACGGCGTCTCCTTCGACGCCATCGGCGTGGCGACGGTGTCCTTGAGCATCTCCAATATCAAGTTGGCCGCGCCCAACTGCTACGTGCCCAACGGCGGCTTCACCGCCCCCTGTCCGGCGTGGTTCAAGGCCTCGGGCACGAACAGCCCGTGGAACTTCGCCTTCAACAACGCCTCGCTTTTCACCAACGCCAGCAGCTACCTGGTCCTGTCGTCGGCCACCGACGCCGGCAACAACGCCCAGGTCACCTTGAGCTCAGCCGTCTTCAACTTCGACACGCTGCAGCCCACGGCTACGCTGACGACGGCGCAGTGGATCAAGGCGTCGGTCACGGCGTTCGGCGGAACCTCCACTGATGCCTTGGCCGGCATCAGCAGCGTGCAGATCGCCATTTCTTCCGCCGCCGCGGCGGGGAACTCTTGGTGGGACGGCACGAGCTTCTCGGGCGTCGCGCCCGTCTACTTCGCCACGACGACTTACGTCGTCGGCGGGGTCAACGACACGTGGACCTTAAATCGCCCGCCCCTGACCAACGGCATGGCCTACTCTATCCGCACCAATACCACCGATAAAGCCGGCAACAATCGGATCATCGATCAGGCGACGACGGTCACCTTCGACAACGTCGCGTCCACGGCCGGGATCACGGCGCCGGTCCACGGCAGTTTCTACAACAGCCTGGCGACCATCTCTGGCACCAGCGTCGACAATATCGGCGTCTCGACCATCGCGATCAGCATCCAGGACGTGAGCGTCGGCGGTTCCGGCTGCTACGCCTACACATCAAACGCGTTCAACGTCGCCTGCCCGAACTTCTTCCCGGCGCAGGGCTCCGTCGCCAACTGGACGTTCACCGGCTACACCCTGACCGACGGCCACCGCTACATCGTCACCGCCCAGGGCACGGACTTGGCGACCAACGTCCAATCCGTCTACAACGTCGGCGTCAGCTCCAGCAGCTTCATCTTCGACCAGCGCCTGCCCACGTCGCAGGTGCTTGGCCCCAGCCTTAATCAAGTCTTCGCGAGCCTGCCCACGATCTCGGGAACGGCGTCGGGCGTCTCTCTGCTGACGCCGCTGTCCCGCGTGCAGTTGTCCCTCGCCCAGTTGGATCTGGTCAACAACACCACCGACTATCTCATCGGCAACCTCCTCTTCCAAGGGGCGACGGAGTACTTCCACGACACGCTGTTCGTGGGCCAGGCCTCCGGAACTTGGACCTTCAACACGCCCGTGCTGACCACCGGCAAGTACTACATCCTGCGTTCCAAGGCGATCGATCAGGGCGGCAACGCGGAGAACTTCGCCGTCGTGACCTCCACTCGGTTCCTGTTCGACAACACCAAGTCCACGGGTGCCGTGACCGGCATGGCCGGCTCGGGCTCCAACTCGTCGTACTATCGCGCCATCAACCCGCTGATCGGCACCGCCTTCGACGGCCCGCTGCTCGACGGCGCGGCCGGCTTGGAGACGCGCGCCGGCGGTGGAGCGCAGGTCCGCATCTACGACGCGGGCCTGGGCCAGTGGTGGAACAGCGGCGGCGGCGACTTCAACCAGCCCTCCGCGGCCTTGGCGTGGTTCAACGCCAGCGCCGGCGCGGCCGCCGCGTGGACTTACTCCAACGCCGCGCTCGACGGCAAGCTGACTTCCGGCAACAGATATTTGGTCCAGTTCCGCGCCAAGGACAAGGCACTGCCCGTCGATTTCAACCAAGGGCCGTCGGCGACCGGAAGCGACTCCAATTTCACTCTCGGCCTGGACTCGATCACCTTCGTCGCCGACACCGTGCCCCCCGTGTCCCGTGTCGTGGCTCCCGGCGACGGCACGGTCGTCAAAACCTTGACCTCCATCGGCGGCACGGCCGCCGATGTCATCGTCAACAATTCTTCTTCCGGCATCTCCGCGGCGGGACTCATCGAGTTCTCGATCCAGGAGCTGACGCCGAACTCGAGCTTCCTGACCTGCCCGGCTTACTCTACGTTCACCTCCACGACCGAGTCTTGGTGCGCGGCGACGGTGCTGGCCGGCAGCATCTGGTCGCGGCCCGCTCCGCCGCAGGTGCTGGGGGTGTCGGGGTTCCAGAACGGCTTCACGTATAGAATACGGGTGCGCGCGCGCGACAACACGGCTCCGATCGGAAACCTCGAGTCGGTGATCTCCTCGATCACGTTCACGTTCAATACCACCGCGCCCGATTTCTCCATCACCGCCCCCGTCCCTGGCAGCTACAAGAGAAGCGTGCCCTCGCTGGCGGGAACGGCCTCGGGCAACTTCGGCGTCTCCGTGGCTTCCATCGCCGTCCAAGAGGTGGCCAGCGGCTACTGGTGGAACGGCACCACCTTCACCGCGCCCGGAACCAAGCAGTGGTTCACCACCGTCTTGGCCGGCGGGCCGGTGAACTACACGTTCAGCTACACGTCGACGACACTCACCTTCCAGGACAACTATCAATACTTCATCGACGCCCGCGGCGAGGACACCGCCGGCAACGCCGGCAATATGGGCGCCTTGGCCAGCTTCACGTTCGACACGACTCCGCCCAATTCCAACGGCACCGTGGTGCCGGCGCAGGGCCCGCTGTCGAACCTGAGCGCGATCTCGGGCGTGGCCGTCGACCCCAACACCAACGCCTCGGGCGTGTACAAGACCGAGGTCACGATCCAGCGCCCCAACGGCGACTATTGGCAGACGGGCGGAGGCTGGGCGGGCGGCGCGGCCGTGTGGCTGCCCACACTCGGAGTGCCGGCTTGGACCAAGACGACGAGCCTGCCGCCCTCGGACAACTCCACGGGGCTTCTGGACGGTCTCAAGTACACGATCGGCTCGCGCTCCGTCGATATCGCCGGCAGCACCCAGGCGGCGGTCAACTTCTCCACTTTCACCTTCGATGTGACCGCTCCCTCGGTCGCCATCACCGAGCCTCCGGAGAGCGCGGCGGGCTCGGTCTCCTACGACCGCAACGGCGTTCTGACCAGCATCATCGGGGCCGCCGGTGATACCGCGCCCGGAGCGGCCTCCGCGGTGTACGTGCGCCTGCGCGACAACATCACCCTGAACTACTGGAACAAGGACGGAGTGCTGGCGCTGCCCGCCCAGCAATTCAACCTGACCGAGGGCCAGAGAGAGTCGGCTTGGTTCCTCGCCGGGACGGCGAGCCCGACGCCCTGGCAGGTGTGGAGCACGACGCAGAGCTTGAGCTTGCTTGGCAGCGGCAACCCCTACCGCGTGGAGACCCGCTCGCTCGACTCGGCCGGCAACTACAGCGCGATGAGCACGTCGACCTTCCGCTACGACAATGTAGCACCTCAGTCCACCGTGGGCAGCCCCGTCTCCGGTTCCACGATCACGGCGTTGACGACCATCACCGGCACCTCGACCGACGCGGGGGCCTTCGGCGGCAGCGGCGTGTTCGAGGTCAAGGTCGCCATCCGCAGGAACTCGGATAACCAGTGGTGGGGCGGCGTCTCCTTTAATAACAACAACCCCGTGGCCTTCGCCTTGGCGGGCAACCCGTGGACTTACGCCGGATTGACCAGCGCCAACCTGGACTCAGGCACTTCTTATTACATCACCAGTTGGGCCAAGGACAACGCGCAGAACGTGGAAAATCTCTACAGCGTGCGCGGCTCTACTTTCCTCTTCGACAACACAGCACCCTTGACCACCTCGACGGTCCCGGCCAACGGCGAGGCCTACAACGGGATCGCGGGCCACTCCCGCCTGATCCCGCCGCTCCGCGGAACCTCCAGCGACGCCACGGCCGGCATCGCCACGGTCAAGCTCTCCATCCAGGACGTCGACGACGCCGGTTCGCCCTGCTTCGTCATCGGCGTCGGCTACACCGGCGCCTGCCCGTACTGGCAGGACGTGACCGGCCTGTTCGCCTCCTCATGGACGTTTAACACCGCGTCCCTGAAGTTCAGCGGCGGCCATCACTACGTGGTGAAATCGTCGGGAACCGACCTGGTGGGCAACACGCAGACCTCCGTCGTCGCCAATACTTTCCTGTACGACTCCACCGCTCCCGTTTCGAGCCTCACGGATCCAGTCAACGGCCAGACCTACCAGGTCAACGAGATTATCCAAGGAGCCAGCTCGGACCCAGGTCTGGGGACGGGCAACGGCTCCGGCGTCAAGACCGACGCGGCCTGGAAGCTCGGCAAAGTCCAGATACTCGTCCTTCGCGACGAGGTCAATCCCAACGTGACGGGCGCATTCGGTGCCGCCGGCTGCGACGCCGGCTCTGACTACCTCTGGGACGGCAATGCCTGGGTCTTGGCGACCGCCGCCACCTGCCCCGGTGGCGCCACTCCCCTGTGGGTCACGGTCGACACTCAGTTCAACGACACGGCTTGGGAAGACAACTCGCTGGTCAATAAGTGGGTCAAGGGCCGGAAATACGTCCTGTGGACGCGCGCCATCGACAACGCCGGCAACACGCAGGCGGACGTGAACGTCGCCGCCGGCCCGCGCTTCCAGATCGCCGACAGCGCCTCCACCTTCGCCGTCGACATCAAAGCACTCGGCTGCGGCGGGGCGACCCTGGCCACGATCAACGCGGGCTCGGATTACTGCGTTGAGGTCCGGGCGCTGGACTCCAGCGGCTTCGGCGCCTTGGCCTATGTGAGCACCGTCACCTTCTCGATGGTGAACAATTCCGAGGCGCCGGGCGCCGGCCCCGAGACCATGGACAGCGACAACACCGTCGACGACGTTTTCGGCCTGCCCAAGCAGTATAAGTTTACCGCCGCGGACCTGGGCGTCAAGCAATTCGACGTGCAGCTGCGCTTGCGGCGCGCCTCGCAGTTCGGCGCCACCCGCCGGCTGGTCGCCACCGATCTCATCACCCCGTCTATCACCGGCTCCACGGACGTCGTCGTCGCTCCCATGGCCGGCGACAGGATCATGATGATGGTCCAAGGCGAGACCTACGAGCCCGGCAAGATGACCGCGCCCCAGGGCCGCGGTCCCTCGCCGACGGCGCGCACGGCAGGCAACGCCACCCAGGTCATCGCGCGCGTCGCCGACCAGTACTGGAACACGATCTTCGTCTCCACGACGGTGACGATCGTGACCTCCGATCCGTTCGACACGGATCCCGGCGCGCAGACCTTCGTCGGCTCGACGACGATCAACGTCAATCTCATCCAGGCCGGGACCCAGACCGTGTCCGCGACGGGAGCGGGGATCATCACCAACCTCGCCAACCCCTCGAGCGAGGTCCCCGTCGGCTCGCAAGGCATCAACCAGCTTCTCGCCCTCATGCCCGGAGAGGGCCGAGTCCAAGGTGCGGCGCCCGGCAAGTCCGGAACGGTCGATCCCCAGGTGGCGGGGTCGACGTTCGCGGTCACGGTGTACGGCGTCGACCAGTTCTACAACACCGTCACCTCGAGCGTGATCATGGTGAGCGCGAACATCCCCTCGGATATATACGCGCCCGTGCCCGCCGCGCAGAGCTTGGTCTCGGGCGCGACCACCTTCATCATGTCGGCGGTCGTCGCTACCACGCACACGGTCCACGCGCAGGCCCTGGCCGCGCTCGCCAGTCCCTCTTACACCACGCCCAACTTCGTCAAGGTCTGGTGGAACCGCCCCGTTCGCCTGCAGCTCATCGGCGAGGGCCAGACCGCCGCTGCCGGCAAGCCGACCTACGTCGACAACTCCCTGCCTCCCGGCGGCGGACGCCTGGTCAGTACGTTGACGCCCTTGACGGCCGGCACGACGACGAACCTGACCGTCAACCTCGTCGACAACTATTACAACGTGGTCAAAGGCACGACTCCGTTTCTGAATACGACCGCGCTGCCGATATCCTCGTACACGTTCCTCGTCGAACTCCAGTTCCCCAACGACCCCAACATCCAGGCGCGCGGGTTACGGCCCACGCCCTACGAGCTGGGCCTGCTCAACGGAACGACCGGCTTCAGCGCCATTCCGGTCACTCAGCAGGGCGGCTTCAGCATCATGGCGCGGGACACGACGGTAAACCATTACAGCACAGACACCGTCGTCGGCATCAACGTCAACGCCGGCCCCGCCGTCTTCATGCAGGTTCTTGTGTCCTCCAACCCCGGCCCTTCGACTCCCGGAGAAATAGCAGCCGAAGGCACTCCCAGCGGCAAGACCGGCAGTCCGGGACCGTTCACCGCGGGCAGCGCTTACGACATCGCCGTGCGCGCCGTCGACAAGTACTGGAACAAGGTCGCCGCCGAGACGCGCAGCGTCAAGCTCGTCGTCAACGACGCGTACGCGACGATGCCCTCGCCCTTGTCGCAGGCGCTGATCTCCGGCGAAAGGATATTCACGGGCTTTATCCCGAGCATCTCGACTGGCAATCTAGTCATCAGCGCCGTCGACGACAGCGGCTCCGGCTCGCCGCTGACGACGCAGTCCACCTCGGTGGTCGTCAACCTCGGCCTGCCCACGAAGCTCATCATCGTGATGCCCGGCGAGGCCCTCGACCCGGGACGCAACATCGCGCCCTTCGGCGTGTCCGGCGTGCCCTCCACGCGCACCGCGGGCGTGCTCTTCAACTTCGGCGTCTACGCCACGGACTCGCGCTACAACTGGGTGCCGACCGTGGCGCAGAACCCCATCCGGGTCTTCTCCGACGAGACGACCATCGCCGGCCCTCCGCCCACCTTGGTCGGAAACTACGCGATGGCCAACGGCAGCGCCACGGTCGCGAACATCAATATGATCGCCGCCGGGGTCAGGACGCTGCTCGCGACCGATCTCGACGGCAGCGCGCCGGTCTTGACTGCGTCCGGCGCCAAGGCGTTCCCCTTGGTCGCCGACACCCCCTTCGGCCTGCGCATCCTCCTGCCCGGCGAGACCGCGGTTTCCGATCGCCCGCGCGCCACCACGACGGGACGCGTCGGCTCGGCGTTCACCACCCAGGCCGGGCCCACGTTCGCCTTCCCTGTGACCATCGACATCAACGACGTGTACTGGAACTTGACGCCGGGGACCAGCCAGGAGATCCGCCTGACCTCCGACGATCCTTTCGCCGTGATCGTGCCCACCACGCAGGTGATCACGACCTCGGGTACGTACACCGTCTTCATGAAGCGCGCGGGCACGGCGCATCTGCTGGCGGAGACGGTCAGTCCGACGTTGGTGGCGCCGTGGAACTACAGCCTCAAAAATGACACGAGCTCGGTCATCAATGTCATCGCCGGCCTGCCCACGCGGCTGGTGCTCAAGCTTCCCGGCGAGAATTTCAACCAAGGCTCGCCCACCGGCAAGTCGGGCGTGGCCGCGATTGAGAAGGCGGGCGACGCGTTGACCGCGGCCGGCGGCGGCGTGATCCCCGACGTGCGCGTGGCGGTCGTTGACGACTTCAACAACATCGTCAAGAATTGCGGCGCCAATCCGAAGTGCGTCGCTGAAGTCAAGATCGGCATGCCGCGCGACCCGTACGCTCCGTCGGTGAGCACGGTGGCCATCAACACGGTCGACGGCTTCACGCCGGCTATCACAGTCGTCCTGCGCAGGGCGACCACGGATCAGTATCTGACGGCGGAAGAATACAACCATCCCACGGGTCTCGCCGACGACAACCTCGCCACGGTATCGACGTTCACCGTCGTCGCGGCCGAGCCGGTGGGCCTACAGTTGCTCATGCCTGGGCAGCAGGCGGCCCCGGGCTCGGGGACTTATCTGACGGGGCCGCCATATGGCGGCTACACCGGAGCGATTTCCACGCCTACGGCCGGCTCAACTTTTACAGTCACAGTCAACATGGTCGACCGCTTCATGAACGTGGCAATCCCGGTCTGCGCGCCGACCTGCCCGATCGTGTCCTTGACGAGCAACGATCCCTACGCGACCAATGGCCTGACGAGCGCTCTCGGCGCCAACGGCAGGATCGACATCGCCAACTTCAAGCTCTTGAGCAAGAGCACGCTGACCGTCGTCACCGGCGCCTTGACGGTCGCCGATCCGATCTGTCAGGACAATCCGCCCACCATGAACGCCTGCCGCAATCAGGCGGCCGTCACCTCACGCTTCAAGGTCTTCGCGTCCTCCGCCGTCGCCCTGCAGGTGATCCTGCCCGGCGAGACGGCCGTGCCCGGCTCGCCGTCCGGCAAGTCCGGCTGGCCCACGCCGTTTACGGTCACCGTGCCCGCGACGGCTTTCCAGGCGCAGGTCAACCTGGTCGACTCCTACTCGAACATCTGCACCGACTACGCGGTGGGAGATCCGCAGCAGGACACCAATCCGCCCGCGGAGATGCCGATCGTGAAGGTCACCCTGCCCGGAGATCCCCTGATACCGGCCGGCAGCCCGGCCAGCCAAGGACTGTTCCGCGGCCAGCGCGCCTTCTCGATCTTCGCCAAGACCGCGATCTCGACCTACACCGTCGTCGCCTCGACGGACTCTTCTTCGACGGTCGCCTACAGCTCGGGCGCGTCCACCGTGCTTTGGACCTTGCCCGCGCCGGCCGACCATTTCCACTTCACCGGCGTGCCCGCCACCAGGACCGCCGGCCAGCAGTTCACGGTGGGCTTGGTCGCCCACGACGCTTGGCACAACATACTGTCGACGGGCACCAACGCCTACCGGGGCACCGTGCAGTTCGCCGCGGAGAACTTCGGCGGCATCCAGGCGCCCGCCTTCTCTCCGACTACCGTGCTCTTCTCCTCCTCGGTCGACCAGGGTGTCAAAGTCCTGACCAACCTGGTCACTCTGAAGAAGGCCGGCAATCGCTGGATCCAGGCCTTCGACGCCAACACGCCCACGATCGCCAGCGATCTTAATCCCTCACTCAACGGTCCTTTTATAGCGATCACGGCGGCGGCACCCGACTCCGTCGGCGTCCTTCCCGGGGCCGACACCTTCGTCTCGGCGGGCTCGATCGTGCCGAACAATCCCGGCTTCATCGAATTCACTGGTCAATTGAGCGACCCTTACAACAACCCCATCCTGAACGTTCAGACCGTTGAGGTCCAGCGCGTCTCGGTCAACGGCACGGCCGGCAGCCTGGCCTGGAAGAACGGCGCGACGTGGATCCCAGTGGGAGCTTCCACTCAAGTCTACACCGACGCTCAAGGCCGCGTCGGCGTGGCTAATAAGCTGGCCTATTTCGTCTCCTCCAAGAAGGACGACTCGGCGCGAGTGTGGATCGGCACCGTCGCCGCCCCCGCCGACGTGACCAACTTCATCAACTCTCCGCCGGACGCGGTCACCGGCGAGAAGAAGAACATCACTGGCGCGCTGGTAACCGCCGGCGGCTTGGCCACGAAGCTCGTCTTCACCTCCACGCCCACGCAGGGCTTGGTCGGCATCGGCGACGTGGCCGGAGCCGGCGCGCCCTACATCATGGAGCGCCGCGACGATTTCAACAACTCCACCAAGCAGGGAGACACGCCGGTCAGCTTGACGGTGACGGCGACTCAGAAGACGATCCACGAGGCCAACGGCATGACGCTGGGGCTCTCCGGCAATAGCGCGGACTTCGGGTACCGCAACAAGACCAACACCGCCTTCATCAACCTGATCACGATCTTCGACGGCTTCACGGGCACCGAGCCCGGCTCGCAGTTCCGCTACCATGACCGGATGAGCTCGTACTCGGGCGGCGGGCCGTCCTCGAACACGGCCGAGAGCGGGCGGCCCGGGACTTGGACGATCCAGGCGTCCGTCGGCGGCGTCGTGCTCGCCACCCACGAGCTGCGCGTGGATCCCGACGTCATCGACAGGGTCGGCTTTGCCAACAGCACCTACACTCAGGTCGCGGGCAAGATCGTGGACTTCGGCGCCGGTACAATCGGCGTCTTCAAGCCGCAGCTGCAGGATCAATTCCGCAATCCCCGCATCGCCGCCCAGCCCTACACGGTCAAGCTGACCACCGTCACGCGCGCCGCGTCCGCGCTCAACGACTACGTCGCCTTCTCCAGCGCTCCCGACAATATCCCCGGCGGCCGCACCTTGGCGCCGATCTTCAACAGCTCGACGGGCACGGTCACCATCCCAATCGACGCCTACCAGACCACGTTCTATTACCTCGACACCAACGCCTCCACGCGCTACGCGGTGGGCGGGGCGACCAAGCCGATTATCAGCATCGCCGTCAACGGGCTTTTCTCGGCGTCGCAGTCGGTCGCGATCCTGTCCGACGTCATCGACCGCATCAACGTCTCCACCGGCGCCGGTCAGACCCTGGCGGCCGGCGTGGCGTCCTCCGCCTTCTTCCTGGAGACTCAGGACTACTACGGCAACGCGTCGCCCCTGCGCTCGGGTCAGGACCCGGGCGGATCGGGCGTCGTCGCCTTTAATCTCGACTCCACATCTAACGGCCAAGTCCAATTCTCCACGCCGGGGGCCTCCAACTTCAAGCCGGCTCCGAGCAAGGCGTACTTGGGCGTCGGCCAGTCGGCGACGAGCTTCTTCCTCATCGACACGAAGCTGTCGAACCCCACGTTCCAGGTCCGCGTCGACGGGCTGAGCTATCCGGCTTGGGCGCCGGCGATCTCGACCTATATCGTGACCTCCGGCCCTCCCTCACAGTTGGGCTGGGTCACGCCTTCGCGCCGCCTGATCGCCGGCACCACGGTCCAGTACGTGGCCGGCGTGACGACCAACAGCGTGATCGCGGCCATTCTGTTCGACCAGTACGGCAACGTCGCGACCTCGGTGTCGACCTTCACGATCCGCTACAACAGCCCGACGACGCAGGACCTCTACGGCGGCATCGACAAGACGTCCGTCATCTTGGCCACCGCGCCCTCGGCTTTCTGGCGACCGCTGTTCGGCGGCAACCTGGATGTGCTCATTCCCGGAGCCGCGGGCCTTTCTCAGGCGCCCTTCTTTCTGTGGGGCCGGCTGGCCGGCGGGGCCACCGTTCAGGCGCAGGCGTACCTCGGCGGCCTGCCGGTGTTCACCCCCATCGTCCAGGTCCACCAGATCACCCCTGGTTCGGCCGTGTATCTGACGATCCATCATCCCTACACGCTCAGCAACCCCCTGCCGGTCAGCACGGCGCGGCCGCTCACCGTCAAGGCCCGCGACCTGTTCGGCAACGTGGCCACCGGAGATCCGATCAACGGCAACGCCTTCACCGGCCCCGTCAACTTCCAATCGAACGGGTCGTCGGCGACGGTCATCCTCGTCGACCTCACCAACTCCGCGACCTACCATGCGTTCACGGCCGGCGAGGCCGGCGTCTTCGTCAACCTGGGCCTCGTCGACACGGTCGTCGAGCTCAACAACCTGAAGATCATGGCGACGAGCTATTACAATCCCAACGTATACGGCTTCACGGGCGACGGCGCCCGCACCGGCCTGCCCAGCGATCCGCTCCTGCGCTCGGACCCGGACGTGGTCATGTCCGGCGTGCTGGTCACGCCCAAGGACTACGCTCCCGAGTCCGTTCCTCCGCCCAATGGCCCCGTTCCCGCGGCCAAGGCGGCCTTGGGGATCAAGCGCACGCTCAACCAGGGCGACGGCAACATCCCGGGCTCTCTTGACCCGATCCCGATGCTGCTCTTGGACATGCGCGTGCTGCCCTCGGGCCAGGCGTTGACCGCCGCGATCGCCGGCCTGCGCGTGCAGAGCCGCCCGGAAGGAAATTTCGACAACAAGAAGATCACCGAAGTCGGCCTCTGGCTCGACAGTCCCGGCGCGCCCAACGGGAGATTCGACCCGATCGACGACGTGTTCGTCGCCTCCGGCGCCTACAACAACGCGGGCGCCTGGTTCTTCGGCAACGCGGCGGTGGGGGGGCAGAACCCGCTCAACACCCTGCCCAATCCCGTGGGCGCCAATATGACGCTCGGCACCGGCCAGAGCCGGTTCCTGTTCCTCACGGTGCGCGTCTCGTCTGCGGGCTACGCCGTCGGCGAATTGCCCGCCAGCTTCGGCCTCGAGATCCCCAACGCCAACGACATCACTCTCGATGGGACGTCGCAGGCCGGCATGGCGACCAACAACTTCCCGATCAAGACCTCGACGTGCTCGGTCGAGCGCGAGCCGGCGCAGATCTACGTCTCCACCGTCAACTACGACATCAACGCCTGGTGGAAGCCCTCGGGCGCGCTCGCCCTCTCGTCCTACCCTTACGTCAACCAGGGGGCGACGGACGTGGGCGTGATGAAGCTCGATATGTGGACGGACGGGTTCACGGCCGCGGTCTCCAAGATCACGGTCCACCACAGCGGCACGGGGCTTGACACGGCGATCACGAAAGTCAAGCTCTACCTCGACACCAAGTCCGACAAGATCACCACGCCCGACAACTTACAGTTCGACGCGGCCATCGATCGCTTAGTCGCGCAGGCCACTTTCCCGCCGGGCGAAACCCGCCTGACCGCGATCAACATCCCCAACCCGACCGGCATCGACGGCACGATCACCGCGTCCACCAAGACTTACTTCCTGGTCTTCGACTACGACGCCTCGGCGGAGCCGGGCCAGACCCATGGCATCAGCCTCTCGGCCGACAACATCGTGCCGCTCAGCGGCAACGGCAAGCCGCCGGTGTTCAACCCGTTCGCCTCGACGGAGGTCTACGTCTCGGCCACGGCCGACCAGGTGAGCCTGTACTCGTGGAACAGCCAGGGCTTAAGCAGCACCTCGATCCCGACCGACGCGATCCCCTCCAAGGTCCTGCAGAACGACAAGAGCCAGCCCGTGGCCAAGATCTCGCTGCGCGTGAACGCAGGAGCGGCGGAGTGGACGGGCCTGAAGCTTGACCGCTGGCTGCCCTCGACGACGCGCAGCGGCGGGCCCTACACGCCGCTGCTGGCTCTCAACAACAAGGCCTCCGACGTCAGCAACGTGAAGATCTGGGTCGACGTGGACGGCAACGGCCTGCTCAACATCTCCTCGGACTCGCAGGTCAGTCCGCTTAACAGCGTGGTCCACAACTTCCCCACGGTGGCCCTGTCGTCGCCGCTGTACGCGGCCGGACCTCTCACCGGAAGCTCGATCGCGGTCGCCGGCATCCTGG
>JAYVZL010000098.1:0-14419 GCA_043783505.1 Elusimicrobiota bacterium
CGCGGTCGATCGGCTTGCCGAGTTTGGCGAGCATGCGGTCGTACTCATGGCGATTGGAGCGGCGCGCGTTGCCGAGCAAGTCGCCGGGACGGACGGAGAGCTTCGAGTAATCCCGCCATTTGTCCGGGTAGCCGATCTTGGGCGTGAACTTGCCGAGCTTGTCGAGCGCCTTTTTCTTGGTCTCCTCACCCATCCAATCCAAGCCTTGGATGCGCTCGGCGTAGGCCGCGCGGAGATTTTCGATTAGGACCGCCATTTTGGCCTTGGAGGTCTCCGGGTAATTGTCTTTTACGTAAGCCTGGCCTATGAGCTCGCCGACCGAGTCGTTGACAAGCGAGACCCCCCGCTTCCAGCGGGGCTCTATCTTGGGCTGCCCGTTCAAGGTCCGACCTCCATATTCGAAGGCTGCTTGAACGAAAGCGTCGGTCAGATACGACGAGGCGGCGTCGAGCGAGCGTGTCTTCAGGTAGAGCTTCCAGGTCGCGAGCGACTGCTCCTCGAGAACCTTGACGAAGCCCTGAAAGTAGCTGGGTTGGCCGACGATGACCTGAGCTTGCTTCGCGCGAACCTTGGATTTGCGCAGAAAGTTGGTCCAATTGAAGCCCGGGGCCAGGGCGTTCAACTCGCCGACGCCGAGCTTGTTGTAGGTCTTATCGGGGTCGCGGTTGTCCACACCCGTCCACTGGTGCTGCGCGAGAGATTTTTCCAGCGCGAAAACAGAGGCCGCCTTCTCCGGCGCTTTATCGTCGCCCGCGAGCGTGAAAAGCGTGGTCAGGTACTCCACATATTTTGCCCGAATCTTAGCGGAAGACTCGTCTTCGTTGAAATAGTAATCGCGATTGGGCAGACCCAGGCCCGACTGCGACAACGTCGGGATATAGGCCGCGGTATTCTTTCTGTCGAGATCGACGTTGAGCGCGACCGGAGAGCCGATGCCTTCACGCAAGGCGCGGGCGAAGGCTCCGACCAAATCCTCCTTCGTCTGGATGCCGGCGATCCGAGCCAGGCTGAGCGCGACGGGCTTGAGCCCCTTGGCCTCGATGGCGGCGGTGTTCATGAAGCTCTTGTAAAGGTCGGCGATCTGTTGTCCAGCACTTCCCTCGGTCTGCTGGACCGAGGACATTTTTTCGATGATCGCCTTGACCGCGAACTCGGACTTCTCCGCCAAATCGTTGAAAGTGCCGAACCGCGATTTGTCGGCCGGCATCTTGAAGTTCTTGAGCCAAGTCCCGCTCGCGTACCGGAAGAAATCATCTTGGGGCCGCACCGAAAGATCCATGGCCGAGGTGTCGACGCCGAGAACGGGCGTTTTGGTCAGGGGCGCTTGTTTAGATAGAAGAAGGCCTTTCTGCTCCATCGCCGGAGCGCTGACGGTATCGGCAGTGGCTGGTCGCTCTCCGTACAGCTCCTGCAGGGCTTGCTGCGTCCGCGTGCCGCCGGATTTATCCTGATCTTTGTCGAAGGTCGCGGCCGCGCCCTTGAGCTTCTTCAGGCCGTCGACGTTCGCTTTGGGGAGCGCCGCGGCGGGCAGGACGCTCGGATTGGCCGTGATGACGGGCGAGAGTCCGGCGACCGGCAATCCAAGGCCGACGGGAGCGGTGTTGATCGCGGCGCCGAGCGGATTCGCGGCGCCGAGCGCAGCCGGATTATTGAGGAGGGAAAAGCCTGTTTTCGCGGAGGCGAGGGCGTTGACGGAAGCCGCTCGAAGGGGGACGATCTGCGCGAAGGCGCGGGGGGTCGGGCCGGTCGAGAGCAGGCTGAAAATCAACAACAACGCCAAGCGCCGCTTCAGCCCCATCGTTCGATTCATCATGATCTCCTAGAGAGTCAGTATGTTCCGAATGAGGTCAACGCGCCTGGGGCTTAATCCCTATTCCTAAGAAAGGATTTAGACCTATGAAAAACGCCCGAAAGGCCTAGGTCGGCAGAAGGGAGGAGTAGGCGTCCTGGTATTCATCGATCATACGGCGGACGGTGAATCGTGTGTCGACCGAGGCGCGCGCGGCCGCGCCGAGCGAAGCGCGCAGAGCGGGGTCGGCGGCGAGTCTTTCGAGGGCTTTGGCCAGCGCGGCCGGATCGGAGGGGGGGACCAGCACGCCCGTTTTTCCGTCCTCGACGGCCTCAGGCACGCCGTCGACGGCCGAGGCGATGACGGGAAGGCCAAGCGCCATGGCCTCGAGCAGGGCGTTGGGCAGCCCTTCCCAAAGCGAAGGCAGGCAATAGATGTCGCAGGCCGAGAGCCGGGAAGCGATGTCGCCGCGCTCGCCTGGAAGCTGTACTCTTTCGTCGAGCTCATGTTTGCGAACCAAAGCCTCGAGCCGCGCGCGTTCCGGACCGTCTCCCAAGATGACGCAGCGCAGGTTGCTCGTCTTGAGCTTGGCCATCGCCTCGATGAGAGTCGCAAAACCTTTCTGTTTGTCGAGCCGGCCGACCGCGGCGACGAACAGATCGGCGGGGTTGACGCGCTTTTTATGGCGATCGGCCTCGGAGACGGGCTCGCCCGGGAGGTCGACGCCGTTGCGGATCGTCCGCACTTTCTCCGGGGCATAGCCAAGGTTGTTGATCAAGAAGTCGCGGCTGGAGCTGCATTCGGCGATGAGCAGGTCGTCGCGATTCTTGAGCGCGCGGTCGACGAGCAGCGAAAAAAAAGAACGGGTGCGGTAATGCACGCGCGGAGACGAGATCAGCTTAAAGGGAATCGGCGTCTTGGTCTTGGCCAGGCGGCATAGCTGAATCGCCTGATACATGAAGCCGTGCACGATGTCCGGGCGCTCGCGATCGATGACGGCGGCCAGGCGAGAGGCGTCGCAAAGGCGGGGAGTACGGTCGAGACCGAGAGACTCGACGTGAAAGCCGGAGGTCTTCAAACGGCGCGCGTACTCGCCCTCGGGCTTGAGGCTGACCACGCCGGCGACTTGATGGAGCTTGGACTCCAGGCGCGTAGCCAGCGTGTGAAGCGTCTTTTCCGCGCCGCCGATGGTCGTCGAGGTGCTGACGAAGAGAATGCGGGCCAAGGCTATCTGAAGAAGCGGCGCACGGTTTCGACGACGCGGCCCGCGTCGGAGTCGGAGAGCTCGGCGTACATAGGTAAAGACAAAACTTCCTGGGACGCGCTTTCAGAAACGGGCAGACTGCCTGTTTTTATGCCCAGACCCGCGTAAGCTGGCTGCAGGTGCAGAGGCGTTGGGTAGTAAATACCGGCCCCAATGCCGTTTAGACGAAGGTGCTCGGCCAGAGCGTCGCGGCGCTTGGTGCGCACGGTGTAAAGATGAAAAACAGGCATGTTGTCGGAAGTGCCGAGCGGAGGCAGCTGCAGAGGCAGTCCCGCCAGGCCCGAATTATAAATAGCCGCTACGCGCCTACGCGCGGCGGTCCAGGCGGCCAGGCGCGGAAGCTTGACGCCCAGGACGGCGGCCTGGATCTCGTCTAAGCGGCAGTTGTGCCCGATGCGCGTGTGATGGTAGCCGCCCGTCGCGGAGCGCCCGCAGTTGCGCAGCTCGAGGATGACGTCGCGCAGGCGGGCGTCGTTGGTGGTGATGGCCCCCGCGTCTCCTGCCGCGCCCAGATTTTTCGAGGGATAGAAGCTGAAGGCGGACGCGGCGCCGAAGGTGCCCGTGGTGTGGCCTTTGTAGGTCGCCAGGTGGGACTGGGCGCAGTCTTCGATGACCGAAATATTTTTCGACTTCGCCATGGACATGATCGGGTCCATGTCCGCGGGCTGGCCGAAAATATGAACGGCGACGATTGCCTTCGTCTTTTTAGTGAGTGCCTTTTCAACCGAGCTGGGATCCAACGTCAAAGTCAACGAGTCAACATCGACGAAGATGGGCTTCGCGCCCAAAACGGAGACGGCGGTGGCCGTGGCGATGAAAGTAAAGGCGGGGACGATCACTTCATCGCCGGGCCCCACGCCCACGGCTTCGAGGGCCAATTCAAGCGCGGAGGTGCCGGAGTCGACACCCAGGCAGTGCTTGGCGCCGATGGCCTCCGCGAAGGCTATCTCGAAGGCCTTGTTCTCGGCGCCGAGGATGTAGACGCCGGAGTCGAGCACGCGCGCGACGGCGGCCTTGATCTCGGCGCCGATGGCGGCTTGCTGGTCCTTCAACGTGAGAAGCGGGATCTCGATGGCGGCTGCGGTCAATAGGCCCCCTTGCCGAAAATCATGACGGCGGGCGTCTTGACGATAATCTCGAGGTCCAGGCCCAAGGACCAATGCTCGATGTAAAACAGATCGAGGGCGAATCTCTGCTCGCTCGACACGTCGGAGCGGCCCGAGATCTGCCACAGGCCGGTGATCCCGGGCAGGATGTGCATTCGTTTCTTGGCGGTGGCGCCGAATTCGCTTTCCAGGGCTTCGACTTCCCCCGTGGTCAGAGCCAAGGGACGCGGGCCCACCACGCTCATGTCCCCTAAGAGAACGTTGAGGAACTGGGGGAACTCGTCGAAAGAGAAGCGGCGGAGCGAGCGGCCGACGCGAGTCACGCGGGGGTCGTTCTTGGATTTGAAGAAGGCGCCTTTTTGGTCGTTTTGGCCTTTGACGGAGGCTATATTCTTTTCGGCGTCGGCGACCATGGTTCGGAACTTGTAGGCATAGAACACCTGTTTTTTTAGGCCGTAGCGCTTTTGCTTGAACAACACCGCCCCTTTCGAATCGAGCTTGATCGCCAGGCAAATCAGAAGCCATAAAGGCGACGTGGCCAGGAGCAAAACGGCGGAGAAGATCACATCAAAAACACGCTTGGCGAAGAAGTTGGCCCGAGTCAAGGACGAATGTTTAATCCTGTAGGCGGGCAGGCCCAGGTGGTGGTCCATCTGCACTTCGCCCATGCGGATCTCAAGCAGGTCCGGCACCATCTTAAAGCCCACGCCGCGGGTGTCGCAGGCCTCGGCGGCGGCCAGCACGCGCTCGTGGCTGTCGCCGGTGCGCAGCAGGATCAGCTCGTACCAATTATCCGAGGCAAGCAGCAGCTCGAGCTCTTCAAGCGAGGGCAAAGTCGCGCGCTCGACGACGCGGGCGCCCGGGTGGCGGTCGTGGATGCGTTCGCGAAGCAGTTCGGCGACCGCCCCGCCGCCGATCAGAAGAACGGGTTTGGCGGCTTCCATGCGGGCCAGGCGCTCATCGATCCAGATGACCAAGGCTTGGCTCGTGGTGACGAAGATGAGCGAGATCGGGAAGACGCCGGCCAGCATCAGGCGCGAGTAGGCCAGCCGTTCATAAAGAAAAGCGGCGACCAAGGTGGTGCCGGCGCCGAGGGCGCAGGCCTTGAATATTTGCAAAAAACGGTCGGCGGAGGTGTCCCAGAAGCTGGTGTAGAGACGATTGGAGTAAAACAGGATCAACCAGATCGGGACCGCGGCGTAGAGGATATTCTGGTACTCGGGCCAGATCACGGGAACGCCCGACAGGGGGTAGCGGGTCAGGAACGCGGCGCACTCAAAGCGGATCCAGAACGCGACACGGTAGGACGCGGCCACGGCGGCGGCGTCGAATATCAAGTGGCAGGCGCTGCGCAGGGCATGCCTCAGCCAGGGAGGAAGGCCGATAACCGAGGGGGTCGCGGGCGAGGCTGTCGCGTCCGCCCGGTGGGAACGTGGGGCTCGTAGAGCCATAGACGAATTATATCAATTCGTCGGACGGCACTGGCGCAGGTTGCTCTTGAATCTGACCTTGAATCTCGGCTTTAAATTTTTCAAACTCGGCCTGCTTTTTGGCCATATTATTCACATTCGCGGCTGCGCGAGCGAGGCCGTTGGCGCGCGCGTAGGCGGCATCAAACTCATCAGTGGTGAGGATAGCTGGACCCGCTTCGAAATCGCCCGCGTTTTTGGTTTCAGCGAGATAGGGTTTATAGACCCAATACGTAGTCCCGGACAGAGAAGCAATCCCGAAGGCAGACCCTTTGAAATCGAAGTGATCCGTCAGTTTGGCGATTTTTTCCTCTTTCATTTCCGCAGCAGATTTAATTTCCGGCACGGACATATGCTGCGGGGAAGTCCTTCCCTTTGTGCATTGGAGGCGATTGCCGTCATTAGGGCGACGGCGGCAAGCGTGCAAGTCGTCAGTGAGCGGTTCATTTATAGTCCCCCAAAATCTCAGCCTTCTTTTTTTCAAACGCCGCCTGATTTTCGGTCGTCATCTTTTCATCTGCGGCTTTTTGAGCGAGTGCGTTGGCTCGTTTATAGGCGGCATCCAATTCATCGCCAGTGAAGATGGTCAGGTTCGCTTTAAAATCCTTCTCATTTGTGGCGGTGGCGAGATAGGGTTTATATATCCAATTCCCATAAACGCTGTTTCCCGTGCGCGGGCTAAATCCGAAAAGAGACCCCTTGGTATCCTCCGCGTTTAGAATCGTTTGAGCTGGACGCGTCATCTATTTTTTCTCCTGGGCATAGCCCATATTCCTTCCCTCGCGTTTAAGATTCTGCAGGATTTCTTCCTTTTTATTTTTGTGCGCGGCTTCAATCGCCAGGTTAAGGGCGCGCACATAGGCCGCGTTTATTTCACGGCCCATGAGTAATGCCGGGCTATCCATAAGTGTTTTTATGTCGTCGCCCTCGGGAAGGAACGGAGTATAGAACAGGAGGGGTCTCCCGCCTATTTTGGTGAGGTAAAAACCGGGGTGTTCTGCTCCGACTAGTTTGATGACGAAATTCGCCTCGCGAAGCTCCCTGAGGGTCATAAGCGGGTGCATGGTCCCATCGCTTTTGAAACAGTTCAGCTTGGCGCCATAAAGATTAAATTGAAAAACTTCTTCGTTGGCCGCTGCTTTACGCTTTGCGCAGAGTTGAGGCTTATCCCCAAACTTTTGCGCGAGGGCATGTGCCAGTTTTCCAATCCCCTCCTCTTTCTTGACGGGATCGCGATCAGCCGCAGACGGCGTTTCCGCCATGGCTCCGGTCGCCGTCAAAATAAAAAAGGAAAAAGCGGAAATCGTCAGTGAGCGGTTCATTTTTTTCTCCTAAACACGGCGGCTAGTCCCCAAGAAGCAACTTTTCGGCTTTTAAACTCATTTCCGAGAGTAAGGCGATGGCGGCCAGCGTCAGTGTCTTAAGTGACTGTCTCATGGTCTTTCTCCGGGCTTAACGCCCTACCATGAATATAACGCGAGCGCCGCGCTTGGGCGAGGGGCTTTGGACCTAGCGGGGGTAGGCCCATATCATGGGACTTTGGACCCATAGAGGCGCTGATGCCGAGAGGAAACGATACCCAACATCTCTTGGCGCAGATCAGATCTCAATTCCGAAGTTGTGATCATTTCGCGGACCTTTTCGTGCCCGCTCTGAAACTTATCCAAAATATTCGCGGCCGCTTTGCCGTCTATCTTTAGGTGGTCGGCGAAAATCTCGAAATCCTTTCGCTTCAGCTTGTTCTGCTTGGCGTTGAGCGTCAGCGCGCTGTCGGTTTCTCTTCCGATGTATAGCCGCGAGCAGACCAGATCGTAGCACGGCGCCAACGCTATATCCCGTCCCGCCCCGAGCAAAGCCCAGTTCTTCAGATGCATGTCCCCGTTGCCGGTCAGGAAACAAAACAGAGTTCGCTCGAAGAAGTCGATCGTGTCCAAGCCCACATTGGCGGCGTGGGCGCGTATCGTCTTGCCTATCATTTCGAGCGAACCCAGGTACTTATCCGTCGACCCAAGAACCTGAAACATCGTCTCTTTGGCGATCCGCCGCCCATCGTCGGTCCTGTCGAAACGCTTGACGATGTAGCAGAGCTTCCCGTCGGACATTTCCAAGAGACCATGCGGCGGCACGCGCAGGCCCAGCTCCGAAGCCATGTTCATGCATAGATTTTCGTTCTGCGGCAGTTGCGGGAACTGCTCGGGCTCGGGCTTCAAGATGTGCGTCCCGCCTATCGCCGTCATCTCCAGCGTTTCGGCCTGCTTGTTGAGGCGGACGGAAGCCTTCGGCTGGACGCCGGAGATCGACATGCCGGTCTTGTCCTTCATCACCATCGCCGGCAGATCGGCGGCCTTAAACGGGATTCGGGGCGACCGGGGAATGCCGAAGAGCAGGCTTAGACAGCGCGGATGGTAGCGCTCTTCGCCCTCTATCGGTTTCTGACAGCAAAGGCATCGGATGGACATGTCAATCCTTGATGGCCGTAACTCTGACGGCTCCGATCGGGTCTTGCCCGGTATGCAGGAGCAGGCCGAATTTATCGTTTTTATCGATTTTGGCCGAGGCGCAGATCAAATCCAGCAGCCAGCCTTCCGGAAGCAGGCCGACAAAGAACGGGAACAGAAGTTTTGACTCGTATTTCTCCGCGCGCAGGGGCAGGGAGAGGCTGATCGGCAGGGCTTCTGGGGAGGACAGATAGGCACCGTCATACGAGAACTCGAAGCCCGCAGCGGTCCTGCGAAGCTCTCCGGCGCGCTTGTCCCCGTAAAAGACTTCTGCGTGATTGCCGCTCATGGATTAATCCCGAGACAGATCCACCGGCCCCAATTGTTTTCCGAAAAGAAAGAGCACCTTGTTGACTGTGTCGGTGCGCAGAGTGGTTTTGCCTTGCTCGAGATCGCGAATGAAGCGCAGGCCGACGCCTGCTTTAGCCGCGAGTTCTGCTTGCGTGAGATGAGAGGTCCGGCGGGAGCCCTTTGCAAAATCAGAGATGATGTTTTTTTTCATGGCGATCCACTATACCCGATATCGCTTCTTTTTCGTATTTTGATTGAAAAAGGCTCTATCGGGTATAAACTATATTTAATTATACCCGATGGAGCCTCTTTTGTAAATGCGGAAGTATAATTATACCCGATAGAGCTTATTTTGAAGACTATTCTAGTCGCGGATACGGTAGCGCAGAAGACACCAAAGATAGGAAAACCCGTCTTTCCAAGTGATCTTCTTGCCTTCGAGGTAGGTCCGGCCGGAATAGGAGATCGGGACTTCGTATATGCGCAGGCGGCGCTTGCAGACCTTGGCGGTGAGCTCGGCCTCGATGCCGAAGCGTTCGCTACGAAGAGGGATGGCCTTGAGCTTGTCGGCTAAAAACGCCTTGTAGCAGGTGCCCATGTCCGTGAGGTTGATGTCGTAAAGCACGTTGGCCATCAGCGTGAAGATCAGGTTGCCGAAGTAGTGCCAGAAGAAAAGGACCCGGTGCGGGCCGCCCAAGAAGCGCGAGCCGTACACCACGTCGGCGCGTCCGTCGATGAGTGGACCCAGCAGCATGGGGAAGTCGGCCGGGTCGTACTCGAGGTCGGCGTCCTGGATCACGATCAGATCGCCCGTCGCGCGCGACAGCGCCGTGCGCAGCGCCGCGCCCTTGCCGCGGTTGCGTTCGTGAAGGACGACCGTCGCGCGCGCGCCCAGCCCCGCCAAAACTTCGCGCGTGCCGTCGGTGGAGCCATCGTCGACGATGATGATTTGCTTGGCGAGAGGAAGCGACACCGCCTCCACCCGGCGCAGAAGCTCGAGGACGGTCGCCTTTTCGTTGTAAACCGGGATCAGGATGGAGAGCGTTTTGGCCACGGGGCTCATTATAGGATTATGTTCGCCGGGCAGGATCGCCCTGCCGCAGCGCGAAGAAGTCCCAGCCGCCCGAGCACTTGCGCGCGAAGTCCGCGTCCGAGTCGAACCCCGTGATCTCCGTGCGCTTGAGAAGGAGGGGCTCGCGGCCGGGCTCGTTGACCCCGTACAGCGAGCAGCCGGCACGGACGAAGCCCGCCCGGCGCGCGAAATCCGCGGTCCGCCGCGAGGCGGAGCCATGCGGCCAGGTCATCACCGTCGCGGCCGAGCCGAGAGCGTCTTTAAGGAAGCTTTTGGACTGGGCGAGTTCCCGGGTGAGTTCGTCGTCGCCGCATCGCGCCATGTTGAGATGATTGGCCCCATGCGCGCCGATCTCGGCGCCGGGAACCTTGGCAAGCTCGCGCAAGCCCTCGAGCGGCAGATACGGCGCGATGCCGCAGCGTACGAAGGCGGCCGTGACGCAAACGGTGAAGGGGATGTGAAGCTCGGCCAGGATTGGAGCGGCCGTCGTCAGCGTGTCGGCAAAGCCGTCGTCGAAGGTGACCGCGATCTCGGGACTGCCGTCGAGGCGGGCGGAGCCCAGAGAGTCCGCGCGCCCGAATCGACCGGCGGCGACTCTCGTCATCTGCCGGCGAAAAGCGCCGGGATCGACCGACAGGCCGTACGGATCGCCGGCAATGACGCCTCCAATTGAGTGATAGCACAGGATGCGAAGGCCGGGAAGAACGGGATCCATGAACAGCTCTCGCCCCGAGGCGAGTGCGCTCCACAGCGAATGCTTCACGCTCATCGCGGCATCCTGCCTCGCACCACGCCGAGCAGCGCATTGAAGGCCGCCTTGGGCAGGCGCGCCGCCGACCAGTCCCACTCGCCGGGCGTGACGACCTCCGTCCCGCCCGCGCCGAGCTTGAAATGAGTCACGCCCGGGTTGAGCTTCGCGTCGATGCCGGACAGGTCGAAGCTTTCGGCGCCCTCGTCGCGCAGACGCACCATTGCTTCCCAATAGGCGGCGTTCGGCAGGCACAGGGACATCCCGTGTTCGTTTGTCGCCGACAACCACAAGGTGGCGCGGCCGGAGAAGTTCCACCAGGACATCGCGCAGCCGTCTTCACCGCCGACCGACCCGATTGAAAAGGTGAGAGCGGCGCCGAAGTCTCGGACGGCACGTTCGAGCGCGGGCAGATCGATTTCATCCTTGAGTTTTTTCCGCCGGCGAGTGTCGTCGTGCAGACGCAAAACCCTATCGAGCAGGTCCCGGCTTCGGCCGAACTCGAAGAAGGGAGAGGAAGCTTCGGCCTTCTTGAGTTGATTGCGCCATTTTTTATCGAGAGAGGCGCGCATCACCTCGACGTCCCGGCGCAGGTCCACGACCACGGTGCGCCCGGAATCGAGCGGCGAGCGCGCGGGAGAAAAGCCAGCGTCCCGTAGTGCCGCCTCAAGAGCGGACGCGGACGCGACGCGTGGAGCCACGCGCAGCACCGCGCGCGGCACGTCCCGGAAATGCGCGGTGAGTCCACCCAGAAAAGAGTTCAACGAGGGAAGGTCGCGAAAAACAGGGCCGGCGTTAGCCCAAGCCAGCGTCGCCGCGCCCAAGGGCGCGCGGCGCGTCAAGAGAAGGGCCATCGCGGCGGGCTCGCCGTTAACGAAGAAGGCCGTGTACAGCGGCGTCCAACCTCCTGTCTTGTGGCGGCCCCAGGCGCGCGATTGGCGTATGGCGCGGTCTTTAAACGTGGCGAGCCAGCCGTCCCATTTGGACGCCGCCTCGTGTTCGGCGACGACGTGAAAGCCTTCGCTCACCATAGGAAGTGGACCAGAAAAAGATTCTGATAATGGACTGGCGCGTCCTCGACGATCGCGGCGGGAAGGTCGGGCCACGGCAAGACGGGAAGCCCTTCGGCGGCGAAGGCTCTGGCGGCGGCGAGCGGGTCCTCCGTGCGGAAGGCATAGGCGTAGGGTGCTACGCCATCGGGAAGCGAAGGGAAAACGGAGGACGCGCCGATCTCCTCGCCTATCTCGCGGCACAGCGCCCAAAGGCCGCGGCGGCGCGAGACCTCGAGGGACGGGTCGCCGCAGACAAGCGCGCGTCCCAATTCCGGGCAAGGGGACTCTTTGGGTACGTCATGCTCGAGCGCGGCGCCCGCGGGCGTTTGCGCGCGCGCGGCGCGCCAAGCGGCGAGGGTGGAGAAGGCGATCTTCGCCCCGAGCAAAGCCAGGATCGGGCGCGCCGCGGCCTTGAGTGCGGCGCGGCGCCCGGGAGCCGGCTCGAAGGGGGATTGGGGCGGCAGGCGGCGGGCTAAGTTCGGATCGGCGGCGAGGAGGGTGCCGCCGTTGGGAAGAGGCATGGACTTGCGCGGGCTGAGAATGCCCAGGGGCGCGCGCAGGCCTAGAAGAAGTCCCGCGGCGTCGCGCGAGAACAGGGCGTGGGCGGCGTCTTCGATGATCACGGCTCCGGTGCGGCGGGCGTACGCTTCAAACGGCGCCAAATCCTGCGGCCAGCCAAAGTAGTCCACGGCGAGCACGGCCGTCGCGTCGGGCCAGCGCTCGGGCGCTTCCTCGGGCGTGAGGTCCTTGCTCACGCCATAAAAAGCCGGGCGGGCTCCCGCCGCGGCGACGGCGGCCAGGGCCTCGCGGCAGATGAACGCGGGCAGAAGAACGGTTTTTCCGGCGGCGCCGACGAGGTTCAAGGCCTCCGCCAGGGCCTGACGGCCAAAGGCGTGGTGGCGCAGGGATGCAGGGGCGAACAAATCCTCGAGCCGCCACGGCGATTTCGCGCGGGGAGGAAGGTAAACGGTCGCGGAGAGATTCATTTGACGAGCCGCCTGGCAGCCCACAGGCCGACGACCGCTATATTTTTCCAGTCCCAGGGGCATTCGACGGCGGCGCGGCGCGCGTAGGTCCCCGCGGCCTCGAAGTCTCCTTGCTCCATCAGTTGGCGCGCCGCCGAACGGCACATGGCGCCGAGCCGTCGGCGTTTTCGAGGGTCGGAATCCGGAAAATTCTTGAAATGGTCGATTAACAGGTGCTCGAGGTTCGTGTTGTGATAGACGATCTTGTTCGACGCTCCCCGCTCGACGAGTTGATATTCCCCAAGAACTTCGTTCAGGAAGCGCATGCGCGTGATTTTCGCCAGGCGCATCCATAGATCGTAGTCTTCGACCGTGTTGAATTCAGGTTCTTCGCGGAACAGGCCTGCTTCGAGCAGTTTTGATTTCTTGACGACCACTGCCGAGGGAGATAGGGCGTTGCCTCCAAAAAGAAGATGCTCGTACATATTCTCGGCCCAAGGGCCGTTGCGCGTGACACGCAGAAAGACACCGTTCTTGACCACGTTTTCTTGATGACAAACAAGATCCGTGTCGGGATGCGCGTCGAACTCGGTCAAGACCTTGGCTATTTTTTCCGGAAACCATAGATCGTCATGATCCAAGAATGCGATCAAGTCGGCCTCGGCGGCTCGGATGCCCGCGTTGCGCGCCGCGGCGATCTTTTTATTCTCCTGCTTGATGCACCGGCCGCGCAGGCCCTTGTCCTTGAGGAACCCTTCGACGACGGCCTTGGTCGCGTCGGTCGAACCGTCATCGACGACGACAACCTCAAAATCATTGCATGTCTGCGCGGCCACGGTCGACAGCGTCTTTTCGATAAAAGCGGCGGCATTCCAGGCAGGAACGACGATCGAGACGCGCGGCGCGGCCACGGCTAGCTCTTTTTCTGCTTGAGGTAGAAGGTCAGCACGTGCGCGACCGACATGTGCATGTCCTCGACAACCCCGTACTGATCGCAGGCGATCAGCAGAAACTCGTCCGATAGCGCCTTGAGCTTGCCGCCGTTAAAGCCGAGCAGCGAGACGACTTTGGCGCCGCGCGCGCGGGCCGCCTTGGCGGCGCGCAGGAGGTTGGGCGAGTTGCCGCTGCCGCTGATCACCATGACCACGTCGCCGCGGCCCACCACGTTCTCGAGCTGCCGGGAAAAAGTCTCATCGAAGGAAAGATCGTTGCCGATCGCGGTCATAAAGGCGGTGTTCTCGCAGAGGGAAACGGTCTTAAGCGGGCGGCGTCCGGGGCCGGACGCGGTCTTGCCGAAGTCGCAGCCGATGTGGGCGGAGGTAGCGGCCGAGCCGCCGTTGCCGCACACCCAGATAAAGCGGCCAGCGGCTTGCGCCGTCTCGATGACTCGCGCGATCCGGCCTAAGGCGTCGAGGTCGAGCCGATCCCACTGCTCCACGGCTTGCCGGCGGTACCAATCGGCGAAGTCCTTGACCCCGAGTCCGCCCGGACCGAGGGCGTGGTAGCCGCCGGGGCGAGTGCTTTTCACCTGTTTTGTGGCCATCCCATCGAGTATAGCAATCGCGCCGGGGCGGGCTACGGATGAGGATACCGGATTTTTACCGAAATGTTGCCCGATGTTATCCATGTCGCAATCTCGATTCGTCGTCGCGGGCCTATACTGGGTATGACTTAGACCCATTGCTCCTAATTTAATTTTGTGAGCTTTTAACCGCCGCTAATATGAGCCAGGGACTTCCAAAGTTTTCTCCCGCGAACGCAGTATCGCCTACGGCGATGGCCCAATGAGGCAATGCGATGAGAACTCTGCTGACAGGGATCGCCTTCGGTTGGATCGGTGCTTCTGCGGTGGGCGCAGCCGCAGCGCCGCTGACGATCATTCCGGTGGCAAGCAGCAATGATGTCCTGCCCGCTTACCATCCTGCGTTTCTCCAGATTGCCCAGGCCGGCAATGTCGATCTGGTATTTTGGGGCGATTCCATCACTGATTATTGGCGATCAACCGGGCTATCGGTCTGGAATCAATATTTCGCGCCGCTGAAGGCGGCGGATTTCGGCGTCAGCGGTGATCGCACCCAAAATGTCATTTGGCGCATAAGCAATGGAGAACTCGTCGGTATCAGACCCAAACTTGCGCTGGTCATGATCGGCATCAACAACCTCAA
>JAYVZL010000099.1:0-6015 GCA_043783505.1 Elusimicrobiota bacterium
GGGCTCGAGTCGATGGCCGACAGTCTTGTCGAGGATCTCGAGCTCGGCCGCAGCATCACGGCGGCGGGCCTTAAGGTCGTAATCGGACGCCATGTTGCGGCCACTGGCGTCGACCTCGGCGGCTGTCGATCGTGGTGGCGGCATCAGGTCTATTGGGACCAAAACACGCGCGCCGCCTGCCCGGTCGGATTCTTTTTCACCTGCCTCGTGCGCGGCGTGCCGCTGGCCGCCCTCTACAGCATCTTCGCGCTGATCGAGGGCTTTATTCAAATCGAGATTCTGCTCATCACGATCGCGATACGCCTCATCGCCGCCGCGTCCTCCTGCCTGTTCTTGGGCGACCGCGAAGGCCTGCGCGCTCTTTGGCTCCTTCCCCTGCGCGATCTCGCCGGAGCGGCCACGTGGGCCGCCAGTTTTCTGCAGCGAAAGGTTTACTGGAAAGGCCGCGTCTTCACGCTTTCTGGCAACCGGCTCGTGGAAAGCGCGTGAAGCGCGTCGTTGTCACGGCGGACGATTTCGGCCTCAGCCCCGAAGTCAACGAAGCGGTGCGCAGGGGCCACGAGTCGGGAGTCTTAAGCTGCGCCAGCCTCATGGTCGCCGCACCCGCCGCACAAGAGGCTATCGCCCTCGCGCGTTCCATGCCCGGACTTAAGGTCGGGCTGCACCTGACCCTCGCCGATGGACGCCCGATCCTACCCGCGAGCGCCGTACCGGATCTCGTGGACGGCTCGGGTAAGTTTCGCCCCGGATTGGCCTGGCACGGCGCGCGGATATTCTTCTCCCCCCGCGCGCGCCTCCAGGCTGTCGCCGAATGCCGCGCCCAGATTGAGGCCTTTGAGAAAACAGGCCTCGAGCTCGACCATCTTAACGGACATAACCACTTTCACATCCACCCCGTGATCCTCGGCGCCGTTCTCGAGATCGCGCGGCGCACGCGCATTCCGGCCGTGCGCGTGCCTTATCAGCCGATCGGCACCATGCCCGCCTCGATGGCCTGGATGTCCGCCGTGATGGCGCCCTGGGTGGCGCTGACGCGCACGCGCCTGCGCGGCGCTGGAATCGCGAGCAACGACTGCCTCTTCGGGTTGTTCGAGTCCGGGGCTATGGTCGAGAGCGCCTGGCTGAGACTGATCCTCTTGCTGCCGGATGGCCTCACCGAGATCTACTGCCATCCCGCCGTGGCGACTGTGGGCCTGCTCAAGGAGTCGATGCCGGAGTACCGCCACGCCCAGGAACTCGCCGCCCTGATCAGCCCGCTCGTGCGCCAGGCCCTCGAGCGCTCGGGCGCGCGCCTCACGTCGTTCTCGCAGGCCTTCTCCGCCGCCGCATGATCGCGACGGTCCTCATACTTTTATTGTCCGTCGTTTGCTCGGCCTACGGCAACGTGCTCACCAGCCGCGGCTTGGCCCGGCTGGGACCGCTCGACGACTTCCGCCCCCGCCCGTTGCTACGCTACGCCTGGGCCGCCGCCCACGACCCGCGCGTGCTCGCAGGCGTCGTCGTCAACCTGGGACAATTCCTGGCCTGGCTCGTGGTCCTATCCTGGGCCGATCTCAGCTGGGCCCTGCCGATGAACGCGATCGAGTACGTCATCGTCGCCTTGCTCGCGTGGAAGCTCCTGGGCGAACGCGTCGAGCCGCGGCGCTGGGCCGGGATCGCGCTCGTCACCGCCGGCGTGTTTCTGATCATGCTCTCTTGGGAAGGATCCTGATGCGGCGCGCTCTGGCCGTCGTATTCGTCGCCGCGCTGTGCGGCCCTTCTCGCTATTGTGGCTCGTCGTCCTGTCCTGGTCGGAGATCTCCTGGGCGGTGCCGATGACCGCGCTTGAGTACGTGCTGGCCGCCGCGGCCGCCTACGCATGGCTGGGAGAGCCGGTCGGCGCTCTGCGCCTCGGCGGCATCGCGTTGATCTGCAGCGGAGTCGCTTTACTGGGCGGCTCTTGGAAGCAGTCGCACGATCCAGCGCGCGGCGCTCGGCGCTAGGCGCGGACGCGCCAGGCGCGGATCGTACCGCGCCAGACGCCTCTCGTTCTCCGCCAAGCACAACTCGACGAAGGAGCGCGCGGAGACATTCCCGAACGCCCTCTTGGCGTCCATCATGAAGTTGTCGTCGACGCCGTTTTCGCCGCCGCCGCCGGCGGTGAAAGCCAGCTTAAGCCGGCCTATCACCTGCAACGAGGCCGACAGCCCGTTCTGAAAAGCGTGCGCGGGACGCGCCCAAACCGGCGTCCGCTGATGCCGGTACTCGGCCCAGTTCGCGAAGAAAAGGATGTGACGCGCCTCTTCCTGAAGGATCGGCTCGAAAAGATCGGTCAGCGCGCGCGGGAAAAACCCGGAGCGCTGCGCCAGCGCGAATATCCCGAAGGCGAAGAAGGAATCAAAGCACTCCGCGTAGCCCACGCCGAGAAACCCCCACTCCGGATCGGGCAGATTAGGCTCGCCGCGGCGCGTGGTCGGGATGCCGTAATGCTCGGTCATCAGCTGAAGGATGCGGAAATGACGCTCCTCCTCGTACCCCTGCAAAACGATCGCTTCCGCCAATAGGGGATCCTTCTCCGCCGCGCCGAAAGCCGCGACCTTGAGGCCGGTCTCGTATTCAGTGTTGACCGCCTCGGTCCAGACCGGCAGCGCCTTTAGCCGCTCGAGCGCGGCCGCATCGAGCTCGGGCCAGCGGATGCCCTCCGGCTTGAACGGGTCGTGGCTCTTGATGAAGTCCTCGCAGAACAGAACCTTGTGCTCGGGAGAACCGAACTGGATGCGCGTCATCGAATTCATTAGAACAATTTTTTAGAAGCGGAAGAGAGGATGCCGCCTGGGGGCGCCAAGGCGCTAGGTCTTAAGACCCATGATATTATGCCCGTAAGACACCTGTCGAGAGCTAGTGGGGCGGTTAACATTGTGGGATCGACTAGCTTCCCATGTTCAATCCCCAAAACTAGCTCATTTGGGGCATCCGACTTATCCCCAGGATAGGCCGCAACTAACGTTGACGACAGTGAACCTTGTGAAAAATGTGAATAGTTTTAAAACCATCGCATCGACCGCGGCCGTTCTTCTTGTGATCGGGCTGGCGCCCGGAGCGTCGGCTAGTCTCACGCAGCAACACCGGCAGGCCCCGCCGAACGCCCGGCAGCGCCAGTGGGACATGCTGCGGACCTTCGGCATCAGCGATGCGCCTCCCGACCTGTCCTCATTGGGGCTTGGCCGCGAAGACGATCTCTACTTCAAAACCGCGACGGGCGAAGCGGCGACCGCCGCGGAACTCGTGTCGGCCATCGAGATGATGCGCACGCAGAAACTTAAGCGCGACGACCTCAAAGATGACGCTCAACGCCTGGGCGCGCTCGAGCTGGACGCGTCCGCCGCCGATAAATTGTTCGACAATTCAGCCAAGTCCAGAACGGCCGCGCTCGACGAGCTCAAGAGCCCCGACCCGCTCAAGCGGGACGTCGCGGCCCACGCTCTGGGCAACATTCTCGCGCGGCTTAAGAGGTCGAACAAAACGGAGGACTGGGGGCCCTACGTCAAGGCCGCGCCGTCCATTATGACCGCGCTCGCCTTAAGTCCCGACCAGCTCGATCCCGCGCGCGCGGTCCGGCGCATTCTTTGGACTAACATCAACTTAAGCAACCTTTATGAGTACGCGGATGTCGCGCGCATCGTAAGCGGATACACCGACGCACGGGCGCTTATGATCATCATGAGTGCTAATGACTTGCGCTACGTCGGGGAATGGACTGGCCTTCACTCCGACGACTTCAGCTACTACTACGCCCGACTCAAGACCTTGACTGGAAACAAAATCAGCGCCCTCTTCGAGGATCCCCGGATGCAGAAGAGCACCAAGCTCTCTCTTCTGGCGCGGTTCGTCGATTTTCGTCAGATCGAGGACGTCCTGCGCTCCGACCAGGAGATGCTGCGCCTTTTGCCCGGCCTCATGTTCGTCCCCGCCGACGACCACGGCCTGCGTCCGTCGGGAGTCTGGACCATCGATGACGTCGCCCGCCGCGTCTACGGGACGTCGCGCTTCTATCAAACCGTGCTTGACGCCTTGCCCGGCCTGCCTCCCGAGGAGCGCCGCGCCGCCGCGCATTACCTCAACCGCAACGCCATTCGCCTGTCGGCCGCGCAGAAAGAGGCGCTCGCGCGCTACGGGACGCTGCCCGAACCCCCTCAAACGGCGCCTTATCACGCGAAATGGCCCAAGGACACGTTCGCTATGTACCTGATCATGTCCAAGGCGTACGGCTACGGCGACACACTCAAGGCCCGTTACGGCCAGAAAGGATTCTCCGTCGTGAGCGACGACCGCGCCTCCGCGCCGCGGCGCATAGAGCTCGTCCGTAAGGTCGGTTCTGAGGTCCGCCTGCACTTACAGGTCTTCGCCACCGATGAGGAACACGACTGGTGGTCGCCAGATCACGACAAGCTCACTCAATCGGTGGTCGCTGCCCTGGCCGACCCCAACGCCCAAGCCGTGATGTTCCGCGGTCACGCCGGCGACTACGCCTTCGAGCCCGTCAGCAAAACGCGCGCGCGCGACAAAGTCTTCATCGATCTCTCCTGCTACAGCGACTTCCGTTCCCAGAGCGCCATGAAAAACTGTCGCGACTGCTCTTACTTCGGCACGACCGGCACCACCAACGGCCCCCATAACGACGCCGTCATGTCGCGCATCGTCGAGGACTTGGCCGAACACCGATCGCCGTCCGCCATGCTTGAGGGCTTTCGAAACGCGCTGCCGGACGGCAAGTATTACATGACGGGCAGCGGCTCCCAATCCGAACAGTGGTCACGCGCCCTCGCCGCGCGCTAAGAAGACTCGCGATCCCGTGGCCCCGGCCAAGCGCTCGAAAGCCGCGTTGAAAAAAGCGAGTTCCAAGATTCTTGCCGACGGCGGCATGGTCGACAGCTTCCAGACTTTGCTGAAGATGCTGAGCACCATCGTACGCAACCGCTGTCGTGTTCCCGCAAGTGGTCCGAACGCATCGACCTTCGACGTGATCACCACGCCGACCACCGAGCAACAGCGGGCGTACAAGCTGCTGGCGGCCATCGCTCTGTAGACAGAACGGCGCACGCTGTTTTTGCGGAGACCCCGATACTTGAGCGCCCACGCGCTCCGTGGCGAAAGCGGCCAGAACAGTTAAGCAAAGGTTATAGCATCGGCCAGAGATCAAAACCTAATGCAAAATCCGGGTTTAAGCAGCGGGCCCAGGAGAGGTATATGGCTCCCCAAAGACTGCTAAACTGACTCATCGACAAGCACGCGCTGTACGCCCAGGCGGTCCAGCAGCCCGACGTGGACGTTCGTTTTTTTCGAGAGCTCTACCGGGAGCTGAAGGGCCGCGCGCCTAAGTTGCTCCGCGAGGATTTCTGCGGAAGCTTCGGGGTTTGCTGCGAGTGGGTGAAGCTTGGGCCCGAATATCATGCGTACGGACGCGACCTCGGCGTGGAGCCGGTAAAATATGGGTCTACCCATTTTCTTTCGAAGCTGACGCCCGAGCAAAAGTCTCGAGTCGCGATTGAACGCAAGGACGTGTGCGCGCCCGGAGGACCGAAGACCGACCTCATCCTCGCGATGAACTTCTCGTATTTTATCTTCAAGAAGCGCGAGGCGCTCAAGGCGTACTTCGCCAACTGCCATAGGAATTTACGCAAGGACGGAGTCCTCGCCGTGGACTGCTTCGGCGGGGGCGGCGTGCACCGGCCGAACCGGGAGAGGACCGACCACCGCGATTTCGTCTACTACTGGGAGCAGCGCGACTTCGACCCGGTCTACAGCACCGCGCATTGCGCGATGCATTTCAAGCTCAAGGGACGAAAGAAGATCGAGAACGTCTTCACCTATGATTGGCGGCTGTGGTCGATCGCGGAGATCCGCGAGGTGATGGCCGAGGCGGGGTTCCGGAAATCACACGTCTACTGGGAAGGCGACGACGGCAAGCAGGGCAACGGCAAGTTCGCGCGCGACGAGAACGGCGGGACGGAGATGATCTGGATCGCCATGATTCTC
>JAYVZL010000100.1:0-14339 GCA_043783505.1 Elusimicrobiota bacterium
TTGGGCCTGCTTTTTGATCAGGTGGCGGCCGCCGATCCGGAAATAGCGATGACCGAGAGCTTCGACGCGCTGACGGGACTCAGCGCGGAAGGGCGCTATCAAGAGGCTTTGGGCGCGATGCACAAGGCCAGTTGGCGGCAGCGGGTTCAAGCAAGCGGACAAGCACTCACCGGAGAGGCCATCCGATCTGGAGCCGTCGATCTAAAGGAAGCCTCGCGCACGATTCTTGAATCGATGGATCGGGCGGCGCTGAGCGGTGATAGGCAGGCGCTTAACTCCGCTTTGGCCCTAATCCGTGAGATAGTGGACAGAGAAATCGCCCTCTATCTATCGGAGCACAAGTCGAAAGCGCCAACGCTCGTGGAGCTCAAATCGATTCGCAGCATCGCTGAGCTTTACCGAAGAGCCGAACCCGCTTTATACGAGGAAGGGTCGTCGATCGATAATCAAGAGGACATGCTGGACGTGCTTCTCAATGGAACCAACGCTGAATCGGCGAAGGCGAGTTATCCGCTGTATAAAGACCTGCTCGCCGGTTCCCGCGTCCGCGTGTCCGCTCAGCGCAAGGCGTTCGAGGGCCTTCTCTCGGCTGGAAAAATAAGCCCCTATGTCGAATCCTTCTTCAGGCATGATGTGGTGGATAAGTCCGCGGTAACAGAAGAGCGATTTTATGGCTGGATAAAGAAATTGTTGGAGATCAATGGCGACGAACTGCCGGGGGACGCGCTGCTGTCTTACCTGTTTGAGAATCCCTCTAACGAAGCCGATTTTTTTCGAAAATATGAGCGCTTCCAGCCCATGACCACGATGCCCGCTTTAATCGGTAATACCGCTCATGTGGCGAACAAGTCGCTCAATTATGATTCGTGGTCCGGACGCAGCGATGCCGAGTATCAGAAACAACACGCCCTGTTGGCCGAGAAATACGGGGCGTGGGTTCCGAATATGTTCGATGAGCTTGAATTGCTTTTAGCCTACCAGTTCGGCTTCTCTTGGTTTCGCAAGTTTGGCGAATGGGTTGAGGATATCCGCAACTGGTACGTCTACGGCAGCTACCAGATCGGAAGGCGCGAGATGCGCTACGGTATCGAAGAGCTGGGGCATAAGCTCGCCAAGATCGCGCCTCGCGTGAAGCTGAGTTCCGAGCAAAGGGAGTATTTAACCGATCATTTGGCGCGCTATGGAAGCATCTCCTACTCAGCCCTGAAGCAGTATTTGGGGGTCGAATTCACCCCGGAGGAACGCAGCGAACTGGTCCTATCACTTTGGGGCGAACTGGATCCTTATAGAAAAAAAGTAGTGGAGACAATGGGCAGGCCGAGCTTAGACGAGGCGAAGAAGCGCGAGTTGGATCAAGCGTTGGATGCGGCCAAGCGGAATCACGCCAAGCGGGTCGGACGCATCGAGCAGGAGTCCGTAGAGCTGCCGTCTGTTTTCGATAAGACCGCGTCCTTCGTCAAGCAAGCGCTCATCTCCTATTTCAAGCAGCTGCCTTTCGGCGAGCGCGAGGCGATCTTGGGGGACTTCAAGACCAAGGGGCTCACGGAAGAAAGGGCCCTGAAAAAATTCTTCGAGGTGACGGGCAACGAGAAGCTAGGACAGTTTCTGAGCTTGCGGCGGGACCTCGTCCCGGAGCGGTTCCGCAAGGAGCTGGAAACCTTCCAAGAGAACGTGCAGCCCAGCTCGTTTGAGGAGATCGAAAATACGATCGAGACGGAGCTGGGCGCGCCGCTTTCGACGCTTTTTGCCTCGATTGTGCCGCGCCCGCTCAAGGTGGGTACTATCGGAGAAGTCTACGAGATCATCCTGCTCGATGGGGCCCGGGCGGTCATAAAGGTCATCACCCCCAGCAAGCGCAAGGCTATCGAGAGGAACTTGGAGAGGCTGGGACGGGCGGCGAAGGAATTGGACGGCGACAAGCAGAGATTCGAGCAGAAGGCTGACATCCGCCGTCTCTTCGCGGAGTTTGAACGTACCATGAAGGAAGAACTGGATCTCACTTTGGAATATAAGAACGCCATGCAGTTCACCGGCATTTTGCCGGCGGGAATCACCGTTCCCAAGTTTTACGGACAATTCGTGCGCCCGAGCGTCCTGGTCCAATCCTTCGCGGAGGGAGTCAATCCGACGGATCTGCCCGAGCCGATGAAGAAGGCGGCGTTGGCGAAGCTCAATGACATGTTCCTCGATCAGGTGCTGTCCCGGGACGTTTACCACGACGACCTTCACCCCGGCAATATCCGCGTCGACGGCCAGGGCAACATCACGCTCTTGGATTTCGGCCGTATCGGACGGCTGACCCAGGAGGATCGCTCCGGGATCATGCCGTTGCTGCTGGCGGTTCGTTCGCGGGATCCCGGCGCGATCATCAAGGCGCTCGAGGCCTGCGGACGCAAGACGGAAACTTATGACGCGGAGGCGCTGAAGGACGCCGTCTCAAGGCTCGGCGGCGGCGGCGATGCGGCGAGCGCTCTGATCAGCTCGTTGTTCTTCGAGGCCGGAGCTAACGGCTTGGAGATTAAGTCGGCTTATCTCCAGCTGATCAAAGGGGTCCTGACGTTTGAAGGCACGGCGCACAAGCTCGACGCCGCCTACAGCTTGGAAAACAAGATCCAGGCGATCTACCTGAAAAGCTTTCTCGGGAGTCTGTTCGGCGGTTGAGGGGCGCGCCGGTCTCTGACCCCTGGCGCAAGGATGGCGGCAGGGGTACACTGCGGGAAGTTCTGATTTTTATGAATAAGAACAATCCCCAAAGACTGCTCACCGGGAGCTTGCTGTTCGCGGCTCTCGTGCTGGTCTGTCTATCCGCCAGCCCCTACCGTTCCTATGAGCGCGCGCGAAGTTCCGCCGTGCGGGATATGAGGGCTTTGGAACTCAGCGGCGCGATCCTCCAGCTCGATGAGGTGTTGACCATGTCCGCGCGCATGGCGGCGGTCACAGGGGACCTTGCTTGGGAAAAAAGATACCGTAAGCACGAGCCTGAGCTCGACGCGGCCATCGCGGAGCTTTCGACTCTGGCGAAGGGACTGATGCTGCAGGAATTCGCTCAAGAGACCGGCGCGGCCAATCGCCAACTGGTGAGCATGGAGAATTCGGCTTTCCGATTGGTGCACCAAGGGCGATTGAAGGAGGCCTCGGCGGTGATGCTCGGGAATAATTATCTCGAGCAAAAAAAGATGTACGCGAAGGGTCTTGAGAAGTTTTTGGCGTCCTTGAAGGAACAGACGAAGGGCGATTGGCGGCGCGCGAAAGAGAGCTCCCTGCTCACGACGATCGTATCGCTCGTTTTCATTCTTATCCTCTTCGCGGTGTGGGCGGCGATCGTTCGTCTGTTGAGGGATGTGCGGAGAAAAGACGAGAAAACAGCCACTTACTTGGAGCTCGAGCACGTCGTGGCCTCCATCCTCGCGGCGTCCAGCGACCCCGTGGAATTGGCTCCCAAGATCATCGAAGCCGTCTGTTCGGTGCTGGGATGGGATTTCGGGGCTTGGTGGCTGATCGATCGGGACTGCGGTGAATTGTACTGCTCGGCGCAATGGCATGCGGCGGGTATGGACGGCGGCGCGCTCTTTAAGGAAGACAACGCCGCGATGGTGTTCAAGTCCGGTGTCGGCCTGCCCGGGCGGGTTTGGGCGTCCGGACGCGCCGCGTGGATTGAAGACGTCGTCAAAGAGACCTGGTTCCGCAGGCTTTCCGGCGCGCGGCAGCTCGCGCTGCGCGGCGCATGCGGATTTCCGATCATGGTCAACGACGAGATTCTAGGCATCGTGGAATTCTTCAGCCGCAAGACCATCGCCCCGGATCAAAAAATATTGGAGACGCTGGACTCCTTATGCAAGCAGATCGGCCAGAGGATCAAGCGCATGCAGGTTGATTCGCATGTGATGCAGATCCAGAAAATGGACGCCATCGGCAGGCTCGCCGGAGGCGTGGCCCATGATTTCAACAATAATCTTTCGTGTATATTGGGCCTGTGCAATCTTCTGATGAAGCAGCTTCCGCCCGGTAGCGGCGCCGGAGACGACGTCGCCGAGATCCGGGGAGTGGCGGAAAGATCCGCGCTCTTGACGAAGCTGCTCCTGTCCTTCAGCCGCAGGAAGTCGAGCATCCTTAAAATATACGACGCAAACGAGCTTTTGGCCGCCAACGGAAAGATCCTTTCGCGTATGCTGGGTTCGCAATTCCGCTTAGTTGAATCCTTTTCTTCCTCGCCGCTGCCCATTCTCTCCGATCCCGGTCAGTTCAGCCAAATCTTGATGAATCTTACGGTCAACGCCCGCGACGCCATGCCTCTGGGCGGGGATATCCTGCTCTCATCCACGGAGACGAAAGGTTTCGCCGAGATCACGTTTAAGGACAGCGGCGCGGGCATAACAAAGCCGGTGCTCGCGCGGATGTTCGAGCCGTTTTTCACCACAAAAGAGCCGGGAAAGGGCACGGGTTTGGGGCTTTCCATCATTCACGGAATCGTGACAGGCTGCGGCGGCACCATTGAAGTTGAAAGCGAGCCGGGCCGCGGCACTCTGTTTCGCCTGCGGTTTGCCTTGGCGCAGGGAAAGATCGAGACCGTCGCGGATGCGAACGTCCTGCAAATGCAAGAAGTGAAGGAGGGTTTGATTCTTCTCGTGGAGGACGATCCGGGCGTGCTGAGGGTGATGAGAAGGACCCTCGAAGGCTGCGGCTATCGCGTCCTGCCCGCGAGCAGCCCTGAGGACGCGATGACCCTGTTCAACCAGCGTTCATCCGAGATCGCCCTCGTCATCACGGATATCAACATGCCCCAAACCAATGGGGTGGCCTTGGCTCGCCGGTTATGGGCCGTGCGGGCGCAGACCAAGGTGCTGTTCGTTTCGGGCTACGGATTGGATATCCTGACCGTCGACTCTTGGCCCGACGACTTGGAGTTCCTCGCCAAGCCGATTTCTCCCGACGTCCTGGCCGCTAAAGTCAACGCGATGCTGACGGCCGGGACGACATGAGTTCCGGGGGTCTTGTCGTGCTTGTCATCGACGACGACGCAGCCCATGGACGGATCGTCAAACGACAGTTGGAGACGTACAGACATATGGTCCTGCTCGCCGCTTCTCCCAAGGAGGCCTTCCGGATGTTGGACGATGCTTCTCTCCGGCATCCGCAGGTCATTGTGTTGGATGTGGTTTTGGGCCGAGAGTCGGGGCTTGTGGCCATCGCGGACTTGATGGCGCGCTGCATGGCTCCGATCGTGATCATGTCCGGCCACTTCGATGAGGACATGCGCCAGAACGCCCTTCTGCTCGGCGCCAAGGCCGCCGTAGCGAAGCCTCTGGATGTCGAGGCCTTGGAGTTGCTCCTGCGCAAGCTCACCATATAGGCCTTTAGGCCCGCACGCGCTCGGGTCTTACGACGCTTGCGGCGATTCCAGGCGGCGCATACAATATGACCATGGCAAATAAAATGAATTGGCTGCTGGTGTTTTCAGGCGTGATGGCGCTGACGGCGGCGCGCGCGGATGAGACTCAGTTCCCCGCAGATTTATCAGCCGTTTGGCTGCAAACTCTGAAGGTCGCAGCCGAGATGCCCACGCCGCCCTCGCGCCCCGTCAACGATGGGGGTGCTTTAAACATGGAAGTTCAGACGAAAGACCTCGTTGCTTTCGTCAACACTCTATCTAAAGAAGAGCAGGACGCGGTCATTTCAAAGACGGCGTCGATGATGGGCGGCTACTTTAAAAATGGCGATTATAGGCGGACCGAGGAGGTCCTCAAGTTGTTGACCGCTATCAATGCCGACAGCGGGTACGCTTACTACTTCGGAGGCGAGGTTAAGCGCAAGACGGGCCACAGTGACCAGAGCCATTTGCCTTTTGAGAAATATGTTGCCCACGAGAAGACGCTGTCTGCCAGGGTCAGCAAGACCGGGTCTGGGATAAAGGAGTGCTCTAAGGACGCCCTCGGCTACTGCCAGCAGCGCACCGCCTGGATATGCCACCTGCTCGCCAACGACTACTTTGCCATGTCAGCGAAGGCGCCGGAGGCCGAGAAAAATGTTGATCTTTTGCGGAAGGCCGCCGTCCACGCGCAGTGCGTGCTCGACAATTATCCGCCCAAGGGGTTCGAGGCCATTGGCAGTCTGCTTCAGTCTGCTGAACTTCAAGTGAAGATCAAGACGGCGCTGGCCCACTTGCTGTCTCAGTATAGATAGATCAAGATGCGTCCCACAATTTTTGCAGCCACATCGATGTGATCGGAGCTTTCGCGATCAGACGCACGGTTTGCTGGCAGTAATAAGGACAGCCCGAGATCTTCAAGGGGACCAGGCCCGCGCCGGCGACGAAGTAGTCCGGCAGATAGCCAAGGGCAAGGCCTTCTCGGATCAGATTCTCCATGAGCTTGAGGCTGTAGACCTTGTACTTGATCTGACGAGGGAACTTGTCGTCGCGCCAGCCGTCCGTCGACGCGGATTTGGAGATCCGGCCGAGGATGGTCGAGTCGGGCGACACGAAGGGGTGCTTCAGCAGCTCCCGTATCGGGATGGTTCCGCGGGCGCCGAAGCGCTTCACCAGAGGATGTCCGGGCGAGGCGCAGGTCTGGAATTGCACGCGCGCGATGGTCTTGCTGATCGTCCCGGGCGGCGGATCGGACGTGATCAGCGCCAATTGCGCCTCGCCGTCTAGGACCTGTTCGAGAGCCTTGCTCTCTGAGCGAATCCAAAACTGAGTGCGCGCCTCGGGGAAAAGCGCCGCGGTCTTCTTGGCCAACGCGACGCCGTAGGAGGTCTGCAGTATCTCCTCGGAGCTGACGAAGACGTTGAGGGTGCCGGCGCCGCTCCCGCCGAGCTCGAAGCGCACGTCCTCCTCAAGCTGGACGAGTTCGCTCGCCCGCTTCTTAAGGAGAAGCCCCGCTGGGGTGAGCTTGATGCCCCGTCCCGCCTTGAAGAACAAGGGGGTATTCAGCTCGCGCTCCAGCCGCGAGACGGCCTTGCTCAGGGATCCCGGGGAGACATGGACCGCTTCGGCTGCCCGGCTGACGTTCTCGCGCTGGGCCACCGCCAAAAAGTACTTCAGTTCAAATGTTTCCATAATAGAAACGTATAGTGAATTATAATTTCTTTTTAAATTTATGTCCATCGGCGATAATGTCTCAGCAGCTCGATAGGAGACACCCATGACGAATCGCTTTTCGCCGTACCGCTTCGCTGGAGGACAGACGGCCCAGAACAGGGTCGTGGTGCCTCCGATGGCCTCGCAGACGGCCGAGGAGCGCGGCAACGCCACCGCGGCCACGACCCGGCACTACGCGAGGCTGGCCCAGTCCGGAGCGGGGACCGTCTTCGTCGAGTACTCGTTCGTCCACCCTTCGGGCAAGGGCGAGGAGAATCAGCTGGCCGCGGACTCGGACGCCAATATCGCGGGACTCGCGGAGATCGCCGGCGTCATTTATCGCGCCGGCGCCTTGGCGGGGCTTCAGCTCGTGCACGTCGGAGGAAAGAGCACGAAGGCGCTGGCCGGAGGCGAGCTGATGTCGCCCAGCGGCGTTCCCGTTCCCGTGAAGGGCTGGGAGCCGGATGCTTCCGTTGAGATGACCCCTTCCGACATCCGGCTGTGGGTCCGGTGGTTCACGGACGCCGCGCTCCGGGCGCAGGCGGCGGGCTTTGACCTCGTCGAGCTGCACGCGGCCCACGGCTACGGGCTCAATCAATGGCTCTCGCCGCTTACCAACAGGCGAACCGATGCGTACGGAGGCGGCATGGCCGCTCGAAGCCGGATTCTCCTCGAGATCGTGGAATCGATCAGGGCGGCGGCGCCGGGATTATTGCTGGCGGCCCGTCTTCCGGGCCAAGACCATATGGAAGGCGGGCTGACGACGGCGGATATGGGCTGGCTCGTCAACAGACTCGAGGGTATGGGCATGGATCTCATCGACGTTTCCTCCGGCATCGGCGGCTGGCGACGCCCGGAAGGCCGGGCCGGCGAGGGCTATCTGGTCAACGACGCGGCGGCGCTTAAGCCGTTTACCTCTTTGCCCGTCATCGGGGTGGGTGGAATTCAGACGGGAGACTACATCGACCGGATTCTCGATGAAGGACGCGTGGATTTCGCCGCGGTCGGACGAGCCGTGCTCCAAGACCCGCTCGCTTGGGGCCGCGAGCAGTTGAAAGGGAGAGTTTATGTTTGACGTATGGCACCTGGGCTTGCCGGTGCGGAATCTGGAGGAGTCCGTTCGCTTTTATGTGAAGGGCTTGGGCTTCAATCTCCTCGGTTATTACGACACGGATCGCTATCGCATCGCGTTCGCGCGCGTCCCCGGCGGCGCCTTCACGCTCGAGTTCCTCGAGTTTCGCGACGCTTCGGAGAGCGACCTCGCCAAAAAGCCGGATCATCTCGCGTTCGAAGCCGTCGATCTGGACGGTTATCACGCGAAGTTGAGCGGCGGCGGTTTCTTCAAGGCTATCCCGAAGATCGCTTCCTCAAACGACGGCCTGCGGAAGTTCGCGCTCGCCGATCCCGATGGGGTGCCCGTGCAGTTCTATAAAGGGCGGCAGGCGTTCGATCTGTCGATCGCGGCCGATTAAAGCTCTAATATCGGGCCATGAACGAGACGCAGCCTAAGAGGTGGATGGTCCCCCTTGCCTTCGCGGCCGTCTATCTGTTCTGGGGCTCGACCTATCTCGGCATCCGGATCGCCGTGGAGGATATTCCTCCCGGGCTCATGTGCGCGGCGCGGTTTCTGATCGCGGGCGTGCTGATGCTGGGCTACTGCGCCTTGACCGGCAGAACCGTCCGCTACGACGCCGCGCGGCTCGTTCGCCTGGCGGTCATCGGGATTCTTCTGCTGATGGGCGGAAACTTGATCCTATCCTACGCGGAGAAAGTCGTCCCGTCGGGTTTGGCGGCGTTGGTCGTGGCCTTCACGCCTTTGTGGTTTCTGCTGCTTGATTCACTGCTGCTCGGCAGGAGGTCCATTTCCGCGCGCGCCCTTTCCGGCTTGGGATTGGGCGTCGTCGGCATCGCGGTGCTGATGTGGCCCAAGATCACGGCGGTCGGCTTCTTGGGCGGCAGGGAGCTGTGGTGGTCGTTGAGCCTGCTGATCAGCTCGTTTAGCTGGGCGTTGGGCTCGGTGATGTCCAAGCGCTGGCAATCTCCCGATGTCGACACGCTCAGCGGCACGGCCTGGCAGGTGACCTTCGCCGGCCTGGCCAACTTGATCTTCGCCTTCCTGTTTGAGGACGTGTCGGGCGCGTTGTGGACGCCGCGCGGCATGGGCGCCATCCTCTATTTGGTGGTCGGAGGATCTTTTATCGGCTTTACGGCCTACATCTGGCTTCTGCGCCACGTGTCGATCTCGAAAGCGTCCACGTACGCCTACGTCAATCCGGTCGTCGCCGTGTTCCTGGGCTGGCTTTTCGCGCATGAGCGCGTGGACGGCTACATCCTTGCGGGGAGCGCGATCGTGGTCGCCTCCGTGGCGTTGGTGACGACGGCTAAGGACGGGTAGGCAGAGTCATGGTCGCCTCGATGAGAGGGGTGACGCAGCCGCCGACTTCGATGCCGTCGCGTCCGTCCTCGCCATTAATCAAGATGTGCAAGAAACTACGGCGCTCCATCTTGGTTCCTTGCTCGCTTACCAGGCGCGTGCCCGGCCGGCCTTTCACCAAGCCGGCGCGGATCATATAAGCGGCTAAGGGTCCGGTGGCGCTGCCGGTGGCCGGATCTTCCACCACGCCATGCTCGGGCGCGAACATGCGGGAATAGGCGCCCGCCGGCGTCGGCGTGAAGATGAAAACGCACATCGCCTCGTCGCCGGCTTTTCGCAGGGCTTTCAGCGCGCCCGCGTCGAGCCATGCCTGATCGACGGCCGTCTTGTCGCGCAGCGGGATGAACAAGCAGGGATTGCCGGCGGTGACGACGCAGGGAACGGCCTCGAGGAGATCAGTCAAGCTCAAGCCCAACGCCTTGGCGCAAGCGTCGCGGCGATACTCGTTCCCGAAGCTGATCGGCGGCGTGCGCAGCCAGATCAAGGGACGTTCGCCCTTTTCAACGCGGACCGTCACCGGCCCGATCTTCTCATCGATAATAAAGGAGCCGGTGTCTTTGGGCACGATCCCTTCGTCCAATAAGACGAAGGCGGTGCCCACGGTGGGATGGCCGGCGAACAGCATCTCGCGCATCGGCGTGAAAATGCGGACGCCGGCCGCGCAGCCGGGACGCGTGGGAGAGACGACGAAGGCGGTCTCGGATAGATTCAGCTCCTTGGCGATGAGCTGCATCGTCGCAGCGTCAATGTCGGAAGCGTCCAGGAACACGGCGAGGGGATTGCCCTCGAGCGCATGCTTGGTGAAAACGTCAACGACGCGATATCGATATTTGGTCATGAATTGCCCTAGGAACTCATCAAAAACCCTCTTTCCGTTTTTAAGTTTGACCAAATTCAAGCATGTTTGCGGGACATCGATCTGCGGTGGGAAGGAAGAAAAGTTCGAATCCCGTCGTTCAGGCGACGGCGGGACACGGTATGGAATAATCCATGACCGGGCTGTGACTAAATTATTATCAAGTTGTTGCCGGCCCCTTGCGGCTCATCATCGTGGGTGTTATCCTCTCTTGACGGTTTGTTGACGTGACTGTATCCCAGCCGTGACCTTGCCCGTCCATCCAGGCAAGGGCCGCCCTCCCGGGCGGCGATGCTCCAAACTCAAGAGCGCCGGCTTCAATGACTGCCGACGCGCACTCCCGAAGGCTGAAAAGAAGCGCCGACGCTTCCTTTCTTCCACCCTTCATGAAGCATGCGCTATGAAACCACTCCCCACCGTCTTACGTCCGCGCTCGGTCGCCTGCTTCTCGGCGCCTTGTCCGGCGGGTCCATCCCGTCCCAGGGCGACTCAACCGCCATCTTTCAGAACGCCGCGGGCGTCTCGGGTCTCGAACATGGCGAAGCGTACATGATGTACAACAAACTCTACGCCGGCCAGGCGGGCATCGACGCCATCGGCCAAAGTTTTGTCACCGCCGGCGCGCCCACGCGCTATGGAGCGATCGGTGTCGGCCTGTCCGTCTTCAAGGCCGCCGGCCTCCTTAATGAGCGCGTCCTCGGCGTCAGCTTCTCGCGCCGCCTGTTTCAAAACCTCGCCGCGGGCATGACCGCGAAGTGCCTCTATCATAAATATGTGCCTGGCTCGGATCAGTCCGGCGTAGGCGACCCTGTTTTCGCCAACGGCACTTCGCGCTACGACAAAGCCGACTGGCACTTGAAGACCACCGCGGATGTCGTCTACCGCGACAATTACGAGGGCACTTTACGCGACCGCGCCTCACCCTCGCTCGGCCTCGAGAAGGGTATGGGCGACGAGCGCGTGAAATTTCGTGTCGGCGCGAACGCCGGCGCGCACCTGATCGGCATCCGTTCTCGCTTTGGAGGAAAATAATGAAACTCAAATTCGCTCTTCCCGCCGCGCTCGCCATCCTGCGCCTCGCGTTTCCGTCCGGTGCCTCCGCGGCCAATGACGCGTTGGGCGTGGCTCAGATTTATCCGACCGTCGCCAGCGGCAAGGAATGGCTCTCGACTTGGAACAACGGCGTCGCCCGGACCTTCACCTGGGGCAAGGATCCCCAGGACCCGTGGTTCGACGGCAAGGGCAACGCGACCTACGCGATCGACGGCAAAGGCGTGTTCGCGATCTCCGGCGCCGTGCCGCGCATGTATATCTACGATCCGGCGCTGGCCAAGAGTTGGCACAACGTCGAAATGACGGTGTACGCGATGCGCGTGTCGGACTCAAACACCTCCTACGGCGGCATCGAGGGCGTGGCGCGCACGAACCACACGGCCGACACGACGAATCTCTGCGACACGCGCGGCAACGACGCGCGCTTCCGCTACGACGGCCACATCGACTTTGAAAAAGAGACGAGTCATCCGAACTCTGTCGCCGTGCAGAACAAGGCGTACTTCTCGGGCGGCCTGCCGTACAACAAGTGGATCGGCTATAAGCTCGTCGTTTACGACCTGCCCAACGGAAACGTCAAACTCGAGAACTACATGGACCAGACAGACGGCGCCAACGGCGGCACCTGGGTCAAGGTCAACGAGATAGAGGACACGGGCAAGAATTTCGGCGTAGGCGGCACGGCCTGCGCGGCGGGCATCGATCCCGCGATGCGCCTGACCGCGAGCGACGTGCGCCCAGGCTCGGAGACGGGCAAGCCGAACCTGGTCGTCTACTGGCGCAGCGACAACGTCGGCACCAACGGCCTCCTTTATAAGAAGATGAGCGTCCGCGAAGTCAACGCGCTCGGAACCCCGGCAGACACGACCGCCCCCGTCATCACCGCGATGGTGTTCTCGTCCATCGGCCAGACCGGTGCGACGATCGGCTGGACCACCGATGAAAACGCCGATACTTTGGTCGAATACGGCCCGACCACGGCCTATGGTGGGTCCACGGCTCTCAACACGACACTGACGACGGCCCATAGCGCCGCCCTGAGCGGCCTGACGGCCGGGACGCTCTACCACTACCGGGTTAAATCCAAGGACGCTTCGGGCAACCTCGCGACCTCCGCGGACTCGACCTTTACAACGACGGCTCCCGCGCCGACCTCCGTCTGCATCAACAGCGCCGGCACATGGGTGAACGCGGCGCTGGCGCCGCAATCCGGGACCTTCACCGCCGAGTTCGACGCGACCCCGTCCATGACCAAGATGGACGGCGCCTCGGGCCTCTCGAATGCCGCGGCTTCCTCCTACACGGCCCTCGCGGCCGCGGTGCGCTTCAACAATACGGGCACGATCGACGCCCGAAACGGCGGAAGCTACGCGGCCGCCGCCTCGATCCCGTACAGCGCGGGCCTCACCTATCATTTCCGGCTCGTGGTCAGCATCGCCGCCCACACCTACAGCGCCTACGTCAAGCAGGGCGCGAACGCGGAGCAGCTCATCGGAAGCAACTATGCGTTCCGGACCGAGCAGAACACCGTCACGGCCCTCAACAACCTCGGACTGCTCGCTTCCACCGGCAGCCAGGCAGATTGCGGCGCGGCCGTGACCTCGTCCGGCGCGACGACGGACGCCACGGCGCCCGTCATCAGCGCGGTCGCGACCTCCGGCGTCGGCGCGAATGGCGCCGCAGTCACCTGGACAACGGATGAACTCGCCGATACCCAGGTCGAGTACGGGATTACGATGGCCTACGGTTCGTCCACACCACTTGACACGCTGATGACGATCTCGCACACGGGGAATCTTCTGGCCCTGAGTCCGTCCACGCTGTACCATTACCGGGTCAAGTCGCGAAATGCGGCTGGGAACCTCGGCATGTCCGGAGACTACGCTTTTACGACCAACGCGGCCCCGACATCTCCGGCCGCCACCGCGACCTCGTTCACGGACGACTTCTCGTCCTATATCAAGAACACCTGCTTCGCCGACGGTACTAGCTTCGGCCCCTGGCTCGTGGCCTTTACGGGCTACGGCTGCGTCAAGACGGCGACGGACGCGGGCGGCTCCTACGCCGAGGAGGCACCGAAAGCGAGCGTCACGCCGGCGGAGACGCACGCGTCGATGCTCTTAGGGCCTCAGTTCTCCGGGCCGATCACCTATGCGCTTACAATTGAGACGGTGGCGCAGTTGCGCACAGGCTCGGCCCCCAATCCATGGGAGGTCGCCTGGGTCGCGTGGAACTACACCGACAATACCCACTTCTACTACCTGGCGCTGAAGACCAACGGCTGGGAACTCGGCAAGGAGGATCCGGCGTACCCGGGCGCACAGCGCTTCCTCGCCTCCGGCACGAATCCCGTCTACCCGATCGGGACCCGCTACAACGTCCGGATTCTCCAAGACGCCTCGAACGTCATCCAAGTCTTCGTCGACAACAAGCTGATAACGACCTTCACCGATACGGAACGGGCGTACACCTCGGGGCGGATTGCGTTCTATAACGAAGACGCGCAGGTTCGGGTGCGCAGCGTTGCCGTCAACATCTCAGCCCCCGCGACCGTCGCTGTCATCGGAGTCGCGGCGAACGGCGCTGCGGCCAGAGCTCCACAAAAGCTGCTGAGCCAGGCCCGGGCCGACGGCATCAACGACGCGGCCGTGTTCGGCGCGGCCGCATCGGAGGTCAGCGTGTACGACATTAGGGGCAAGGCCGTCTTCCACAGCTCGCAGCAGCCGATCGTGTGGAACGGACGCGACGGTGCCGGTCGAGTCGTGGAATCAGGCGTCTATATCGTCAAGATCCGCGAGGCTGGTGCGGGCATTGTCTTCCAGAGCTTCGTCGTGGCTAAATAGCTGCGGGCGCCCGCATCCTGGCCTGCACGGTTTTCTTGTGCGAGTGCGTGCAGCCGCCGCAGGTGTGTGATCGGT
>JAYVZL010000101.1:0-2248 GCA_043783505.1 Elusimicrobiota bacterium
CGCCGCCTCGGTTTTTTGTCCGTGCCGGGACTGCCGGGTTTTTTGACCGCGATGACCGCGGGCACGGCCCTGTTGGCCGCCGATAAACCGGAATTCGTCTCGGCCTTGGCCCTCGACCCCCGAGCCCTCGCGAGTGGACAGTTCTGGCGGGTGCTGACCTTTCTCGTCGTGCCGCCGCAGTCGAGCCTGATCTGGATGCTCCTATGGCTGGCCATGATCTACGCCTGTCTAAGCGCTCTTGAGAGCGCCTGGGGAGAGTTCAAGCTCACGGTCTATCTCGCCATCGGCGCTTTGGCCTCGACCGCCGCGGCTCTGGCCACGGGAGCCGTCGGCGACAACGGCGCGGTGCACCTGGCCAGCTTTCTCGCATTCGCCCGGATGGCGCCCGAGCGCGAGGTGCTGGTGATGTTCATCATCCCCGTCAAGCTGCGCTGGGTCGCCTTGCTCGCGGCGCTGTTGACCATCCTCCAGCTTGCGGCCGGCGACAACGCCACGCGCGCGCGTCTTCTCGCGGGTCTGTCCGCCTATCTCCTTTATTTCGGGCCGGGCCATTGGCAAGATCTAAAATTCGCCTGGCGGCGGCGGGGACTATAAACATAATGAAAGCCGCGGCTCTCATGCTGATCATCGCCGCGCACGCGGACGCGGCATCGACGATCAAGATCGTCGCCTTCGATGAAAAGAGCGTTCCGTATGAGGCGTCTGGCCTGGCCAAGCTCCTGTCCCGCGCCGATGAGAAATCCCCCGACCTTAAAAAAGCGCCCATCTGGGCCGCGGCGATCGGCTCGCAATCTCCCCCTCAACGCCTGGAGCTGTCGCAGAAAGGCGGCTATCTGCTGGGGTCCTGGGAAGGCATCGGTCGCGTGCGTCTGGAACTCATTTGGCCCGTTGTCGAAGACGGCTTCAACGCGGTCGCCGCCGACAACGGCGGTTCGGGCTTCGGCGACGGCGAGACCGTCTACCTCGCCGAGGAGATCGCTAAAACACAGTACAACCGCTTCAAGGAGTCGTGGAAGTGGCGGGTCATGGATTGGCAGCCCCTCTACAAGCCGGGCAAGAAATCAAAGGATTTATACGACGCCGCAAAAGACGCGATGGCCGAAGCCGCGCGCGAGAAGGATCCCCCAACGCGCGGCAAGATGCATCAAAGGGCGCTGCACGCGGTCTCCCTGGCTTGGGAAAACGCCCTCATCGAGCACGGCGTTCAGCGCGCGCTCAACGACCGCCGCGCGTCCGAGCATCGTTTCGGGCTGACTCTCGATGAAAGCATGCTCAAGCGCCTCGACGACCTGGATTGGGTCGTCGACGCCGTCAGCCGCTCCGGCGCGAACTGGGTGCGTTTGGTATTTCGGGCCAACTCGTCGGACTTCACTTACTCCTCCTTGCGCTCCTTCAATGAATACGACGGCATCATCGAGCGTCTCTCCCGAAAAAAGATCTCGGTCATGGGCAGCGTGCTCGACACCACGCAATGGCCGAAGTCGCTCACACCCGATCTCTACGCCGAGCGCGTGAAAAATCTCGTCCTTCACTACCGCGGCAAGATCTCGAGCTGGGAGGTCGGCTCCGAGCTCAACGGCGACTGGCTGGGCGGCGCCGGAGCTCCGTTCTCCGTGGACGAGATCTATCGAATCTACTCCTCCGGCGCGGCCAAAGTCAAGGAACTCGATCCAGAGTTGGAGACCGTCGCCACGCTCTATGCGTGGGAGGAGACCGCGCCCGACCGCGCGCATGCGCTGTCTGGATGGCTGACGCTCCAGGTCAAGCGTGGCTTCGGCAAGAATCTAGACGTCCTGGGCCTCAGCGTCCAGCCCGAGGACAATCCCGCGGGCATGGGGCTCGAACATTTGGTCACCGTCGCCCGCGACGCCCTGCCCGGACAAAAAATTCTGATCTCGAGCCTCGGCTTCGCCGAGAAGGAGCAAGTCAAGGGCTACTGGTGGCTGTCCGACGACATCGAGAGCGCGCGCAAGGACGTCGCCGTCCTTTATACCACCATCTCATGCGCCATGCCGCGCTCACTGTGCGGAGTTTTCTGGTGGCAAACCCTCGATCAGATGCTGCCTCCCGGCAACCGCAAAGGCACCGAGCTTTACAAGATGTGGAAGCGCGCCTTGGCCCAGCTCGGCCGGCGCGAGAATTAGGACGCGCCCCCCGAAGCCCCGTTAGTGTGGTAAAATAACTTTCTTGCGAGCCGGTAGCTCAGGGGTAGAGCATGTGCCTTTTAAGCATGGGGTCGTGGGTTCGA
>JAYVZL010000102.1:0-5976 GCA_043783505.1 Elusimicrobiota bacterium
GCGGATATCCTTGAGATTGACCTTGGCCTCGGCGGCGATGAAGCGCTGCATGATCGCGTGGCGGTTCATCTCGAGCGAGAAGAACAGCACCGGAATATTTTTCTCGAGCGTGGCATGCGCCACCATGTTGAGAGCGAGCGCCGTCTTTCCCTGCGAGGGCCGCGCCGCGATCAAGATCAAGTCGGATTTCTGGAAGCCGGTCGTCATCCGGTCGAAGGCCCGCAGGCCCGTGGACACGCCGGTGACTTCCTGCTTGCTGTGATGGGCGCGCTCGATCTGGTCGACGACTTCATGGACAAGGTCCTTCATCTCCACGACGCCGTGCAACGTCTGGCGCTCGCTGACCTTCAGGATCGAGCCCTGAGCCTCATCGAGAATCTGCTTGGGGTCCTTCTCCTGGGAGTAGCAAGCGGTGACCACGCCCGTCGCTGCGGAAATGAGCTCGCGCAGGATCGCCTTCTCCTTGACGAGCCGCGCGTAGTACTCGACGTGCGCCGCGGTCGTGACTTTATTGATCAACTCGGCAAGGAAGGTGCCGCCGCCTACGGTGTCGAGCTCGGACTTTTTACGCAGCTCCTCGGAGACCGTGACCACGTCCGCCGCCTGACCGGCGTTGAAGATCTGAAAAATAGCCCGGAAGATGCGCTTGTGCGCATCGAGGTAGAAGTCAGCCTCGTGGAGCGCGTCGAGGGCTTTCTCGGTGGCTTCGCGCTCGATGAGCATCGAACCGAGGACGGCCATCTCGGCCTCGAGGGCCTGAGGGGGCGTGGACGGATTTTGCGCCATGGCGCTTGCCGTCCTTACTCGCGGGCGGAGACGGTGACCTTGACCTTGGCCGTGACCTCGGGCTGGAGGCGCAGCTCCACCTCGTGCTCGCCCGTGGTCTTGATCGCGGTCTCAAGGCGGATCGAGTTCTTGGGAACCTCGTAACCCGCCGCTTTGAGGCTCTTGAGGACATCGGCCTTGCCGACGGAACCGAACAGCTTGCCTTCTTCCGAGGCGGGTACGGCGAAGGTCAGATTGACGGCGGACAGCTTCTCCGCCAGTTCTTTGGCCGTCTTGACTTCGGAAGCCACGACCTGCTGCCGCTTATCCTTGCCCTTTTCCCAATACTTGAGGGCGGCCTCGGTGGCCAGCTCCGCGAACTTGCGCGGGAGAAGGAAATTGCGGGCGTAGCCGATCTTGACGTCCTTGACGTCGCCGGGGCGGCCGAGATTGTCGATGGTGCTGCGCAGGATGACTTTCATTGAGGATGCTCCTACTTCGTTATTCGGAAAAGATCAGCGGGAAACGTACGGCAATAAGGCCAGGTTTCGCGCACGCTTGATGCAGCGGGTCAACTGGCGCTGATGCGACGCGCAATTCCCCGTGATGCGGGCGGACAAGATCTTGCCGGTATCGGTGGTGAAAGTGCGCAGGATCTGGATCTGCTTGTAATCGATATCGCGGACTTTCTCGGCGCAAAAGCGGCAGACCTTGCGGCGAACCGGGTACGGAGCGCGGCGACCGCCGCTGCTGCTGCCGCCGCCACTGCTGCTCGGGCGACGCGCGCCGGACGAAGCGGAGGACGAAGACGCGGGACCGGACGCGGGGGCTCCCGCGGGACTCTCTGAGGCGGCGGATGAAACGGCGTTGGGTTCGGCAAACATTAGAACGGAACCTCCTCAAGCTCTGCGCCGGCGGACGCCATCTCCGGCTCCCCAGCCGCGGACGATCCCGCGGACGAGGCCTTCTCAAGAATCTGGACGCGGCGCGCTTCCACTTCGAGCTTGGTGCGCTTGACGCCGTCTTCTTTTCCTTCGACTTGGTAGCTGCGCAGCCGCCCCTCGACGTGAACGGGGCTGCCTTTCTTTAAAATCTTGCCGCACCGTTCCGCGGCCTCGCGCCACACGGATACGTCCACGAACGCCGTGTCGTCTTTCTCCTCGCCGCTCTTAGGGTCATTGTAGCGGCGATTGACCGCGATGCTGAAGCGGCACATCGCGGTCCCGCTGGCGGTGTACTTGAGGTCGGCGTCACGAGTCAAGCGCCCGGTCAAAAGAACGGTATTCTGCTCCGGCAGGCGCAACTCAGACATGTTAAACCTGCGCCGTGGCCGGACCGGTAGCGGAGGCGGGCTTGATCTTCTTGGGCTTCTTCTCGCGCATCTTGCGATCGTGAACCGCGACGGTCATGTCGCGCAGGACGGTGTCCGAAACGCTGAAATTATGGGCGAGCTTCTTAAGCAGTGCCGGCCCGCCTTTGTACTTCAAATACACGTAGACGCCTTCGCGAGCCTTGCCGATGATGTGCGTCAGCTTGCGACGGCCCCAAATCTCATGGGTGACCAACTCCCCGCTTTCGCCGGAGATGGTAAGCTTGGTTTTTTCGACGAACTCCACGACTTCGGGGTCGGCGAGGACGGGCTTGAGGATTAGGATCGTCTCGTAAATCTGCATGGTGTAAGACAATATAGCAAACTCGCCCGACGAAGACAAGTGTTTTTTATGACGCGTTTTTATAACGCTCAGCTTGGCGCGCCCGGAAAACGGCTGTCGCGCTTCCTATTAATGTTAATAGGCAATGAGATTTGCGTCTCATTTTCCGCCGTCTTGTCGGCCTGCCTCCCGGCTCCTCCAGTTTTTCGCAGGGGCTGCGCGAAACCCCAGAGGGAGAAATGAAAAAATTATTCGCCACGATACGCGCGGGTTTGAATACTTGACAAAAGATGATAGAGGACATACACTTAGAGTGTTAATCGATCGTAAACGATAGAATCTGACGCTCGATTTCTCATTTCCATGAAGAAAAAACGAAAGTCGGCCAAAAGGGTCCTCACCGGCCCCGTCCCGGATGTGATGGACATCAAGACGCTGGCTCATTACCTGGGCATGGGCCGTTCGAAGATTTACGGGCTGATCCGCCTTCGCCGCATTCCCGCCTCACGCATCGGCCGGCAATACCGCTTTTCCAAGGATCTCGTCGACGCTTGGCTCAAAGAGCGCCTGATCATGCCTCAGGAAACGCAGATCGCCTTGTTCGATAAGCCGGGTAAATAGCTCCCCGCTCGACGAGCCCCGACGGAGAATCCGCCGGGGCTCGTTTTTTTCTCCGTCGGTGCTCCGACGAGAAACTATTGCATCTCCGACGAGGACTATGCTAGATTTCAGCCGAAGCACCCAGGGATTTAGAGGCACCGATCCCGGCATCCGAACGGAGGTCAAGACAATGGCTGAGAAGGTTCAGAAAGTCGGCGTTGAGCGCGTGCAGGGTTTCCTTTACTACATCGACAAGCAGGGCGACGTCTCCCGCGCCAAGATGGCCCGCGGCGGCAAGAAGGGCGGCAAGCCGGAGAAGGTCGCCAAGGTCGGCGTGAAGAAGCAGGCCGGTTTCCTGTACTTCCTCGACAAGAAGGGCGATGTGTCCCGCGCGAAGATGGTGAACGCGTAATAGCGTTCGTTAAAATCGCCGAAGTCGACCCCCGGCGCGCAAGCGCCGGGGGTCATTTTTTTGCATAATCCCCCCAATGGACGAACCCGTCGTCGTCGTCGGCCCCGGCGCCGTGGGCCTCGCTTTGGCCGCGGGCCTGCGTCGAGCCGGCGTGCCAACGGCGGTGCTCGGCCGAAGTCCGCGCGCGGAACGGCTCCTGACGCGGGGCGGTTTCTCGATGACTGCGGCCGACGGCCGCAAATGCCGTGTCACCGGACTGCAATCGGCGCGCGCGCTCAAAGCTCCGGCGGCCGCGGCCTTCTTTTGCGTGAAATCCGGCGATACCGCCCGCGCCGCGGCCGCCGCGCGGCGTCTCATCGGCCCGCTGACTCCCGTCATCGCGCTTCAAAACGGCATCGGACACGAGCAATTATATAGACGCGCTTTCGGGCCCAAGCGCACCGTCATCGGCGTCTGTTATTTCGCCGCCGACCGCACGCGGCCCGCGGAAGTCGCGCTTAACGGCGGCAACGATATTTTGCTCGCCCGGCACCCCGGCAACGAGCGCGCGCTCGACGCCGCGCGGTCGCTTCTCTCCCGCGCGGGCTTTCGCGTGCGCTTGAAGGACTCCGAGGAAGGCATGCTTTGGACCAAGGCGGCCTTCAACGCCGCCGTCAATCCGCTCGGTGCCGCCTGCGCGGTCGACAGCGGCCGCCTGGAGGCCGACCCGGCCCTGCGCGAGGTGGCCCTGGCCGCGCTCAGCGAGGCGACCGCGGCCGCTGCGGTGTCGGGCCATCGCCTGGACTACCCCGACATGGCCGAAAAGCTCATGCTCTCCTGCCGCAACGCCCCGCGCCAGCGCAACTCGATGCTCCAAGACCTGGCGGCGGGACGCCGCACCGAGGCGCGCGCCATCCTCGGGCCGCTGCTGGCCGCCGCCCGGCGCGGCCGCGTGAGCGTGCCGACGCTGGAGACCTTGGCCGCGGTGATCGCGCGCCTGGAACGCCGTCTGACAAAATGAGCGCCAAACTTCTAAACGGCAAGCCGCTCGCGGCCCTCATTCTCGCCGAGGCTCGGCGTCGCGCGTCCGCCGTCACGCGCCGCCGCGGCCGCGCGCCGCGCCTGGCCATCGTGGCCGCGGGCGGGGGCGCGGCGATGCTCTATCTCAAGGCCAAGCTGAGAGTCTGCGCCGAGGCCGGCGTCGAGGTCTCCGTGCACCGGCTTTCACCGGGTCCACGCGCCAAAACCCTGGGCTTGCTCGCCGAACTGCTCGGCGACCAGGCGGCCGACGCGCTCATCATCGAGACGCCCTACCCACGGGGAGTATCGTCCGCCGACGCGGCCGCGATGATCCCCCCGGACAAAGACGCGGAAGCTCTCACTCCCGCGGCCTATGGACGCCTGTTCCTCGCCAAAACCTGGAAGGAAACATCCGGCCTCGTGCTGCCCTGCACGGCGCAGGCGCTCGCGCGCCTCGCTCTGGCCTCGGGCATTCCCTTGTCGGGACGCCACGCCGTCGTGATCGGCCGCTCGGCCACCGTAGGCCGGCCCGCGGCGCACCTGCTCTCCACCCTCGACATGACCGTGACCCTCGCCAATTCGCGAACCAGGGGACTCGCCGCTCTGTGTCGCAAGGCAGACGTTATCGTCTTGGCGGCGGGCGTGCCCGGTCTGCTCAAGGCCTCCTGGGTCAAACGCGGAGCCGTGGTTCTCGACGCCGGCATCAACACGGTACGCGGCAAAGTGGTCGGCGACGCCGCGCCCGGAGCCGCCGCTCGGGCGGGAAAGATAACGCCCGTGCCCGGCGGCGTGGGGCCGGTCACCACCGCCTGCGCGGTGCTCAACGCCGTGATTCTGGCGGAGTGCCGTTGCGATTCGCTACGATAAGAAAATGATCCTCGATCTGGCTGTTCTCGCGTTGATCGGACTCTTCGCTGTCGCCGGCTACTCCTCGGGCGCCGTGAGGCAAATCTCCCACGCGATCGGGCTGGTCGTGGCCTACCTGTTTTCAAAGCCGGCCGCGGCCTTGCTGGGACCGGCCTGGGCCGCGCGAATGAATTGGCCGGAAGCCCAAGCCGTCAGCGGACTCAGCCTCGTCTTGATGCCCGTGATTTTTATCGGCGCGACGCTGACGTCGCGCCTGCTCCTCAACATCTTGGAGCCGGGCGACGAGCGCGGACCCTTGGATCAAGGCCTCGGCGTGCTCGTCGGCGCGGCCAAAGGCGGAGCGATCCTCTTCGTCCTGCTGTGCCTGACCGTCTCCGGCGAATCGATGCTTGAACGACTAAACGTGGATGTCGATTCGGCTACAGCGGGGTCGTTCTCGATTGGCTTCGCGCGAGGGCACAATCTCTTCGCCCAGAATGATCCCCTCGCGCTCGGCGCCCTTAAAAAACTGGCACAAGCCCGCAGCGACCCCAAGGCGCGCAAGATTCTGCTCAGGGACCACAACGTCAAGGCGCTTCTGGCGAACTCGCGCCTGAAGGCCGCGCTCGAAGACCCGCATCTGCTAAAGGCGCTTCGTTCAGGTGAGGCGGCCGTTATTCTTAAAGACCCCTCGATCCAAAA
>JAYVZL010000103.1:0-2237 GCA_043783505.1 Elusimicrobiota bacterium
GCCTAAGGGACTTTATTTCCTGGACAGCAAGGTCTCGACAAAGTCCGTGGCCTACGCCGAGGCGAAAAAAGCGGGCATCCCCGCGGCCGTCAACGGGATCTTTCTCGACGGCGGGCACGAGCCCAAGGGCCGGCACGCCAAGGATCCCAAGGTCCTGGCCGAGGCCATCGCCAAGGACAAGGCCGTCTGCGTGCATTACCTACGCTACAGCGCCGCGCAGGCCCGCAAGTACGGGCAGGCCGTGGCCATCGGCCACCATTATTATCACGGAACCTACGAATGTCTCGTCGACGAGGTTCCGAAGCTTCAGGCCGAAGGTATCGAGTTCGTCTTCGCCTCGGCCTTGGCGCGCTAGCGGTTACGGAGCAATTGGCTCATAAGACGTGCTGCACGGCCCACCGATGGCAGCGCAGGTTTTGACGGCTTTCCGTGAGGCTGTAGCGTTGATAGGCCCGCTCATTGAACACGCAGTCCCGATGGTCGATATCAAATCTGGCGCTTTTTGCGGCATAGATTTCTTTGAGAACCTCGATACCTTGGCTGCAGGTGGCTTTGCGCGCCTCAAGCTTGGACTTTTTCACATCCTGCGCAATGGCGGACGGCGTTTCGCTTAATTCTGGAGCCTGCTGGACCTGCGCTTAGGCACCGGAAACGGAGAGCAACACTGCGATTGTCGCGCCTGGAATATTTCTGATCATGATTTCTCCTTGCTCTTAAATTTCACGCTGCATGACTACCGCATCAGTATGGGCGGGAGGGAAGGTGGTCGTCAGAGTCCTTTGACCTACTGGGACGGCGCAAACGGCCCAACTAAAATTGGGCCATTCAGCCTATGGTCTAAATAGGCGCCGACAAGTCATGCTATGTAGGTGAGAAATCTATTCCTGCTCCTGATCTTGCCGATGGCCGGCTTCGCGGCGACGATGGCTCCCATCGTGCCCGCTCCAACTGAAGTCCCTCGCATCATTATTCCGGGCGTGACGGCGGGACCTGCAGGGACGCCGGTGATCCTGGCTCCGGGGCCGATTATCATCGCGGCTCCCCCGACGCTCATCATCACTCAAGCGCCGGTCATACTCGCTCCGCCGCCCTTGATCGTTCCTGCCTCGCGCCCGCTGACTGAAGCGGAAGCATCGCCGACGAAGTCTCCTTCCCAAGAAGAACTTAAGAAGCTCGTCTCGGGCCTAAGCGCAGGGGATGAATCCGCGCCGGACGCGCGCGCCGCGGGCGACGCCTTCGACGGAAGTGTTGCGGCCAAGCCGCTGGCCGCGCTCGATATTTCCTATTTTGCCTCTGGTCCACTGGCTCCAGGACTCTCCAAAGTGGAGGAGGCCGCGCGCGCTGTCATGGGTCATCTTCTGCCTCGCTTCTACCGTCCGATACCCACGGACTATGCCGACGACAAAATAACGGGCCATACCTGGACGCCCGACAGCGGCCATCTCATCGAACTCTCTCCGGTCGCCGCCGACTCTAACGGCGAGGTCCCTAGCGCGTTCGGTCTTCCCGGCGCGGCGCGCGTGCAGCAAAAGATCGAGCGTTTCATGGAGTACAGCCATGAGCTGGCCCATGTCCTATTCGATGACGGCGTGCGCAAGACGGAGAAACATTCGCCGCGTTCGGCGTACGCCGCGATGACCGAGGGCTTCGCGGTCGCCCTAGAGCAGATTCTTATCGAACGCATGCTCGCGCGGCCCGTCGCGCTGCATCTGTCCCCGCGCGACGCTATGGATCTTGCCGCGATCTCAAGCGCCCGTACGCAGTGGCTGGCATCCGTGGACACTCATTACGCCGAGGGAATCCTCTCCTGGCGCAAAGCCTACGAGCGGGACGGCGAAACGGGGATGCTGACGCTTCTGTCCTCGTTGTCCGCGCGCCGTATGACCGATACCATGCGTTCCGATGCGCTCTATCAGTTGACGTTGGGTGATCCGACGCTCCTCTCCAGCTATCTCGGCAAGAACTGGGACGGGCGTCGGGAGTTCGACGCGGCCGTGGTGGACGCGGCGGGCCCCGAAGGCTGGCGGCGTCTCTTCGAGCGGACTCTTCTTGAGGACAAAAACTTGGCCGAACCCGTGATCGCAACGTCCTCCAAGGAATGGTGGAAAAAAGACGAGCCCAAGCCGGCGGTTTCCGTCGAGCCCGCTTTCGCCGCAGCTCGCGTCAGCCCTCGCGCGGCGGCCGCGTTGGCGAATTATCTGCTTGAGATCATCCAATCGCCGGGCGGTGCTAAGCGC
>JAYVZL010000104.1:0-5962 GCA_043783505.1 Elusimicrobiota bacterium
CAAGCTCTCGAAAGCCTGCAGTCGCGCGGCGCCAACCAGATCATCTGCGCCGAACCTTCCTACAGCGGCGCCGCTGGCGCGGTTTGCGGCTGCATCGCCAAGTGCGATTTCACCGCCGAAGTCGTCCCGTCCTAACGGCGGCCCTCGCGGCGCTTTTCTGCGCCTGCGCGACGACCGAACAGGCGCCGCGCACCTACGTCGGCGAGGGCTCACCCAACCTCGCCTCCGAAACCGGCGGCTGCAAGCCGATCTTCATCTCCCCCTATGCGGATGAGCCGGAGAAAACCCCCCGCCACTCCTGCTGGAACCGCGTTTGGGAAGTGCCCGCCGCCTTGGTCGTCGTTCCCCTGGCGATCGTGATCCTAGTCGGCGTGGCCACCTCTCCGATCTGGGTGCCGCTGCTTCTGACCCACTAATCGTTGAAGCGGAGATCCTTCAGGAACGCGAGGAACGCGGGCTCAAGCGACGCCACCAACGCGTCTTCGCCCATCATCTTAAAAAACCAGGTGCTCCCCGCGCGCGCGCAAGTCACCGCCAGCATGCGCTTCTTATAGCGCTTGTCGATGACCGGCCCGAGAGTGACGAAGTTCGACATCAGCATCGGGCGCCCCCCCGGCGTGATCTTCACGGACAGCTTCGGCAGTTCCGCCTCGGTGATCGCCGCCAAACCAAGCTGCCCGCGCCAACGATTGACGTTGGCCAGCTCTCCGCCCGCGGGCCCGCCCAGCCTGACGATGGAGACGTCGGCCGTCAGGCCGTTTTTCCCATCGACGAGGAAACTGCCCACGCGCATATCCGTGGCGGCGACTTCGCGCCAACCTTTCGGCGTCGTCCATTCGATGCCCTTAGGCGCCCCCGCCGCGGGCGAAGCCGGCGCCGCCTCCTCCGTCTGAGGTGTTTTGGGGACCCGGTACGAGCTGATCTCATCGTTATGACAGCCCGCCAAAACCGGCAAAACCAGGCACAGCGCAAGGGCTCGGTAGCGAGTCATAATGGTTCATCTAACATCTTTTCTCGTCCGATTGGAACCAACTCTCTTTAATCCTATCGGAACGCCAAGCTGCTCGGCGCGCGCGGAGGCATCAGAAGAGATCTCATATCCAGGGGATTCTGGAACGCGCCCATATCGACCGGCACGCCGGCGGCCATGCCCATCGCGTTGGCGACGTCCTGCGGCAAGGGCTCGCCTTTCCCGCGGGCCGCGCTTCCAATCTTCAGCGAGTAGTCCCCGTTGAGCTCGTCTTTAAAGAACGGGTTCACCGGGTTATTGTCGATGCTGATGCTGTGAGCGTCCAGCGCGATAGCCTGCTGGAAAGCGGCCAGACTGTTGAAGCCGCTTTTGCCCCAATAGATGAGCGTTTGGTACGGCGCCGCTGCGGCGGCTCTGTAGTAGGCATTGTAATCCGATGCCGCGAGGAGCGCCTGCCCCGCGATGTAAGTCGGGCAGTTGAGGAAAAACAAGCCGCCGCTCGCGTTGTAGAGAGTCGTGCTGTTGCCGGACATAATATTGTTCTTGACGACGTTGCCTACGGCGCACCCGGACACGGCGATGTCGCTCCCGTTCATCGCGGTCGTGTTGTTGTAAACTTTTATGTTGCCCGATCCGCTCATCGAAATGCCCGTTCCTTCATTGCCATAGACGAGATTGCCGGCGATGATCCCTCCGGAGGACGTCGCGATCTCGACGATGATGCCGTTCCATTTCGAATTGTATCGGACGGTATTGCCGACGAATATGTTGTTGTCGCAGTCCGAATCGCACCATAGCCCTCCCCCAATGTTGTACTCGACCAAGTTGTTTTTCCAGAGCAGGTTCTGAGTAGAGGCGAATTTCGCGCCGTTGGCGTCCCACCTCAGCTTGAAATGCGCCGTGTTGTTGTGGCCGATGTAGTTGCCCTCGATCACCGAGCCGTGGGCGTGGTATCCTCCAAAGCCGCCCTCGCCGTTGTAGAGAAAATTGTTGCCCCGGATGAAGGTGTTGGCTCCATAAACGACCAAGCCTCTGTTCGAATTGTAGGCGAAGGTATTGTTCTCAAAGGTGTTTCCGGCCACGTTGCTGATGATCGCGCCGCCTTGAGCGCTGGAGTAGTTGGGCGCGAAATGCACGAACCCGAGCCCCCTGACCACCGACGCCCCCGAGCCGAACTGCAAGCTCAAGGCAAGGACCCTGACCGACGCTTCCACCGTATGCCCGCCCGGGTTGTCGCCGATGTGGAGCTTGCTGCCCGCCAGATCGACGAAGAAGGCCCCCGCGCCGACCTCCGCCCTGGTCATGTCACCAATTTCGGGCGGCCCTAGATACTCTTCTCCCGTTATTCTACACTGTGGAATGAAGCGTTTGCGCATTTTGATCGTCGACGACGAGACCACCGTCCTCAACGTCACCTCCCGCCTCCTCCAGCGCGAGGGCCATGAGACGACCACGGCCATCGACGCGGAGTGGGGGTTGGCTCTGTCGCACGCCAGCCGCTTCGACGCGATCTTGATGGACGTCGGCCTGCCCGGCATGTCCGGCCTTCAGGCCCTCAAGCAATTCGCGTCCTCCTCCAAGGCCGCCATCTTTCTCATGACCGGCCTCGGCGACGCGAAGCTCGCCCAGCAGGCCCTGACTCAGGGCGCCAAAGCGCTGCTGCCCAAGCCGCTCGACTTCAATAATCTGAAGGGATTGCTGTCGGTGCTGCCTTAGCCCTAGGCGCTATGACGTTTTGACTTCGGGGCCGTCTAGGATTGCGCGGACCTTGCGCGCCAGCATATCCGCCGTGAAGGGCTTCTCCATGAACTCCTGCCCCAGCTCAAGCGACCCTTTCTGGACCACCAGCGAATCCGCATAGCCCGACATAAAGAGGATCTTAAGCTCCGGGCGCTTGCGCCTGACGACGAGCGCTAATTCCCGTCCGGTCATGCCCGGCATGACGACGTCGGTCAACAGCAGATCCACGTCCGGATGATCGGACTCGAAGATCTTGAGCGCCTCCTCCGCGCTGGCCGCCTCGAAGATGGTGTAGCCCTGCTTGATGAGCATGCGCCGTACCACCAAGCGCACCTTTTCCTCGTCCTCCACCAGCAGCACCGACTCCATGCCCTGCGGCCGGCCCGTAGGATTCTCGTCCTCGGGAAGCGAGCGGGGACCCACGGCCGGCAGATAGATGGAAAAACAACTCCCCTTTTCGGGAGCGGTCACGATCTCCACGGCCCCGCCGCTTTGCTGCACGATCCCATAAACCGTGGACAGGCCCAGCCCCGTGCCCTTGCCCGGCCCCTTGGTCGTAAAGAAGGGCTCGAAGACCTTCGCGGCGAGATCCTCGCTCATACCCGAGCCGGTGTCCTTGACCGACAAGACGACGTGCGCCCCAGGCTTAAGCCCCTTGAGGCGCCCGCACGCCCGAGCGTCGAGCGTCGTCTCGTAGGTGCTCAAGACGATGTCCCCGCTCTTGGCGATCGCGTCGCAGGCATTGACCACGAGATTGACGATGACCTGCTCGAACTGTCCGGCATCGATGAGCGCGCAGCCCAGGCCGGGCGTGAGCTCGGCGCGCAGCACGACGTCCTCGCGCACCAGCCGCTTAAGCATGCGCATCAAGTTCGACACCAGCGCGTTCACGTCGACGACCGCGGGCATGAGCACCTGGCGGCGGCTGAACGCCAGCAGCTGACGGGTCAAGACCGCGGCGCGGTTGGCGAACTCGGAGACGTCGCGCAAGTCCTGCAGGCGCGGGTCCTCCTCCTTGAAGCTCGGGATCAGCAGATCGCAGTAGCCCAGGATGGCGCTTAAGATGTTGTTGAAGTCGTGCGCCACGCCTCCGGCAAGCTTGCCCACGGCCTCCATCTTCTGCGCCTGGAGCAGCTGGGACTGAGTCTCCTCTTGAAGCTTGCGCGCCTGGTCGCGCTCCATGGCCTGGCCCAAGTGCACGCCCAGCACGCGCATGCTCTCGAGCAGGCCCTGGTCGACGTCCGTGGCTTCTTTCCTAAAGAACTCGAGCACGCCCCAGATCCGCCCCGAGCAGACGATCGGCAGGGCGAAAGCGGTGTGAAGGCCGGCGATCTTGGCGTAGGGCAGGCGCGGAAAGTTGTCGTCCTTCTGCACGTCGGCGATCCACGCGGGATCGCCGGAGAGCCAGACTCGCCCGGGCAAGCCGATGCCCTTCTTGAACTTCGTGGCGCGCGTCACCTTCTCGAACTCGTCGGAGTCGGCCCGCGGATCGGTTTGATGAAAATCCGAGCAGACCAGCATCTGGCTCGTCTCATCGACCACCCAGACCGCGCCATCTTTCCAGTCCAGATTGCGGCAAATGGACTCGAGGACCTTGAGCAAAGCCCTGTCCGTGTCGGTCGTCGTCTGCGCCACGATGCCGGCCACCTCCAGTTGGACTTTTTGGGTGCGCTCGATCTGCTCGCGGCCTTTGATGTGGGCGCTCAAGGCGGCGTTGGCCTCCTGCAGCTTGAGCGTGCGCTCGGCCACGACCGCCTCGAGGTCCTCGTGTATCTGGCGAAGCCGCGCGTCCGCCTCCACGCGCTTCAACGACTGGCGATAGATCGCCCAAAGCGCGAGGCCCCAGGTCAGGAGGATCAGGCCCACGCACGCGCCTTTGAGCTTCGCCGCGTCGGCGTTGGAGGCGTCGAAGTCCCGGATCATGGCCAAGGTCGCCATGCGCGCGGAGGTCTTCCCCTCGCCGAGAGCGGCGACGCAGGCTCTCTTGTGTTCGTCGTAAGCGCGGCCCGTCAGGAGCTTCAAAGCCTCGGCCCTGCGGCCCGCGTGGATCAGCTCGAAGGCCCGCATTTCCATGCCCACAAGAGCGGCATGGGCCACGGTTAGGCGCTGGCCCTCCGCTCGAGCCTCCTTGGGAATAAACTCCAGGGCGTCCTCGATGGCGGCGTCCAACTTGGGGGCGTAGGTGTTGTAGCGGCCCTCCCACTGGGCGTCGCCTGTCGCCGCGCACAAACGGCCGGACATAGTCAGGACTTCGTCGAGATGATGGATCTGCGCGGTGGTGACGGACTCAAAACGCTCGCGTGCCTCAAGAACCTCGGGGCTCAAGGCGGAATGTTTTTGATAGCCGGAAAGCACGGTCAGCGCCAACACCGTCACGCCCATGGACGCGCCGAGAACCTTCACCGTAAACAGCTTATCGCGCGCCTCCGTCATCGATTGCCTCGCTTTGTTGCTATCCAATACCAGTCAAAAGCGTAGCCGGATTGCGTCATTTTGTCGAGCTCTATTTTAAGATAAAGCAAGTCCATTTTATAATAGATTTATAATTATAAAATATAAACTATTTACATTTAAGCCATACGCCGTGCAACACCTTGTTCATACAATCTCCGGCAAGGACGCCTAAGCACAGGAGAGCAGGCCATGCCCACGAATATCGCCTTGCGGACGATCAAAATGATCTCTTTCAAAAAGGAACCTTTCATCAAATGAAGCGCCGCATCGAGGCATCGACGGTGACTTTATAGGAGAACTATGAAAACAAAATTGAACGGTTTAAAAGTCGCCATTCTGGTGTCCGACTGCTTCGAGGAAAGAGAGCTGACCGAACCCCGCAAGGCGCTTGATGAGGCGGGTGCGACCACGTTCATCGTCTCGCCCGATAAGGACGTGGTGCACGGCTGCAATCACTTTAAAAAGGGCGGGAGCTTCAAGGTCGACGTCCCTCTCGATCAGGCCAAGGCCGACGACTTCGACGCGCTGCTCCTGCCCGGCGGGGTGATCAGCCCGGACCATCTGCGCATGCAGCCCAAGGCCGTCGAATTCGTCAGGAAGTTCGGGGAACAGGGCAAGCCGATCGGCTCGATGTGCCGCGGGCCTTGGACGCTGATCGAGGCAGGGCTCATCCGCGGCAAGACGGTGACGTCGTGGCCCTCCATTAAGACCGATTTGCGCAACGCCGGGGCCAATTGGGTCGACCGCGACGTGGTAGTCGATCAAGGCCTGGTGACGAGCCGCATGCCAGACGACATC
>JAYVZL010000105.1:0-5936 GCA_043783505.1 Elusimicrobiota bacterium
TGGCGGGCATGTCCGCCATCCTAGCAGGGGTACGAGCTGCTTATTCTCGAAGTTTACCTCCTTCACTGCTGAATTGATCAGTCCGATCGTCGAAGCTGCCGGGCACCGCTCGCGTTTCATCCGCGGCTCATCTCCGTCTGAATCTTCTTGAGCGCTGCGGCGACGTTGCCCAGGCAGCACGTGCCTTGCGGGTTCTTTCGTTCGCAATCGCAGCGGCCATCCCTGATCCCTTTCTTGATTTCGTTAGGGATTGCTGTTGCCCCTTTCTCCATTAGGTCGCGACGAAGGTCGCCGCGCATAAATTCGAAGCAGTAGCAGATGGGGACTTCATCCCCTTGATCCTTAACGGTGACGGGCCGGACGGTTTGGCCCTGGCTGACGGTCTTGCCGCTTGGATTAAAATAGACGACGGCACAGGCCGGATTGGCGCAGAAACTGCCTTGCGGACCGAATTCGGCCTGCCGCTCGCGCGTGAGATGATTCTCCAGTGACAGCGCGCTGACTGGATGGGCCCTTGCCCCGCAAGCGGGGCAAGGGCGGTTGGTCGTTTCCGGATGACAGCACGCTTCCTTTTTTGCCATTTCAGTTGACCTTTTCCACCTGAGCGGAAGAAGGTCCGGCGGATCGAATCGCTTGGATTAGATCTGAGGCGGCGACCCTTCCTTTTTCGCCATAGACCGTGGCCTCGCCCCTTCCGAAATCGATCGAGGCCTCTTGGACGCCGGGAACCTTCTTGAGTGACTTTTCGATCCCGACGGTGCAGGCGGTGCAATCCATATCCGAAACAGCCAGCTTGATCGTTTCGGCGTTCGCGCTGGCCGCATGCGGCGTATGGCGAATGAGGAGAGGCGCCCACGATGGGAATGTCGCGACTCCCGCCACCGCGGCGACTAAGACCCAGAGCGCCCGCTTGACGGAGTTGCTTCCGGAGGCGACTTTGCAGCTTCCGTCAGAGCAGATTTCTCCCCGACGAAAGTAGGCCTGATAAAATCCGACGGCAAGAAAGATCGCCGTTACCGCCAGGAAGTAGGGGCGATACTTCTCCAGTCCAATGGCCAACCCTACGCCGCCAAGACCCAGCGCGCCGAGAGCCAGCGGCCCCACGCAGCAGACCGAAGCCAATCCGGCTGAGAGAATCGCGCCTACGGCGGAAATATATTTTTTCATAATCAACACCTTCGACGAAGTTCCGCGTCCCGCTCATCGAACTCCAGGGTTCGCAAGATCGGACAAGGGTCGGTGGGCGTTCGCGCGTGGCAGGTCTTAATAAGGCCTTTAAGCGCCTTTTCGAGGTTCTTGAGGCCGGCGATCTTAGTTGCGACATCGGAGAGTTTTACTTGCGCTCGCCGCTTTACTTCAACGCATTGCGAGCGATGGCGCACCTGCAGTTTCAGCAGTCCCATGATCTCGTCCAGGGTAAACCCGAGTGCCTGCGCGTTCTTTATGAATCGTAGCTTCTTAATCGCGCCATCCGAATAGAGGCGATAGCCTGATTCTCGATGATCATCCGGAACGAGAAGCTTCCGGCGCTCGTAATAGCGTACCGTCTGAATGTTGACGCCGGCTTTCTTTGCTATCGCGCCGATCGTCAGATATTGGTTTCGCATGGATCGCTCCCATTCACAGTATAGACCTTATACCATAGTATAGAGTCAAGAGGCAGGGGCTGCCCTACCCGATTACGCCTGCACCGGCCCGGAGACAGGGCGCGTATATCCTTTGGAAGTATGAATCCGCCCCGGCCCGGCGCGCGTATCATTAGTAGGGGGTAATTATGATCAAGCATCTCGGGCGCGTCCTGGCCGCCGTCGTCGCTCTAAATCTGCCGGCTTCCGCCGCCGAAACCGTCTTTCGAAGCGCGCCGGGCGGCACCTCGCTGTTGGAGCTGTACAGCTCGGAGGGGTGCAGTTCCTGCCCGCCGGCGGACTCCTGGGTGGGCTCGTTACGAAGCAGCCCGGGACTTTGGACTGACTTCGTGCCAGTCGCGTTCCAAGTCGACTATTGGGATTATCTCGGGTGGCGCGACGTGCTCGCTTCCCCGGATTACACCGCTCGACAGCAATCCTATGGACGCTTGGTGACTCCCCAGCTGCTTCTCAACGGCCGCTCATTCGGCGGCTTTGGCACGTCGCCGCGCAAGCCGAAATCGGACGCGGGGACGCTTGAGATTCGCTCGCAGGGGGCGGGCAGCCACCGCGTTCGTTTCAAATCGAACGGCGCGGACGCGGGCGGCCTGGTGGCGCATGTCGCCCTGCTCGGCTTCGGCGTCGCGTCCAACGTGACGCGGGGCGAGAACAGCGGCAGCGTCCTGCGCCACGAGTTCGGCGTGCTTGCTCACGCGCCGAGGCCTCTGGACGACGGCCAAGCCGCGCTCAGCTTGCGCGCGAACCCGGCCGTTCGGGCCGGCCGCTTGGGCGTGGCGGCGTGGGTGGCGCGCGGGGACGATCCGACCCCGCTTCAGGCCGCGGGGGGATACCTTGGTAAGGAATAGGGAGGCTATTGCCATGAGATCGACCACCATCGCTTCGCTGTTTGTCGCCGCGCTTTGCGGTCCGATATGGGCTCTCGAGAAGCCCGCGCGCAGCGCCGTCGCCACTTTCGCGGGTGGGTGTTTTTGGTGCATGGAGCCGCCTTTCGAGAAGCTGGAGGGTGTCAAATCCGTCGTCTCCGGCTACACGGGAGGCGCGGAGAAAGACCCGACTTACAAACAGGTATCGGGGGGCGTGACTGGGCATGCCGAAGCGGTCGAGGTCACCTACGACCCGGACAAGGTCTCCTACGAGACGCTGCTCGACGTCTTCTGGCACAACATCGACCCGACGACGGTCGACCGGCAGTTCGTGGATGAAGGACGCCAGTATCGCTCCGCTATTTTCTTCCACGATGGCGAACAGAAGAAGCTGGCGCTCGCCTCTAAGGAGAAGCTGGAGAAATCCGGCGTGTTCGGCGCTCCCATCGTGACGGAGATCGTTTCCGCCAGCGCCTTCTATCCGGCGGAGGAATACCATCAGGACTACTACAAGAAGTCCACGGTCAAGTACAAGTACTACCGTTATCGTTCGGGCCGGGACGAGTATCTCAAGAAGACATGGGCCGGGAAGGGGGCTGACATGGCAACGACGCAGCTTACGCCGCTGCAGCATCGCGTGGTGAAGGAGAACGGGACCGAGCCACCGTTTAAGAACGCCTACTGGGACAACCATGAGGAGGGGATCTATGTCGACATCGTCTCCGGCGAGGCGCTCTTCAGCTCCAAGGCGAAGTTCGACTCCGGGACGGGCTGGCCCAGCTTTACCGCTCCCCTGGAGGAATCCAATATCGTGCTGAAGACCGACCGCACGATCTGGAGCACGCGCACCGAGGTTCGCTCCAAGGGTGCCGACTCCCATCTTGGACACGTCTTTGATGACGGTCCGGCGCCCACCGGAAAACGCTACTGCATGAATTCCGCGGCGTTGAAATTCATCCCGGCGGCGGGACTTGCCGCGGCGGGCTACGGTAAGTACGCGGCAGAATTCTCCAAATAAGTCTGCCGATCGAGTCGTCTGGAAGATTATGGTAGCATCGTGCGCAATCATGAACCCGCCGAGCCAATTGCAGCGTAAGTATGACGACGGCGCCTGGGAGAGAGAGGGCGCGGAGTTGCTGAGCCGCGTCGCGCGACATAAGGATGAAGCCGCGTTCTCCCGGCTGTACGATCTCAGCGCGCCGCTGCTGTACGGCCTGGCCTGCCGCATGCTCGGACCCGGCTCGGATGCGGAGGATGTTTTGCAGGAAGTCATGCTTCAAGCGTGGAATAGGTCGGCGGCTTTTGATCCCGGCAAGGGCACGGCCCGGGTTTGGCTCGTCGTCTTGACGCGAAGTCGCTGCTTGGACAAGTTGCGGCGGCGCGGGACGCGCCGCGACCACGAGGTCGCCGGGCTCGACGGCGTGGCGGAGCCGGCGGACGACGAGGCGTCGGCGTCGGAAACGATGGAGCAGGCGGAGGTTCGGACGGTCGTGCGGAAGGCCTTGGCCGTTCTTCCCAACGAGCAGCGCAGAACGCTTGAGATCGCCTATTTCGAGGGATTGTCGCAAAGCGAGATCGCCGCGCGCACCGGCGAACCGCTTGGAACGGTCAAGACGCGGATGCGCTTAGGGATGATGAAATTGATGGAGCTGTTGAAGTCGTTCCAGTCATGAACACCGAAGACCCGTTCGACCCGAAGTCGCTGGACCTGGAGCCCTCGCGAGAGTTAGACGAGGCGGCCTCGCTCATGGCGTACGGGGCCGCGCCTCGCCGCCCGCCCGCGGGATTGAAGCATCGCCTCATGAAGGCGATCGCGCCCGCGCAGGCCGCGTGGCGCGCCTGGGCCGGGCCGTCGGTCGCGTTCGCCGTCCTTCTGCTCGCTCCGTATTTCTTCCTCCGGTCTCGGCCGGTGGCTGAGATCGTGGCCTCTTCTTCCGGGGGCCGCGGCTCGTCGATAGCCTCCGGGCAGACCATCATTACGCCGTCCGACGGCGAAATATTGATACGCGTGGGCAAGGACGCGGTGTTGAAGCTGAGCCACGGCGCCGAGGCGACGATCACGCGTAAGGGGGACTCTCTCACGGTCGATCTCAAGAGCGGATGGCTTCTCAGCTCCGTGCGTCATGGACAGGCCTATCGCGTCGTCACCGCTCGCGGCGCGGTCGATGTGCTGGGGACTGAGTTCTTCGTTCGGATCCGTCCCGACAAGGATTATGTCTGTATTTGCGAAGGCCGCTTGAGGCTGAGCGGCGCGTTCCCTACGACGGAAATCGCCGCCGAGGCGCATTCTGACGCCTGGATGGATGGCTCAACGAAGCCCGTGCACGCGGGCTGGTCCATGGAAGGCCACGGCGACGCGGATTGGGAAGCGGTACGGCGCATCTCCCCGCGCTGATGATCCCGCCGACGGTGAATCCAATTCTCTAGTCGGGGCGTACAATCTATATGAGAACCCTCTATGCTCTTTTTTTTCTGATGACCATTTCCGCCGCCGCCGAGGCGGGACAATGGCGCGTGCGCGCCCGGGAAAGCTTCAACAGCGGACAGTTTAATCTGGCCGACGGCCGCGGCTCCCGTAACTTTAGAGGGCTTTCCTCTGATTTCAATGTGTTTTACGAGGAGCCGTTCAAACGTCTCGTGGGGTTGACCTTCCAACGCGGCGGCCTGTCCAACGGGAACGAATCCTTGACCGCGACGACGGTCGGTGTCGAAGGGAAGATTTTCCCGACCGAGCGAGCGCGATATTTTTTCGCGCGCGGAGGTCTATTGGCCCAGGCGCTCGATCCGGCGGGACCGCCAAAGGATTTCTGGAACTACGGATTCGCGCTCGGCACCGGTTGGGAGTTCCCGATTAAGAAGGTGGGTCTCGCCCCGGAGATCGGTGGGCGCTTCTTATGGGGCGCGCGGGGCAGGAGCGTTAGGACGCTGTATGTCTCGTTGGGAATCCATTTCTACGCGTTCCCGGGTGATGGCGCCGCCCTTCCAAAGTGAGTCGTCGTGCGGCCGAGGTTTACGCGATCCTGCGTTTGGGCGCGTTCGTCGGGCTCGCCATATCGTTGAGCGCTTTCGCGGCTGAAGGCGTTTCGGAGACTTCGACGACGCTCAGCGTGCCCGTTCAAGACTCAGCCGGATGGGAAAACCTCCATTACCGCCGGCTTACCCCGAACCAGGTTGAATTCACTCCCGCCGGCGTGCGCATAAAAGTACGGTCATCGGCCAGCCCGTTGATCTATCCGTTGGCCACGCCGCGACGGGTATCAAAAGTGAGAGTTCGGCTCCAGGTTTCGGGAGCCTTGGCGAGGCCTCCGGATGGGAAAAAGTGGGACGAGGACTCCCTATTTCGCCTTGGGTTGGTCGTCAGCGGAGATAAGCGCTTGTCGGTTTGGGCGAGGGCCGCGGCCCCCGCCTGGGTGAAGCGTCTTTTTTC
>JAYVZL010000106.1:0-5930 GCA_043783505.1 Elusimicrobiota bacterium
CGCCAAGGTCAAGTCGGGGCGTTTTGGCATCGTCCTCGAGATGAACCCCGGCCCGCAGGGCGGAATCGATGTCGAAGCGGTGATAGTTATCGGTAAAAATCCGGTTAACTCGAATGTGATCGAGGCTCAGCTCGCGGCAGGCACTTTATCCGCGGCCGAATGGAAGACGGCCAAGTCTGTGCTGTTGAAGGCCGGCAAGAAGCTGGTTCGGAAGATGGCCGCCGCGATCACGGCCTCCTCAAAAGAAGCCGACGCCGCCCAGGACAAGATCCAGGAAATCGAGGATAAGCCGGTCATTGCGTTCGCTCAGAAGAGCGTTGACGGCATTTCCGCCCTTAAGTTTCGCGCCGTTTCCAAGTCGGCGCCGGTCGCCGCCTTGACCCAGAAGAAGATGCTCGCGACCCTCGACGAGATAGCCGCGATCTTCTCCGAGCACTACGGCCCCTTGGAGTGGAAGCAGAAACAGTTCCAGGTCGATCTCAAGCGCGAGCGCAATAAAGTCCGGACGGCGATCATGGCCGACCCTCAGATCACGACGCAAAAGTACCAAGATCTGCTCTACGGCTTGACGGCGGCGATGCGCGACTACCACGTGAGCATCCGCTTCAACTCGACCGAGAGCGCGACGCTTCCGATCGCGATCGTCCAGGCCGGCGGGAAGTATTTCATAGGCTTTATCGACCGTTCGAAGATCTCCGTCAAGAAGTTCCCCTTTGAAGTGGGCGACGAGGTGACGGAGTTCGACGGGAAGCCCACGGCCGACCTAGTGCGCGAGATCGCCGCCGGCAAAGGCGCCAACGTGTCCGAGACGGACCTGCGCCTGGCCGAGATATTCTTGACCAGCCGGCGCCGCTCGCGCGGCGGCGTGGTCCCTCAAGGAGAGGCGTCGTTGGCCATTCGCCGGGGGGACGCGAAGCCGACCACGGTCGCTTTACCCTGGGATTACACTCCGGAATTGGTGGCTCAGGACGTGCCGCTGCGCGACGCGGGCGGTCTTTTAGGGGAGCAGACGGACGTCGCCTCCGCTTCCAGCGACAAGAGCTCGGCCGACATCCTCAACCCCGACGCGGGAATGCTCCGGCATATGTTCAAGCGCGTTCTGAAGGGCATGAAAACTTCCGCCGCCGCGGCGAAAACGAGCGTTCAGGACACGGTCAGCGCTTTGGGCGCCAAGATCGATATGGCCGTTCACCCGCTGCAGGACGTTTTTGCGGCGATGCGCGGCGCGGATGAGAAAAATCCGTTCATGCTCGAAGCCCGCAAGAGCTACGTGCCCAACCTGGGGGACGTCGTGTGGAAGACGGATGATAAGGATCTTTTCCACGCTTATATCTTCAAGACTCCCGACGGCAGCAAGCACGGCTTCATCCGGATTCAGGGCTATATGGCCGGCAAGAAGGAGGCCGAACGGTTTGGCGAAATCATGGCCAAGTTCCAGAAAGAGACCGATTCACTCGTCATCGATCAAGTCAACAACCCCGGCGGCTCGGTGCCCTACATGTACACGTTGCTCTCGCACCTCACCGACAAGCCGATGAAGACGCCTCAGCATCACCGACTCATCGACGCGAGCGATGCCCAGCAAGCCGCGGACTTCCTGCTCCGCCTGCTCAAGCCCACGAAGGACAATGCTCCGGATGAGGACGACAAGGACGCTGGAACGATCGGCGGCTACCCGATCACCCGTAAGGTTCTCATGGAGCTGGTCAAGCAATCGCAATTCACGCTGAAGGAGTTCAACGCGGGCAAGCGCTACACGGGCCTGACCGCCATCAGCGGTGTCGACGACATCGCCCCGGCGGCCGATCCCGCGCAGCGCTACACCGGACCGATCCTCCTGCTGACCAACGCGCTGGATTTCTCGGGCGGGGACTTTTTCCCGGCGATCATGCAGGACAACAAGCGCGCGACGATATTGGGCGTGCGTACCGCCGGTGCCGGCGGCTACGTCCACTCAATCGAACTGCCCAATCAATTCGGCATCGATAGCCTGCATGTGACGCAGTCAATCGCCGAACGCACGAGCGGCCAGCCCATCGAAAACTTGGGCGTCACGCCCGACATCAAGTACGAGCTGACCGAGAAGGACCTGCGCTCGGCCTTCGCCGAGTATCGCTACAGCATCCTCAAGGCCTTGAAGGGCTTGGCTAGTAAACCGCTTCCCAGTCCCGGTAAGTGACGCGGAACTCCACACGGCGGTTCTTGGCGCGGCCTTCGTCAGTCGAGTTGTCCTCGATCGGCATGGAGTAGCCCATGCCCTTGAAGCGGACCGAGGGCGGGGGTACGCCCTTCTTGACTAGGTAGCTCTTGACTGAGCGCGCGCGGCGCTCCGAGAGGTCGAGGTTGTACTCCTCGGTGCCGATGCTGTCGGTGTGCGCGAGTGCTATGAGCTTGAGGTGCGGGCGCTTGATCAGCAGCTCGGCGACTAAGTTCAACGTCGGGTCGGACTCGGGCGTGATCTCGTCTTTGTCGAACTCGAACTGAATCTTGGGCAGCGCTCCGCGCTCGACTTGCTTCTCGATCTCGGCCAAGGCCTCCTTGGCGCGGCGCTCCTCGAGCTCGTTGCCCCGCTGCACGGCTCGGGGGTCGTCGTCGTCCATGAACAGTGTCGGGCCGCCGGAGGCGCAGCCGCAGCCCAGGGCGAGCGCGCACAGAAACAGGAATTTCTTCACGTTCCCAGTGTACCCGCGGACCGGGACATGCGCAAGCACGGAATTGTTAAGGATGGCGGAGTGCTATAATTGAGCGGCGTGGTCAGACGGGGCGTAGCTCAATTGGCAGAGCGCGCGGTTTGGGACCGCGAGGTTCCGAGTTCGACCCTCGGCGCCCCGAGACCGCGCTCCTGTCTAGGTCTTTTGGCCTATCTCAAATGAGGCCGAAAGCCTATGACGAAGGACCTGCTTTCCGTACTACCATAGTGAGATGAGGCTGCTGTTGTGTTTTTGCCTTCTCTTGTCGGGCGCGCTCGCCCCGGCTCCCGCTGCCGCGGCTCCAGCCGTCGCGGATCATGTCGAGCAGCTCAAGGCTCAGCTTGTGAATCTGGAGACGCGGCTGGACTCGAAGACGCTGACTCCGGCCGAGGCCGTATTTGTCCGCGCCGAGATCGACAGGATCCGCCTGCTTCTCGCGCAGTCCCTCGGCCGATCCTCCGCCGCGGTAAAACCCCCCACGAAAAACCGTCCGGCCGATCCCGCCGCTTTGCTTCGCGCCGCGGCCGCGGTGCCCTCCGATGCGGCGTGGGTCTTCGACAACGGCCGTTCCTCGCCGCGGAGCGTCGTCTTCGCTCCCGCTTCGCCCTCGTTGCACGCCGCTCGGCTGCCGCGGCCGGCTCCCGAGAAGGGAACGCCCGAGGAGAAAGACAAGTCGCGGGCTCTTCGTGAATTTCTTCGCGACATCGCCGAGTACCGGCCGGACGACGCGATCTCCACCAACCTGACCGCGGACGACCAAAGCCATTACCGGCTCATCTTCGAGCGCGCCGACAAGAGCCAGCGCGTCATTTTCGGCGAGTTCCTTCCCGGGACGACGCGAAATGCAAAGACCGGGCCGCTGTCCTTCATCGTCATGGGCGCAGTCGAGATACCGCCCGGCGCCAAGCAAGGCCGAGCGCATACCGGCTACTGGCGCGAGTACACGGGCGCGGGCCGGCGTCTGGAGTGGAGCGCGGCCTCCGAGACCGAGGAGAATTACTGGGGGCTCTGGAAGTCCCGCAGCGAGTTCCAGACCGTATGGCTGGCCGAGCAGTCTTGGCGGAACGGACGCTGGCACACCGAGGCCAAGGAAAAGATCAAGAGCGTCCTGACCAATCCGGGCAAATCCTGGTTCGCGCGCGCCGAGGACGCGATCATGGAAACTCCTGTCGTGGGCCCCACGCTCGACGCGTGCAACAAGACCGCCGCCATTCTGTACACGGCCATGATCGGAGCCGTGCAGTACTCGGCGGCGAAAATCACGAGGTCCGACATATACAGCATTGAAGCGGGAGGCACGTTCGCCAAGAATCCTCTTCTGAACATGGTCACCAGCGATGAGAAGCTGATCGCCGGTTTGACCCCCGACGCGCGCCAAGAGCTCTATTTGAAGGTCGAGGCCAACCGCCGCCGCGCCCTCGACGCCGGACTGTATCCGATGCCTCCGCAACTGCGCCGGCAGGTGATCGACGCTCCGATCGAGGCCAAGGAGGCGGTGGAGGCATTGCGCTCGGGCTACGGCGCCAATACCTACGATCGACGTCTCATCCATGGGGCCGAGCATCTGAGCGGTTGGCGTTCGTGGACCATGACGGGCGGCGGGGTCTTTGTCGGAGCAGTCGAGAATATCGCCGAGGGCGTGTTCAACCCGGTCCTATGGGCCAAGCTCGGCACCGAGAAGATCGTGGCCGTCCTAAAGGCGGGCGGCACGGCGGCCGGAGCCTCGTTCGGGGCTCGAGCCGTCTACAACGCCGCGCGCGCTGCCGACGTCGCCACGACCACGGCCTGGTGGACGCCCTGGCTTCTAAACATCACCGACAGCGGCGGCAAGATGCTCAAGGCCACGTCCAACGGCAAGTTCGACAAGGAATACTTCCAGAACCTGGGCGAGACCGGCGCGAACGCCTTCTATATGTTCGTGCTTCCCTAAGCTGATTTTTTTCTGTTCTTGCGCCCACGCGCTAACACGGAAGAGACTTCAGACTTTTTGGCGAATTCCCCTGCTTCGGCCTGGCGCAGCCCTTCTTTGATATGGGCAGTTTTCCATTTAGAAAATTTAAGGTAATTGTTGACCGTTTTATTGCCCATAGCTTTTAGTTTAGGCATTAACGAGAGCAATGAATTCATCAACGTTAAGTCCTGCCTTGCGGATGATTGAACGCAGCGTGCCTTTGGCCAATTCGGTATGATTCGGCACAACGACGGTGATCGTCGATCCTGAAATATGCTTTTGGAGAACGATGTGACTTCCGGCCTGACGAACCTGATTGAAACCTGCTTTTGCGAAAGCTCGAATCGCCTCTTTACCGGAGAGGGTGGGCAGGCGGCTCATCAGACAGTGACTTCGAGAGTGGTGATCAGTGGGCGGGAGGACTGGACGGCTTTGAGTTCTTTCGGAGAGGCGGTCTCCAGGAATAAGCTGACAGCTTCTTTGAGATTGTTTAGGGCGGAGTCGATCGTCTTACCTTGACTCGCTATATCGAGTTCAGGACAAAGGGCGACGAATAATCTGCCCTCTTTTTCAACGATGGCTGAGAAGCTGTAGCTCATAATCGTAGTGTAACAGGGAGAAGGTGCTTTAACAAGTCTCCTCCTGTCAGTACTTAGGCCGGGCCGCTTGCCGCTGGCGGCGCGCCGCGGAAAGCGATCAACTGGTTGAGCATGTCGGAGCCCTTCGGCACCAAGGTGATGTCGGCCTGGCTATCCAAGGCTTTCTGGATTTCGAGGATCTCGAACATCGCTTCCAGGATGTCAGGAGCCGAGGAGATGATCTTCAGGGCCTGACCGACGATCTTGGGGCGCAGGGCCGCGGCCTCGCCGAAGGCGATGGAGGCCTGGCGCTGAGCGGTGCTGGCGATGATGTTGACCTGGTTCTCGCCGTCCTGCTTGATCGCCGCGGTCACCTGGCGCAAGCGATTGACCACTTTTTCCTCGATCTGCTTGATCATCCGCGGGTCGCGCAGGTGGATCTTGCGGATGTACACCGAGCCGAGCTTGTAGCCCCACTCGTGGCTTTGGGGGGAGACTTCCTCGCGCACGGCCTGGCTCATCTGGTGGCGCGAGCCGAGCATGGCGGCCAGCTTCATGTTGGAGAGCGAGCGCACCGTGGCGTTGCTGACGTTGGCGGCCAACGAGCCGCGGGGGTCTGCGTTCTTGAACAAGAAGGCCACCGGGTCGGAAATGAACATCTCATACCAAATGCCTATGCCGATAGGCGCGCCCTCTTCGGAGTTGACCGGC
>JAYVZL010000107.1:0-5927 GCA_043783505.1 Elusimicrobiota bacterium
TTCGTCGCGGACATGATCTTCTCCAGCCGGCTATTTGAGGTAGGTGCGCATGACCTTGATCAAGGTCTTGGTCGCTTTGGCGCGCTCGGAGCCCGGCGCTTCCTTGGGGTCGACGACATGGGATTCGATATGGCCCTCGATGATCTCGCGCATGAGCCCGTTGATCGCCCCGCGACTGGCGGCGATCATCTGCAGAATGTCATTGCAGTCCTCTTCTTTCTGGAGACTGCGATGGATCGCTTCGATCTGGCCACGGATGCGGCTGACGCGGTTGAGCAAGCCCTGCTTGTCCTTGATAGTATGTGCCATGACGGCAGTATAACATACTAGGGTATGGTATACTGTGCGGGATGGCGAGTCCGAACACGCCGCCGTAGCCGATGTCGGACAGCGCGACGCGTTCTTTGAGATTGCGGATGGATCGTCCGCTGAGCAGGGCGAGACGCAGGCGGGTGTCGTGCAGGCTGCCCATGGTGACGCGGTGCTCCGCATCGAGGCGCGCTAACCCGGGCCGGGAACGGATCGGCACCAAAGTTCCATCATAGTCCAGTAGGAGCAGGGCGTTCGATTGCCGGGCAACCTTATCGATCAGCTCGCTCAGGCGAGGAGATAGGGAAGAGGCTTTTAATTTCATGGTCAGATCCTCGCTGGAAGCCGTACCGAGGAGAGCTCCGTGATCAGATTCGCCGCCCACCGGTAGATGTTGTTTTCCCGGACTTGGCTGCGCAGCGCGTCATGCGGAGCGCGCGGTCGTTGGGCGCCATCATCAACGCCGCGCGCAAGGCTTCCGCGACGCCGTCCGCGTCGTAGGGGTTCACGAGCAGCGCGTCGCTCAGTTCGCGGGCGGCGCCCGTGTAGGACCGCGCCGGCGGGATCGGCGGCCTCGGGCTCGGGGAAGACCACGCTGATGGAGAAGGGCTTGACCAAAGTCGGATGCTCGCCGCGCTTGACCGAGAAGTGAGAGCGATCGACGCGCGCCTCGAGAAAACGGTCCGTCGTGTCGAGGAAATTATTGCAGTTGTACTGGGTGTGAAATCCGATGAGGTCCGCGCCGAGCAACCCGTCGAGCAGCTCTTTCTGCCAAGGGCATATGCCGAACGCCTCCGGGTTCGGCCAGGGGATGTGCCAGAAGAGCGCCACGCGCGCGTCCGGACGCCGCTCCTTGATCATCTTGGGCAGCAGCGCGAAATGATAATCCTGCACGAGCACGCACGGCTCATCCTGGCCCTCGATCTCCTCGAGGACCGCGTCGGCAAACTTTTGGTTGACCTGGAGGTAGAACGCCCAATCCGCGGCCCGGAACACGGGCCGCGTGTGCGCGATATGACACAAGGGCCACAGCCCCTCGTTTGAGAAGCCCGCGTAGTGGCCCTTCTCCTCCTCGGCGCCGAGCCAGACGCGACGCAGGGTGTATTGCGGATCCTCCGGCGGGACGCGCAAGCGGCCGCGCGCGTTGGACGTCTCTCGGTCCCGGTCGCCGTCGCCGTGGGCGATCCAGGTCCCTCCGCAGGCGCGCAGCAGCGGCTCGAGGCCGGTCACAAGCCCGCTTGCGGGCGTGACGCATTCGGTCAGGCGTCCGTTGCAGACGTGGCGGTAGGGCTCGCGGTTGGAGACGACGACCAGCGGTCGGCCCGACAGCTTCACGCGCACGTGCTCGCGCAGTCGCTCCGCCGTCCACAACGAATCGCCGAGTTGGCGCAGGCGCGCCTCTTGTCCGGCGGTTTCCTGGGCATGAATCAGCTGACGCGTCACACTTTGCGCTTCGTTGAGCAGCGGGGCGAGGATCGCGCCGCCGGCGACTTTCGGCGGCGGCGCCGCCCGCCCGGACCGGGCGGCGCGCATCCAGTCCGCCATCCTCCGCACCTGCCGCCGGACGACGAAGCTCGCGGTCAGGTACGAGCCCAGCACCGCGGCGGCGGCAAGCAGAAAGGTCTGTTGGTCGTTCATATCAGCGCTCCATTCGAAACCAGAGAAAGCCGTGCGGCGCCAAGGTCAGCGTGTAGGGCGCGTCCTCAACGGGGGGGAAACGGGTATGGCCGAACATTTCGACCGGCGTCCAGCCTCGGAAGTTCTTGAGTTCGAGCTCCATGGGCTGGGCGAAGCGGGAGAGATTGTTCGCGACGAGTAAGGCCTGCCCCTGATATTCGCGCATGTAAGCGAGCACGTGAGTATTGACGGGCTCGAGCACCGAAAAGGAGCCGCGTCCGAACGTCGGGTGCCGGCGGCGCAGGCCGAGGAGGCGCTTCATGAAATTGAGTAAGGAGCCGGGCAGGCGCTCAGCTCGTCGTGGTTGCGCAGGAATAAGCCCCATTGGCAGGAGCCCGGGATCGGCGGCGTCTCGAGCAAGGTGTCCACGATGGGCTTGCGCTCCTCCTTGCGGATCGCCATGAAGATGCGGGGCATGAGCGGGAAATTGAATGCCATGTGGCACTCGTCGTCGTCGCCGAAGTACGGCCGCACCTCCCTGGGAAGTTGGTTCGCTTCCGCGAGGAGGACGCGGCCGTAAAAATTCTTGTCGACGAAGGCGCGCAGTTCCTTGAGGAAGCCGTGGGTTTCCGGGAGATTCTCGCAGTTCGTGCCGTCACGCTCGAACAAGTACGGCACCGCGTCGAGGCGGAAGCCGTCGAGGCCCTTCTCGAGCCAAAACTTCACGATTTTAAACACCTCAGCGCGGACCTCGGCATTCCTCTTTGTACCAGGGCATCTATCCTCCTCGCTGCGGCAGTGGGGGCGTTCAGTGATCCGCAGTAATTGTAACCCCGGTCGGGCGTTTCGTCACGGGGCTGCGAGTTGATTTGAGAATGATTTGATTCGCCGGCTCAGCGACAATCCGCTGTCATTGCTGACAAAAGCTCCATTGAAAGATCTCGATCCGCGCGTCACAATATGAACAGCGGGAGGCAATATGATCCGATTTCCGCCGCGCAAGATACTCGTCGCGTTCGACCAGTCTTCGGCCTCGGTGACGGCTTGGCGGCATGCGGAGTCACTGGCTCGTCAATTGGGGGCGTCCGTGGAGGTTCTTTATGTCGAGCCTTGGGCGGTCGGCGTCGGCTCGTACCCGTTGCCCACGCCGATACCGTCGCAAGTCCGGCTGATCCGCAGGAAAATACGCGCCGTGGTCGGAGAACAGGTCAAAGTCCTCGTCGTCGAAGGAGATGCGGCTCAGCGCATTCTATCCGTGGCTCGCGGCCGGCAGGCGGACTTGATCGTGATGGGCACGCATGGACGCAGCGGCCTCGAGCGGGCGTTGCTGGGCTCGGTCGCCGAGGCCGTCATGCGCGCTTCCTCGATCCCGGTGCTCGCCGCGCGGGGGCCGGCCAAGAAAATCCGGAGCATACTCGCGCCCCTTTACTTCAATTCTAACTCCAATGCGGGCTTCGTCTACGCGGCCCACGCCGCCGCGGCGCTGGGCGCGCATCTGACCGCTCTTTACGTGAACGTCGATCCGGTTTGGGGGGGCAACCCGCTGATGCGCCTGACCAGCCAAATCGAGAGTTTGCCCGCGAAGCTGCACGTACGCTGCGAGGCGGTCGTCGAGACGGAAGAGGACGCGGCGCCGGCCATCATCAAGGCGGCGCGCAGGCACGACGTCATCGCCCTCGTCGAGCATGGGAAGTCAGCGATCATGGATGCTCTCTTCGGAACGACCGCGGAGAAGGTTCTGCGCGGCTCCAAGAAGTCGATCCTGGTCGTGCCGGCGCCGCGCGTCGCGGTCCATGCGCGTCCGCGCGGGAAGACGGCCGCGGCTTGAGTGGGTCCAGGCTCCGAGAGAGTTATCCGCAAACTCGTCGCGCGATGAGTTTGTGGATAACTAGGACGCGTTTTCGAATCGGCTCATGAGCTTGAAGGTGCACAAGAGACCGATAAAGATCGCGATGGAAAGCGCGCGATTGAGGTGGGCGTTTGGCGTCAAGACGGCGAAGAGGATGAAGACGCCTACGAGGACGTTGATCAGGTTCAGCGTCGAAGCGGCTTTGGGGTATCGGATCGAGGCGGTGTACGCGGCGAGGACCAAGAGCACCATGAAGATCAGGGCCGCGACCAGGAGCTTCGCGCGCTCGGCCGCGAATCCCCGTTCGGCGGTCTGCGTCTCGGCCGGCGTGGCCGTCACCGGGTGCGCGGGATCCAATGTGCGTTGGGTCAACTGCGCCGCGGTCACGACTTCGGCCGACAAAATCTCCAGCCGCGTCGCGGGCTGATCGTCGCCGTCGCGCGGGATCTTGAGAAACTCGTCGATGACGTCCATGCCTTCTTGGACGTGCCCGAAGATTGTGTAGCGTTTATCGCCTTCCGGCCAATCCCCGAGAATGATCGAGAACGAGGTCTGAGCGCTGTTCGGATCGCTCTCATCCCGTGACATCGAGAGGACGCCGGGTTCGTGGTGCAGGGAGCTGAACTCGGCTTTCAGCGGGCGGATAGCGGCGGCCTGATCTTCAGTGAGCGGCGCCAACCGGTCGGTCACGTCCGCGATCTGGACGATAAAGCCGGGGATGACGCGCAGAAAATGCGCCGTGTCATAGGCGCCCAAGCGCACAAGCTTTAGGATTTGCTTGACGTGCCTGGGAGCGTCGTCGGGGTATAGAGCAAGGACGATGTCGCCGGCGTTCGTGTGCAGCACGACGTGCTCGGAGGCGACAAGCGGGGCCGCCGACGCGGTCATGCGGGAGACGAGCGCGAGCGCCAGGGCGAGGGCCGCGCGCCGGATCACGCCGGAACTCCGACGGCTATCGTGGGCGCGCGTTCGGGGGCTCCGGTCATGTCGGAGAGGGTGGACATCAGCGGCGATGAGACGGTCTTGCGCTTGAGCTTCCAGATGACGCCGTCGATGAAGAAGTGGTGGAGCTGGACGCCGCCCACGATGATCCCGGTCGAGAAATCCTGCGAGATCCCGAAATAATAGGCGGCGAGGCGAGGAATCCCGAAGAACATCCAGGCGCCGATGAAGAAGTTGATCGCCCACCAGCGTCCGCTCTCCGTGGCGACGTAGCGCGGCGAAGGTTTGATCGCGTTGAGGTCCAGCTTCTCCTTGAGCTGCATCGACCACGCCATCAGCATGTATTGGAGGCTGTGGAAGAAGGGCACGAACTCGGAGAAAGACTGCCAGTTGGAGCCGGGGACGAACCAGACGAACTGCGTGGCGGCGGGCAGCATCACGATGGGGGGCATCAGTTTCTTGCGCTGCCAGCACCAGCGCGCGATCAGCAGGACGAGCGCCGCGCCCATCAGGATCATCCAGGCGTTGGCCGCGGTGTTGGCCCAGTCCGGCAGGCCGATGCTGGGATAGGAGATGCCGGAATCGTCGAACGACTGCCGTCCCGTCTCGCTGCGGATCGTCTGCGCGATGAAGGTCCCATAGATAAAACTCGAGAGGGCGAAGCGCTCGGCTTTCTCGATCTTAAGTCCCGCGCGCCGGGCGTAGACCAGGGAAATTCCGAGGGTCTGGCCGCTGAAATGGTAGGGCGACCATATGGCGACGAGCTTCACGAAATAGGGAGCGAGGTTTCTCGGAAACGCAAAACTACCGAGCACGCCGGCCAGGATCACCCATGGCATGGCGAGCGCGGTCATCGGGTACTGCTCGACGTTGCTCTTCGAATGATACAGACGGTAGCTCGTGGCGGCGAAGTGGGGCCAGTTGACGACCCAGGCGAGTTGGACCGCGAAGGTGATGACGCTGTTGGTTCGGTCGCCTACGTAGAAAGCGCGCAGCAGGAGAAAAACGGCGATGGAAAGCCCGCCGATGAGGAGAAAGTCGACCGGAGCGCTGATGAAGTACAGCCTCTTGGGGTCGGCGGCCGCGGGTGCGGTTTGCTCGGGCTTCATGGACATAGCGTATATTCTAAGAACTTCTATTTTCTTCCGCCTAGGACGTTAGACCTAGGCGCGCGCAGTTATTGGACCTGCCCTTTTTACGCCCTTCAAAA
>JAYVZL010000108.1:0-14171 GCA_043783505.1 Elusimicrobiota bacterium
ACGTCAAGACCCCCAGCTATGCCTTCAACTTTAACCGGACAGGAGTGATTTTATGTCTATAATAGTAGACACAAAATTGCCAGATAGGTTATTCCCCGAGCCCCTCATGGTCTACTTAAAAGGCCACCTCGCCCGTCCGCTCGCAGCCCGCGGAACTTGCCCGTCCCGGCGGCCAGTGATGAGAAATTCTATTATTTTATCGTCGTTATTTTTTAAAAACGAAGAAAAAAAATTGATAATTCTGCATTCTGTCTACCTGCAAACCCCATGAACTGGGAGCTAGCTTTGGTATAATGCGAGCCTCATGCCGATCTCGTTACTGAAGGTCGAAGATTCCCTGACTCGGGTCCGCGCTGGCCTAGAAAGCCGCGCCCGCCGCATCGAGGGCAGGGTCGGCCAGGAACTGGCCTCCCATATCGGGCGTCCCGGGAAAATGCTGCGCTCTCGCTTCGCGCTTCTCATGGCGGGGGCTTTGGGCGTCGATCAAGAGAAGGCCGAGGGCGTCTCGCGGGCCATGGAGCTCGTGCACAACGCGAGCCTGCTCCACGACGACTGCGTCGATGAGGCCGACCTGCGCCGCGGCCACCCGACCCCCAACAAGATTTTCGGCACCACGGTGGGCCTGCTGCTGGGCGACCTGGCGTTTTCGCAGGGTCTCGAAGAAGCCATCGACATCTCGCCCAACGCGCCCAAGCTCCTGGTCACGACCGTGCGCGAGATGACGGTGGGGGAACTGCAGGAAGAATTTCTCAAGGGCTCGACGACGGTGACGGTTTCGGCATACATGGGCGTGGCCGCGCGCAAGACCGGCGCGCTGTTTGAGTGGGCGGGCGCGGTGCTTTCTGAGCTGTCGCCTTTCCCTCACGAGCAGTCCGACCCGCCGCGCCTGGCCTGCGCGGCCGGTATTCTGCTACAGATCGTCGACGACATCCACGACTACACTTTAAGCGAGCGCGTCTCGGGTAAGGACGAGGGCCAGGATCTCCAGAACCGGCGGCTGACCTTGCCCTGCATCTACGCCCTTCAAGACGGGGGCTCGCGAGAGAAGTTCCTCGCCCTGTGGAACGAGGCCAAGCCCGACGCCGCCAAGATCGCCGCCCTTCTCAATGATCGCGGACATATCCAAAAAACCCGCGAGAAGGGGCGCGAGATCGTCGATTCGATGCTGGCGATGATCAAGAAGCTGCCCTGCAAGGCCGAGGCGACGGAGCTCGCGTTCTTCGTCGAGATCATGGCCAAGAGGGAATTCTGATGTCGTACGAGGCTCTGCTGCGCAAGTCGTGGAAAAGCGGGGACTTCGCCGTATCGGAGACGGAGGCGGCCGCGGCCGACCCCGTCGACGCGGCCAGCGGACGCAAAGTCCGCGCCGAGATGGAAGAGATCGCGGCGCGCGAGGCCTGGGACGCCAACTCCTGTCTCGTCGCCCATAGAGAGGGAATCATGAAATTAGCCCCGTTCGTGAAGTTCCGTGAAGAGAAGTTCGGCGCGGTGCTCTTTGAGACGCGCTCCGAGAAGGTCTACACCCTGAGCCCCACCGGCGCCGCCGTGGTGCGCGAGGTCATCGCGGGCGCGGAGTCGGGGACCCTCGTCGACAAGCTCAAGGAGAAGTTCGAGGATCCCACCGGCAAGATGGCCGCGGAAGCCTCGTCCTTTCTCGCGCAGCTCAAAGAAAAAGGCCTGATCATCGAATAACATGGAAACTCAAACCGCGCCGCACGAAAACCAGACGTCCGATCTCGCGGCTCCCTTGTACGTGGCGTGGCAGATCACCAACGAGTGCAACCTCGCGTGCCTGCACTGCATCGAGGAATCCGGTCCCGGCAAGGCGTTCAAGGACGAGCTGACCACCGAGCAGGTCTATGACGTCATCGACCAGCTCGTCAAGAGCGAGGTGCCTTACGTCTCCTTCTCCGGCGGCGAGCCCATGGTGCGCCCCGACTTCTTCGGCATGGTGTCGCGCATCACCAAGGGCGGCGTGGGCCTTAAAATCGAGACCAACGGCCACTACCTGACCCCCGAGAATTGCCAACGCTTTAAGGACCTGGGTGTGAAGGCCGTGCAGGTGTCCCTCGACGGCGCCACCTCCGCGTCTTTCAACAAAATGCGCGTGCATGGACGCCTGGAGACCGCGCTCGACGGCATCAAGAACCTGCGCGCCGCCGGTGTGCCCATCGAGATCAACTTTGTGCCCGCCAAGTTCAACATCAAAGAGATCGGCGCGGCGGTGGACCTGGCTCACGATATCGGCGCATACTCGTTCTACACCGGCAAATTGATGTTCACCGGCAACGCGGTGCGCACCTGGGGCATCACCGCACCTGATGAGGCCGACTACCCTCAGTTCTTCGCGACGCTCAAGGAGAAGACCGAGGAGTACAAGGGCCGCATGCGCGTGTACTTCCACGAGATGGGCCTGCTCGACGAGCTGCGCTACCGCCTGGAGAATCCCGCGGCGCTATTTATCATCCTTCCCAACGGCAAGGTGAAGCTGATCAACGCTCTGCCGTTTACCTGCGGAGATCTGCGCACCGACACGCTCGGCGAAGTATGGGCGCAGTTCCAGACCGCGTGGAAAAGCCCGCGTGTCTCGACCTTCATCGACCGCTTGGCCGAGGACCCCAGCATCGTCTCGCGCCTGCACCAGTGGGAAGAGGTCGGCGGAAAATGACCGACGTCTTCGCCGCCCCGCACGCGCCGGCCGAGCAGACCCTCGTCATGAAGGTCGCCTCGGTCGTGCGCTACCGCTTCTTTCTATACGCGGGGTTGCTTCCGTATTTTTTGGGCGCGGCGTGGGCGTACGGCGTGGAAAAGATATTCAAGCCCGGCGTGTTCTGGCTGGGACTCTTCGGTATTTTCCTGTCGGTCGTGGGCGTGGAAAGTTTTAACGAATATTTTGACGCGAAGATGGGGACAGACCGTGTCTTTAATCCAGACGCCGAGGAATATATCCCGGAATGGATGTTTTCTCTGGGTGTCGTCGCGTTCGCCGTCGCGGCCGCGATCGGTTTTTATCTCGCCGGGGCGGGTGGTTGGCCCATCGTCTTGTATACATTGCTCGGCGGCGCAGCCGCCGTATGGTATGTAGGCCCGCCCATCCGTTGGGTTTACCGCGGCCTAGGCGAAACCGTGATCGGTTTGTCGTACGGTCCATGGATGGTTTTAGGATCGTTGCAGCTTCACACGCACCAGTTCTCTTGGGGTGCCTTGCTCGCGTCGTTGGTGCCCGGCCTATTGATCATGGCTTTGGCTACGGTCAATAATATCCCCGATTTTCATCAGGATAGATTGGTCGGTAAGAAAAATTTGGTCGTCCGTTTAGGCCGTAAAAATGGACGTTATCTCTATTTGTGTCTGTCCGCCCTCGGTCTTCTCATTATCCCCGCTGGAATCGTTGCCGGTGTCTTCCCTAAGCTCACTGTCCTCGCGGCCGTCGCCGGTCTGCCGTTGTGGGCCATAAGCTTTTGGTCCGGTCGTGACACCTGGGACACTCCCCGATTGTTCGTTCCCGCCGTCCGCGGCATCGTCCAATGCTACGCGCTGGCCACGGCCGTGTTCGCCGTCACGGTGGCGCTCGGATGAAGATCGAATCCTTCGGCGCGCCGACCATGGTCACGTGGCAGCTGACGCGCGACTGCGACCTGGCCTGCCTGCACTGCTGCACCGACTCCGCTCCGGGCAAGGCCTTGCCGGGCGAGCTGTCGGGCGAGCGCGCGCTGTCGCTGTGCGCCGAGATCGCCGCCGCTGGCGTTCCCTACGCGATGATCGTTGGCGGCGAGCCGACCTTGGTCCCTCACTTTCTCGACGTGTGCCGTGCGTTGTCGGAGGGGGGAGTTCTCCTTAAGATCGAGACCAACGGCCAGAACTTCGACGCGGCGGCGCTCAAAGGCTTGGGCATCCGCTCAATCCAAATATCTCTCGACGGGGCGACGGCGGCCACATACGCCAAGCAGCGCATCAACGGCTCCCTCGACAAGGCGGTCGCCGCCTGCCGCGCGACCGCCGCGGCGGGCCTGCCGCTTGAGATCACGTTCGCGCCGACCAAGCCCAACATCCACGAGGCCGAGGCCGTCATCGATCTGGCGCGCGCTCTCGGCGCTTTCCGCTTCAACACGGGCCAATTGATGCGCCTGGGCACCGCGGCCAAGCTGTGGGACCGTTTGGAGCCTTCGCAGGCGGAGTACGACGCCTTTCTCGCGATGCTGGAGCGCAAGGAGCGCGAGTTGGCGGGCAAGATCGAGCTGTGCTACAAGCCCTTTTCCATCGCCGAGGAGATGGCGCACCGCGCGATCCAGCCCTCCGGCACATTATTGATACTTCCCGACGGGCGCGTGAAGGTCGCAGCGCCTTTACCCTGGACATGCGCCGACCTGAAGACGCAGAATTTCCTTGAAGCATGGAATTCATACAAAAACGCGTGGGCCGACCCGCGCGTGCGGGAAAGTTTGAAGAATTTGGCCGCGGACCCGTCGTCCGCGGCGAAGGCCAACGAGTGGGTCTCCTTGGAGACCTCTCAGAATTTGCCGGCGATGGTCTAACCGGTAAAAAGAGGACACATGAACGACCAAAAGACCGTGACTGATGCCAAGGCCGAGCCGAAGCTCGCTTGGGAAACCCCCTCTCTCGAGGAAGTTTCCGAGCGCGTGATGGCGCAGCCCTACATCCGGTTCACGTGACGCACCGGAGGGGGGCGTCCGTAGGCGACTACGGCGCCCCTCTCTTTCTTGCGTGGCAGCTGACCAACCGCTGCACCGGACGCTGCCTCCACTGCTGCGAGGAGTCCGGCCCCGACAAAGCCTGGGCCGACGAGATGACTCGCGAGCAGGCCCTGTCTCTGACCCGCCAGATCGTCTCCAATAAGATCGCCTACGTCGCCTTCGGCGGCGGCGAGCCCATGGGCTGCCCCTGGGTCTGGGAGATCTTCGAGATCCTGACCGCCGGCGGTGTTGAGATCAAGATCGAGACCAACGGCCTAGATCTCGATGACGCGGCCTGCGACAAGTTGAAGGCGATGAAGATCGCCTGCGTTCAGATATCGATTGATGGAGCCACCGCCGGCGTTCACGAGAAGCTGCGGCCCGGTTCCGGCTACCAGCCTGCCTGGGACGCCATCGACCGGCTGGTCAAGCGCGGCCTCGAGCCCGAGCTCGTCTTCATCCCGACCCGCTTCAACGTCCAGGACGCGGCCGACGTCTACGACCAGGCAGCCGTGCGCGGAATCCGAACCTTCGTCACCGGCCCCATGATGCGCCTGGGCCGCGCCGCCCACGCCTGGGACTCGCTGGCCTGCTCCGATGAAGATTGGAAGGAAGCCGTCGCCCGCCTTAAGGCCCGCAAAGGCCCGCGTCTTGCCGTCTACCCGTGGGGAATCCAGCACGAGATGGAGACCCGCGCCGAAAGCCCCCAATCCATGGTATTGGTCGTGCCCAACGGCCGCGCCAAGCTGCTCAACGCCCTGCCCTTCGCCGTGGCCGACCTCAAGACCGAAAGCCTCGCCTCGGCCTGGCCCAAGGTCGGTGCCGCCTGGCGCTCCAAAGAGGTGCAGGACTTTGTGCGTCGCGCCCAAACCGAGACCGACCTCCTCAAGCACGCCAACGAGTGCTGGGATCTGGCCGTTTCCGCCGCGGAGGGTTAAAATCTCATTTTCGCGGTTCATCCTGGGCACACAAAAAGGCCCTCACCTCGGGGATGAGGTGAGGGGTGAATGAATTTACTTTTGCAGCGCGAACGGAAGGCTCAAGTCCTTGGATAGGATGTTGAACACTTCGTAAACGCCGAGCATCGGAAGGTTCGAATCGTGCGATACCTCTAAATAGCAGGTGACCGCGTCGAATTTAAAGCCGCCCGACGCCTGCAGCCGGTAGCCGGGGACGATGACATGCAGCGCAGATCCGCGCAAAACCACCGGATGACCGGGAGAATCCATGTACATCGCCATCTTTGGGGCGGTGGGGGGAAGCACCACGCCTTTGGCGTCCTTGAATTCCTTCACGGCGAGACCGCCTTTAACGCGGCTATCCTTCATTAGTACGACCCAGTGCGTGTGCCATGTTGCGCCGTCGTTGTTTGGATTGCCGTCGCGGTTTTCGTCAAAATACGGCGAATCGTCGAAGTCCGGATGCTGCGCCGCCACGAGCGCAAGAATTCCTTCGGTTGAGGAAAAGCCTGCGGCTTCGGGCTTAAGGGTGGTGGGAAAAACGTATGCCAGAACCGGCGCTCCGCTCATGGAACCCGCCGCCTGGACAATGCTCTTGCCGGCTTCGCCCTCGACGTCCATGGAAAAAACGTATTGATCGAGATCTTTCTGATAGGAGGCCTTTGCCGCCTTGATTTGAAAATCCTTCGGGTCTAATGCCTTGAGTCGGACGTCCCGCTTGGCAGAAAGGTCCGTCGCCCGGCCCGCCGGATGCGCTTGATGATGCGTCGGCGCCGGCGGCTGCGGAGACGGACTGCGGCTTTCGGCCGCGCCGTGACTCGAACAGAACACGGCCGCCCCTACCGCTGCTGCGAACGCCCGACTGCAATGCTTCTTTGATTTTCGATTCATATGATTCCTCCTTAATTAGATACCGACTAGTCAGTATGTATAGAGATTAAAAAAAATCAGCCCTTTAGAGCCGTCTCGAGCTCCCTTTTGAATCGAGCCGCGGCGCGGATAATGGCGGCCGGACTGCCGCTCGCTTTGGCGATCAAGATGGCGCCTTCAATGTGCGCGATAAAAGCCTCGGCCAGCTCCTGAGCCGAAACTTTGGCATTAGGCGCGTGCCGTTCCTTGGCCAGCGCGATCTCGTGCGCCAATTGCTCGACCCACACCGAGAAGCCTTCATCGCACGCCTGGCGAATCGCCTTGATTTCCTGAAGCTCTTGGGCGAAAGCGCCGATGAGACATCCTCGCATGAGAGAGCCCTCTTCGGCCAATCTCGCGATGCCCGACGCATACGCAAGAACACGCTTGAGCGGGTCCTCATGAACGCCGAACAGCTTGGAATGCGCCGCTTTGCGCTCCCGCGACCATTTCTCAACGAGCGCCCGGCCCAGCTCTTCTTTGCTGTCGAAGTAATGAAAGAACGCGCCTTTGGTGAGCTTCGCCCGTTCGCAGATCTCATCGACGGTGGTCGCCGTGAAGCCTCGAACCAGCATAAGCGCCGTAGCTGCGTTCAACAGCTGGGCCAGCGCCGGAGAGTCTTTGGTTATCGTAGACATACCAATTGGTATTAATATACTTTAAATTTATTCATTACGAAATCGATTATTTTCCGTGGATGTAGCGTCGTCGATGTGAGCCAGGAGCGCCCATCGACTCATTAGGCCTTGACGCGGCCGCGCCCTTGGTTTACACTAATACTATCGATCATTATTTCGTTTTACGATCGGGGGTGTATGGACAAGGTCACCGTTTCCAGCAAATACCAGGTCGTGATCCCCAAGGACGTGCGTCGGAAGCTAAAAGTGCGGCCTGGGCAGAAACTGGCCGTTTTCATCAAGGGCTCCTCGATCTCCCTGGTCTGCGACCGCCCGCTGGAAAGCCTTCGGGGCATCATGAGAGGCGTCGTGCTGTCGGATCTTCGGGAGAAAAAGGAAAAGCCGCTGTGAAGCGGGTCATCCTCGACTCCTCGGCTTGGATCGAGTATTTCGCCGACCGTCCCAAGGCGGATCGGGTCAAGCCTTTCCTGGTTGATCCCCGACGAATTCTGGTCCCGGCCGTCGTTTTCTACGAGGTCCAGAAGAAGGCGCTTAGCGCCTTCGATGAAGAGGTGGCCGAGACCGTGGCGGGCCGCTTGTCTCAATCCGAAAGCGTTCCCCTCGATCGCGATCAAGCCTTGACCGCGGCCCACCTCAGCCTGGAGTACCGCCTGGCGATGGCCGATGCGCTGATCCTCGCCGCGGCGCGCTCGTGCGACGCGGAGCTGATCACGCTCGATGCCGATTTCAAGGGTATACCCGGCGTCCGGGTGATTTAAGGCTTTTTGGCCGTCTCGGGGGGGCGGTGGTCGACGATGAGGTGCAGGTCGATCTCGAGTCGCGCGCCGATGGCGGCCAACCAGCGCAGATCGTCGCGCTCAAAGGCGAGCGAGGGCACGGCCTTGGCGTGGACGCGGCAGGACATTTCGACGGTCGCCTGAGCGGAGATCTCGCCGATCTGCTTCGCCGCCGGCGCGATGCGCTTGATGACCGAGCGCAGGTGCTCGGAGATGGGAGCGGCCAGCGACGCCTGGGAGTCGATAACGTAGCCGTGCTCCTTCAATACGACGGCGAAAGTCCCCATCGCCTCGCCGATTTTCCAGGATTCGTCGGGCTTGAGACCCAGACGACCCTCGATATCGGCCGCGGTGAGAGTCTTGCTCGTGATCTTGAGCCGCACGCCGTTGGATTCATGCTGCATGCTTTTAGTCTAGCGAATTAAAGTCGAAGGGCCTAGAAGCCTCTGGGTAGATTGCCGCCGTGCGCGTGGGTCTTTCGATTCTATCAAGCCTGCCCGTTTGACTGGTAGTCTATTGCCAAGCCTCGGAGGTCCATATGAATCGTTTTTCCGTCGTCTCATTGCTGTCGATTGCCGCTATGACGCCTCCCGTCCAAGCCGCCGCTTGGGACGACGGCTTGGCCACAGTGGTCTGCCGGAATATCGTCGAAACGGCGATGGGACTGAAGGAGATTTCCATGGGCGTTCCAAAGATGGAGACTTCCGCCCATCCATACATAATGAAATCTGGCGGAAAAAAATACGTCATCGAACTTACGCACGTCAAATGCTCCCTGGAGGACGGCTTCGATGCCAAAGGCGATACTCAAATCGATGCCTATCTGTTGGGCGGCATGATCCAAGCTTTTCGCGTTGAGTCGAGCTATCGCCGCTATGCCGTGCTGGTAGGGCAATCCAACCTCGACAAGAATGGCCTCCTGGACAATCTTGACAACGTGAGAAGAGACGCGATTCTGAAAGAATCCGACATCGATATGCCGATTTCGAATGGATTAGACGAGCCCATCGGTCTGCAGTTGTCGCTTGCGGACGCGAACGGCATCATGACCAGCATAGGATCTGTGTTCCTTTGTCGGGAGATGACCTCGCTGGCGACGGCGCCTCAGGAAAATTACTGCAAACCGTTGGAGTGAATTAGTGGCGGAAGTGGCGCACGCCGGTCGTCACGAGGGCGATGCCATGCTTGTCGGCTGCTTCCGCCGCGACCGCGTCCTCGGCGGCGCCTCCCGGGTGAATGACGGCGGTCACTCCGCCCTCGGCCGCGGCCAAGATGTGCTCCGCGGTCAGAGCCCCGTCCGAGGCTAAAACCATCGGCTCGCCCGCGGCGAGGATGGGATGCCGCTCCTGGGACTTCACGACGGCCAGGCGCACCGAGTCCAGGCGTGAGGTCTGTCCCGAACCCACGCCGATGACCGCCGTGCCGCGCGCGATCACCGCGGCGTGGGTGCGCGCGTGCATGGCCGTGTGCCAGGCTACCACCAGTCCCGCGGTTTCTCTGGCGCTGGGCTGGCGGCGCGAGGCGGTCTTGAGATCGCCTATGAAGGGGCGCTGATCTCGCTCCTGCACGAGCATCCCGCCGGCCACCGCGCGCAGGTCGAGCTCGTGGGCCGAGATTAGCTTGGAGGGTAAAGTGACTAGGCGGATATCCTTCTTGGCCTTGAGCAGCTGAAGGGCCTTGGGGGAGAAGTCGGGCGCGGCGATGCAGGAGACGAACTCCTCGGCGAAGAACTCGGCGGCGGCGGCGCCGACCTCGGCGTTGACCGCGGCGGTGCCGCGAAAGCATCCGCGCGGGTCGCCCGCGTAGGCGCGGCGTGCGGCCTTGGCCAAGTCCTCGCCGCAGGCGAAGCCCGCGGGCACGCCGTGCTTGACGATGGCGCAGGCCGGCTCCTGAAAGGCGTTGACCAGCTCCCAGGCGGTTTCCAAATCGAGGTAGTGCCCGTACACCAGCGGCCGTCCGGTGTGAAGCTGGACGGCGTTGAGCCCCCAAGGGCGCGCGCCGGAGAGCGTGTAGAAGGCCCCGGCCTGGTGGGGATTCTCGCCATAGCGTAGATCCGCAGATTTTTTGAGCGCGACGACGACCTCGTCGGGAAACTCCTCCCATTGACCGCCGAGGTACTGGGCCACGGTGGAGTCGTAATACGATGCGTAGTGAAAGGCCTTGGCGGCCAGCGCCTGACGGCGGTCGGGCAGCATTCGGTCGTAGGCCTTGAGCGTCTCGATGGCCTGCTGATAGTCGTCTGGGTCGCAAATGGGAATGACCTGTTTAAAATTACGCGCGGCCGCGCGCAGCAGGGCCGGACCGACCGGATCGACGTAGGCCAGGACTTCGTCCTGGGTCAGCGCGGGATCGGCCGTGGCCTGAGACAATGGATACAAGTTGACCGCGACGAGGTCGACGCGCGCTTTCTCATCGGTGAGCGCGGCGATGAGTTTGGGGTGGAGCAGGCCCAGGGCGTCGGCGGGGATGCGCTCGCCGACGAACTCGGAGACGGTCTTGTGAGGGGCTCCGGCTTGGCGCAGGGCCGTGGACGTGGGGCCGGTGGCCACGAGCTCGAAGCCGAGCGCGACCAGCGAATGGGCGAATTCCACGACGCCGGTGCGGTCGGCGACGTGGAGCAGGGCGACGCGCGCGCGGTCGCGTTCTTTTCGGGCGCTCATGGCAGCATCTCCTGGAACTGCTCTTCGGTGAGGACCTTGACGCCGAGGGCTTGGGCCTTCTTGAGCTTGGAGCCCGCGGCCGTGCCGGCCACGACGTAGGAGGTCTTGGCCGACACCGAGCTTGAGGCCTTGCCGCCGAGAGATTTAACTTTTTCTTCGGCCTCCTCGCGCGTGCTGCTTTTGAGCTCGCCGGTGAAGACGAAGGTCATGCCCGAGAAAGGCGCGCCGGCGGCGATGCGGCGCTCGGGTTTGGTCATAGACAATTTTGCCGCGCGCAGGCGGTCAATGACTCCTCGCCCGGCCTTGGAAGAAAAGAAATCGTGCAGGGACTTCGCGACGACGGGACCGATGTCGGGCGCGGCTTGGAATCCCTCGACTGAGAGAGCGAGCATCTCGTCGATTGAAAAAATTTCGGCGATGACCTCCGCGGATTTTTCGCCGACATGTCGTATCCCTAAGCCGAAAATGACGCGGTCGAGTGTTTTGGCCTTGCTGGCTTTGATCTGCTCAAGGAGGTTGTCAGCCTTCTTGTCGGCGAACAGCTCAAGCTCGAGCAATTGCGCTTTTGTCAGGTTGTAGATATCCGCCACGCCTTTAACGAGGCCTTTCTCCACGAGTTGATCGACCGCGGCGTCTCCCAGTCCGGCGATGTCCATGGCCGGACGGGAAGCGTAGTGCTCGACAGTCCGGCGCAATTGTGCCGGACATGAAATGTTGTCGCAACGATAAGCGACCATCCCCTCTTCCTTAATGACGGGACTTCCGCAGTCCGGACACTTCGTCGGCGGGCGGATCTCCTCTCCGCGCTTGGCCTTCTCCACGACCTTGATGACCTTGGGAATGACCTCGCCGGCGCGTTCTATGAGGACTCTATCCCCGACGCGAAGGCCGAGGCGAGCGATCTCCTCGAAGTTGTGCAAAGTGACCGAGGAGATCGTGACGCCGGCGCAAAAAACCGGCTCAACCTTCGCCACCGGGGTAATGGTCCCGGTCCGGCCAACGGAGAAATCCACGTCGCGCACGACCGAAGTCGCCTGTTGAGCGGGGTATTTGAAGGCGATTCCCCAGCGCGGGCTTCTCGCCGTCCAGCCGAGACGTTTTTGATGAGCGAAGCTGTCGACCTTCACGACCAGGCCGTCCACCGCGTAGGATAGCTTGGGCATCTCCTCTTCCTTGAACTTGGCATACCAGGAGACGACGGCGTCGATGTCGGCGCAGCGCTTGTACGGGCTCGATGCGAGGCCGAAGCTCCGGCACAGGTCGAGAAACTCGGAGTGTGTCTGGGGCTCCGCGCCTTTCCAGACGCCGTAGGAGTGGGCCTGAAAGCGCAGTCGGCGGCCGGCGGTGATGGCCGGGTCCTTCTGCCTAAGCGAGCCGGCCGCGCAGTTGCGCGGATTGACGAAGGGCTCGCGTCCGGCGCGCTTCTCCTCTTCATTGACGCGCGCAAAGCCCGCGAAGGTCATGTATACTTCGCCGCGGATCTCGAGGCGCTCCGGCGGTTCACCCGAAAGGCGCAGCGGGATCGCGGCGATGGCGCGCGCGTTGGCGGTGACGTCCTCGCCGGTCTCGCCATCGCCGCGCGTGGCGGCGCGGACTAAGGTGCGGTTCTCGTAGGTCAGCGCGCAGGATAGGCCGTCCACCTTGGGCTCGACTAAATAAGAAGGGGACTCACCCGGCGGCAGGTTCTTGCGCACGCGCTCGTCCCAGGCGCGGATATCGGTTTCCTCGTAGGCGTTGTCGAGAGACAGCATCAAGACGGCGTGCCGTACGGGCTTAAAGTCCGAGCCCACGCCTCCGTTCACGCGCCGCGTGGGGGAGTCGGGATCGGCGAGCTCGGGGTGCTCGTCCTCGAGAGCTTTGAGGCGCGCCATGAGGCGGTCGTACTCCGTGTCGGAGACGGTGGGGTTGTCGAGAAGGTAGTAACGCCTGTCGTGCTCGCGGATCTCGCCGCGCAGAGCCGACACCTCCGCTTTAGGCGTCTTTTTCGGGGGCATTCTTTTTCTTTTTCGGCTCTTCCCTCAGTTTCTTGAGCGAGTCGAGAATGCCGTTGATGAAGCGAGTGGCTTCTTCGGTCGAATACTTGCGCACGATCTCGATGGCCTCGTCGATGATTACGCCCACCGGCGTGTCCGGGCGCGCGGTCAGCTCGAAGGCGGCCAGGCGCAGGACGTTTCGGTCGACGGCGGCCATGCGCGTCATCGACCAGTTCGCGGCTTGATCGGCGATGAGTTTGTCGAGCGCGGCCACGCGGTCGAGCGCGCCCAGGGTCAGCTCGCGGGCGAAGTCGAGGGTCTCGCCGTCGAGTTCCTCGCCGCGCCGCCGGGTGACGAGGGCGAAGGCCTCGAGCGCGGGCGTGTGGGACACGTCGGCGATGTACAAGGCTTGGAGCGCGATCTCACGCGCCAGGCGTCTACGACCCACGGAGCTCCTCCTTGAGCGCGATCATCTCGAGCGCGGCCAGGGCGGCTTCGCGGCCGCGATCCATGCGGCCTTTGGTGCGCGCCAGAGCTTGGCGCTCGGTATTCGGGGTGATGACGCCCAGGATCACGGGCACGCGCGTCTCGAGGGTGATCCGGTGCAGGCTTTGCACCAGCGAGCGCGAGAGATGGTCGTTCTGCGGGGTCTGGCCCTTGAGCACGCAGCCGAGCGTCACCACGGCTTGATAGAGGCTGGTCTTGGCCAGCTCCTGCACGGCCCACGGGATCTCCCAGCCGCCGGGGACTTCGACGACCTTGAGCTGGGAATCGGTCCAGCCTTCGTCCTTGAAGGTCTTCAGGCAGCTCGCCAACAGGCGCGCGGTCACCTCTTCGTTGAACCTCGACTTGACGATGGCGACTCGCTTCATCTGATCTCCTCGGGAACGCTCAACAGGTGGCCCAGTTTCTCTTTCTTGGTCTTGAGATAGGCGGCCGTGTGCTTGGTCGACGGCATCTGCAGGGGCGCGCGCTCGACGACCTTGAGCCCGTAGCCCTCGATGCCGACGATCTTGCGGGGATTGTTCGTCAGCAGGCGGATCGACGTCAGGCCTTGGTCGGCCAGGATCTGCGCGCCGATGCCGTACTCGCGCAGGTCGGCCTTGAGGCCGAGCTTGAGATTGGCCTGGACGGTGTCGAGGCCCTTGTCCTGGAGAGCGTAGGCGCGGATCTTGTTGACCAAGCCGATGCCGCGGCCTTCTTGATTGAGATAGACCAGCACGCCCTTGCCGGCGTGCGCGATCTTTTTGAGCGCGGCCTCGAGCTGTTGGCCGCAGTCGCACTTCTCGGAGAACAGCGCGTCGCCGGTCACGCAAGATGAGTGCACGCGCACGAGCACGCGCTTAGCACCCCGCACCTCGCCCTTGACCATCGCGAGGTGGACCTTGCCGGTGAGCGTCTCTTCATAGACGCGGATAGTAAAGTCCCCGTATTTTGTCGGGAGCTTGGCGCTGGCTTTTCTCTCAATGAGGCGGTCCTTGCGGCGGCGGTGCTCGATTAAGTCCTCGATGGTGACGATCTTGAGCTTGTGCTTATGCGCGAAGCGCATGAGTTGGGCCGTG
>JAYVZL010000109.1:0-5892 GCA_043783505.1 Elusimicrobiota bacterium
TCTCTATGATCTGCGACAACCTCGTTGCCGTCGGCGAAGTCGACGCCCCTAAAGTGCTCAAGCTCATGGAGCTGCTCGAGGCTATGGACGACGTCAAGAACGTGTACGGGAACTTCGACATCCCCGACGCCGTCATGAAAAAGCTCGCAGCCTAACCCATGAAAATCCTCGGGATCGACCCCGGGATGCATGAGACCGGCTGGGCCGTCCTCGACGGCGCCCCGGCCTCTCCGCGCTTGGTCGCCTCGGGCGTAATCCGCACTTTGCCGGGCGTTCCCCTGCCCTTGCGTCTGAAGGCGATCCATGCCGAGCTGGGCGCGGTCTTAGCTGAGCACAAGCCCGACTCCTGCGCGATCGAGGAGATGTTCTTTACCACCATCGCCAATACGATCCGCTCCACCCTCCAGGCGCGCGGTGTAGCACTGCTCGCGGTCGCCCAGTCCGGCAGCGCGGTCGTCGAGTACAATCCCAAGACCGTGAAGCTGTCCTTGACCGGCTCGGGCCGTGCGGAGAAGGCGCAGATGCAGACCGTGGTGCAGAAGGCCCTGGGCCTGGCCGACAAGCTCCGCCCCAACGACGTGGCCGACGCCGCGGCGATCGCGCTGTGCCACCTGCGCGCTGGGCGGATGAAGGGCCTAAAAGTGCTAGACGCCTGGGGAGGCCGCCGGTGATCGCGTCTCTGCGCGGGATCGTGCTCTCCAAGGATCTGGAGTCCTTGGTGCTCGAGGTCGGCGGCGTCGGCCACGAAGTCCATGTCACCGCGGCGGCCGCTTCGCATCTGCCCGCGCCCGGCGGCGAGGCTACGCTTTTTATCGTCGCGTCCTACGCCATGTATGGCGGCGGCGAGACGCTGTACGGGTTCCTGAGCCCATCGGAAAAAGCGATGTTCTGCGCCTTTCGCGACGAGATCCCCGGCACCGGCGCGAAAAAAGCGCTCGAGTATCTTGACAAGGCGTCTAAGTCCCTGCCTGATTTCCGCCGCGCGGTCATGGACCGCGACGAGAAGATGCTTTGCGGCGTGTTCGGCTTCACCAAGAAGACCGCAACCAAGATCGTCGACGCGCTCAAAGGCAAGATCGACGAGGTCCGAGTGCCGGGCTCCCCCCATTTCCAGAAGATCGCCGACTCCGTGCCGGCGACGGGCTCCTGGGGTCAAGCGCTCCACGCTCTCGAGGCCCTGGGTTATAAGCAATCAGAGGTGCGAACGGCTTTGCAGACGTTGGCCGAGGAACACGGCGGCAAGGACTTGCCCGCCGAACAGCTGGTGCGCCAGGCGCTTAAGAGGCTTTAATGCCGAAACCACGCGAAGATTCGGTCATCAATTCTGGCGCTCAACCGGCCGAGGAACCCGTCGACCGGGCCCTGCGCCCCAAGACGCTTGAGGAGTTCATCGGCCAGGACTCTCTTAAGGATAATCTTCGCGTCTTCATCAAGGCCGCCAAAAAGCGCGGCGAGCCGCTGGACCACTGCCTGTTCTACGCTCCGCCCGGCTTGGGCAAGACCACCTTGGCGATCATCTTGGCGCGAGAGATGGGCGTCAACCTGCGCACCGCCTCGGGCCCCATCCTTGAGCGTATCGGCGACCTCGCGGCGCTTCTGACCGACATCTCTGAGGGCGACGTGTTCTTCATCGACGAGATCCACCGCCTCAACGCCGTAGTCGAGGAAGCGCTGTATCCGGTGATGGAGGACTATACCTTCTTCATCTCCACGGGCAAAGGGCCGGCCTCCTCGACGCTTAAGCTCGCCGTTCCGCGCTTCACACTCGTGGGGGCCACCACGCGCTCGGGCCTCTTGACCGGGCCGCTGCGCGACCGGTTCGGCATCGTGGCCCAGCTCGGGTTCTACGGGCCCGACGAGCTGCGCCGAATAGTCCTGCGCTCCTCGGCCCTGCTCGAGGCGCCCATCGACGACGACGGCGCCGGTGAGATCGCGCGCCGCTGCCGCGGCACCCCGCGCATCGCCAACCGCCTGCTTCGCCGCGTGCGCGATTTCGCCCAAGTCGACGGCACGGGCCGGATCACCGGCGACCTGGCTCGACACGCGCTGGCCAAGCTCGAGGTCGACGCCGAGGGGCTTGATCCCATGGACCGGCGCCTGCTCAAGGCCGTCATCGAGAAATTCGACGGGGGCCCTGTGGGCGTGGAGAACCTCGCCATCGCCATCAGCGAGGAGCTCGACACGGTCACCGACGTCGTCGAGCCTTTCCTCATTCAAGCCGGCTTCCTCGCCCGCACCCCGCGCGGCCGCACGGCCACACCCAAGGCTTACGCGCATCTGGGCCTGAAAGCTCCGCGCCGCGCCCTCGACCTGCTGTGACGTTTTCGGCCGCGCTCCTGCTCGCGGCCGCGAGCGTCGGCGCCGCCGAGGCTCCCGGGCACGCGCGGGTTTTAGTGGCGATCGTTCGCCAGGCCGCCTCCGCCAGGATTTACCCGGAAGGGCGGGTGCGGGTGTCCAATGCCGGCGCTTTCGACAAGGCTCTCGAATGGAAAGGAGAGCTCACGCTCAAGCCGCGCGAAGGCGGTCTGCGTCTGGCCGATGCGCACATCAAAACCGAGACCCGGTTGATCCCGGAGGACGGCGCGCGCATCCGCGTCGGCCCGGATCTACACAGGGGGACCTTGATCCTGCGGCTGGACCCTGGTCAGACGGTGACTATCGTCGAGGAATTGGAGATCGAGGATTATCTCGAGGGCGTCCTGCCCCATGAGATGGATCCGGGCTGGCCGCTTGAGGCGCTCAAGGCGCAGGCGGTGGTCGCGCGCACATTCACCTACGCCAACATGGGCAAGTTTCGCAAGGACGGCTTCGACCTGACCGCCGACACCCGCTCACAAGTCTTCAAGGGGCTGACGGGCGTCAACGAGAACGTGCGCTCCGCCGTGCGTCAGACGCACGGCGAAGTGCTGGGCTACGACGGCAAGCTCCTGCGCGTCTACTACCACGCCTGCTGCGGCGGCTCCACCACCGACGCCGGCGCGGCTTGGAATTCCGAGGGAAAAATCCCTCGTCCTCTGCGCGGCGTCAGGGACCCGTGGTGCCGCGCGTCCCCTCACATGAGCTGGAGAGCGTATTTCACTTGGGCCGACTTGACCGCGGCCGTTTCGGAGCGTCGCATGCTGTCTGACACCATGACGGGCCTTAAGATCGGGGCGCGCGACGCGGCGGGATATGTGCGGACCTTCGTGGTCCGCGCCGGCCGCAACGTCTCCGAAATCCGCGCCGCCGAGCTGCGCGGCGCGCTCGGCGCCGGCGAAATGAAAAGCGTCCGCATCAAAAGCCTGGATATAAGAAAAAAAGGCGTGGAGTTCGTCGGTTCGGGTTTGGGCCACGGCGTCGGGCTGTGCCAGTGGGGCGCCCGTCTTCAGGCTGAGAAAGGCCGCAGCTACGGGAAAATACTGCGATTCTATTTTCCGAGCTCGGTGCTCTCCGAGATCGACGAATGAGCCGGCCGATCCCGCTGTCCGACTTCGACTACGAGTACCCGGAGTCGCTCATCGCCTCCTCCGCCGCCGAGCCGCGCGACTCCTCGCGCCTGCTGTTGCTCGACCGCGCTGTCTCGGCGCTCGAGCACGCTCACTTTCGCGACCTACCCCGCTTTCTCAAGCCCGGCGACTGCCTGGTCGTCAACCGAACCAAGGTCATGCCCTGCCGTCTGCTGGGGAAAAAATCTACCGGGGGCAAGGCTGATCTTCTGCTGGTGCGCGAATTGGCGCCGGCGACTTGGACGGCGCTCGCCTCCGGATTTAAAGCGGGGCAGAAGCTCGAGTTCAGCGGAGGCATGACGGCGACGGTCGAAGGCCTGACGGAGGACGGGGAATACCGGCTGCGCTTCGAGACGGCCGATCTTCGCGCCTACTTAGCCGAGCACGGCCTGCCGCCGCTGCCCCCCTACATCGCCAAGAAGCGCGTCCCTTCGCGCGCCGATGCGGCCCGATATCAAACCGTCTACGCTCGCGACGACGGCTCCATCGCGGCTCCCACCGCCGGCATGCATTTCACGCCGGAGCTGATGACCAAACTCAAAGACATGGGCGTGAACATCGCCTACGTGACGCTGCATGTCGGCCGCGGAACCTTTCGTCCTATCATGAGCGACGACGCCGCTCTCCACCAGATGCTCGCCGAGCGCTATGAGGTCGAGGCCAACGAGGCCCAGCTCATTGTCGAGGCGCGAGCTCGCGGCGGGCGCATCGTTTCGGTGGGCACGACCACCACGCGCACGCTCGAGACGCTCGCCGCACGTCCTGAAGGGCTAGGGCCGGGGATCGGCGAGAGTTCCTTATATATAACGCCCGGCTACGAGTTCCGGGCCATCGACGCCCTGATCACCAACTTCCACCTGCCCCGCTCCACGCCCCTGCTTCTGGCCAGCGCCTTCGTGGGCCGCGAGCGCCTGCTTGATGCCTATCGCGAAGCCGTCTCTCTGGGCTACCGGCTTTACTCATTCGGCGACGCGACGCTGCTGCTTTAACCTGGAAGCTCAAGTCGTCATCCGACTTATCCCCAGGAATGGTCGCAACTAGCGTTGACGCTAGTTGGATTCGGGAAAACTCTGAAAAGCACCCTATAGGCCTAAAATGGCATGGGTCTTTTGCCTGAAATGAAAAAGGCCTTCCGGCCAACCGTGGAGAAGCGGCTTTTCCTATATTCAAAAGCATCAAGCCTACGGGGAGAATGGACATATGAACCGATTAGCAGTGTCATTGGCCGCGATGAGCATAGTCTCGAGCTGCCTGCCGTTCTCCGCTTCCGGCCAGACGCTCGAGGAGACCGCCTGGAAGGGCTGCCAGAGCTTCGATCGTTGTAATGAGAAACCTAAAAAGTCTCCCACTGAGGTCTCAGGCATCTCCAACCCTGGCGAATCTCTCAAAGCCTTAGCCTTGGGCGGCGGGCCGATGAAAGTCGCGATGACCGTTAAGGATGTTCCCTCTCCGGCGGCGACAAAAGCCGGCGGCGATTCGGTTTTGACGAGAATGGGCAAGGGCGCGGTGCACGGCTTCAATGGAGTCGCGCTCGTCGGTCCAACATGGCTTTTGGATGTCGCAAATGACTTCGAGAAGAAAGCGAATCGGACGAACAATCGTCTTAGCACCGGCGGGTACGATCTCCTGTTTGCGGTGACCTGTTTTGCCGCGGGCCTCGCCGGCATCGTGGGCGGTGTTTTTGGCGCCGTTCTTGGCGCGCCTGCCGGGGCTATTTCGGAAGCCGTTTTTTCCGGCTCGACCAAGGATTGGGAGAAATAGAACTTTAGCCGGGCTTGAACTGGGATAAAGAGTAGAATTACCCCAGATGGCGTTCACGATTCAAGCCAAAGACGGCCTAGCGCGCGCGGGAATTCTCGACACCCCGCACGGCCCCGTCGAAACCCCGGTGTTCATGCCCGTGGCGACCCAGGCCAGCGTCAAGGCGCTCGATTCCGACGACATGCGCCGGTTGGGTGCGACCGCGCTGCTGGCCAACTCCTACCACCTCTACCTGCGTCCGGGAACCGAGGTCGTCAAAGCGGCGGGCGGCCTACATAAGTTCATGGACTACGAGGGCTTCATCCTCACCGACTCGGGCGGCTTCCAGGTGTTGAGCCTGTCGGACCTGCGCAAGATCGACGACGAGGGCGTGACCTTCCAATCTCATCTCGACGGCTCCACGCACCGCCTGACCCCGGAGTCGGTCATCGCCGTCCAGGCCGCGCTGGGTTCCGACGCCTGGACCACCCTCGACGAATGCCCGCCCTACCCGTGTTCCGAGGAAGAGGCCGCGCGCGCTCTCGATCGCACGATGCGCTGGACCGACCGTTCCGTGCCCGCCGTGGCCGCCGCGCGCGCGGCCGGCTCGAAGTGCCTGTTCTTCCCGCTCTATCAAGGAGGGCTGCACCCAAGCCTGCGCCGGCGC
>JAYVZL010000110.1:0-5882 GCA_043783505.1 Elusimicrobiota bacterium
GGCGCGCAAAGCCGGCGTGCAGGGCGTGCTGGTCGTCGACCTGCCCTTGGAAGAGGCGCGCGAGTTCCGCGCGATCCTCGGCGCGGCGGGGCTGGAGACGGTCTTTTTGACGTCTGCGACGACCGATCCCGCGCGGCTTGCGCGCATCGGCGCGGCGTCGACGGGATTTGTCTATTACGTGTCGCGCCTCGGCGTGACCGGCGCGCGCGCGTGCTTGTCAAAAACGCTGGCGCTGGAGACCGCGCGGGTGAAGAAGGCCGTGCGCAAGCCGGTCGCCGTCGGCTTTGGCGTCTCGACGCCGGAGCAGGCGCGGGAAGTCGGCCGCGCGGGCGACGCCGTCGTGGTGGGCAGCGCGTTAGTCGGTCTCAGCGAAGGCCGTTCACCCGCCGCTGCGCTGCGCGCGGTCGTGAATTTGGCCAGTCGAATGATGAAGGCGATGCGCGAGGCACAGGAGAGATAACGTCATGCTGATCATTTTAAATGCCGGCTACAAGAAAGCGCAGTTGGACGGCGTGATCAAGAAGATCAAGGACCTGGGATTTAAAGCGCACATCATCCCAGGCGCGTCTAGCACGGCTGTCGGCATCACCGGCAACCCTGGGCCGCTTGATCCCAACCTTTTCGAGGTGCTGTCCGGAGTCAAGCAGGCCATCCCGGTCACCAAGCCGTACAAGCTCGCCGGGCGGGACTTTCATCATAAAAATAGGGTGATCCGCGTGCCGAACTCGAAGGTGGACATCGGCGGCAAGACCTTCGTCGTGATCGCGGGGCCCTGCGCCGTGGAGTCCGAGGCTCAGACGGTCCGCATCGCCAAGCAGGTGGCCAAGGCGGGCGCGCATATCCTGCGAGGCGGCGCGTACAAGCCGCGCACCTCGCCGTACGCCTTCCAGGGGCTGGGGGAGGACGGGCTTAAGATCCTGGCCACGGCCCGCCAGGAGACCGGCCTGCCGATCATCACCGAGGCCTTGGACCAGCACAGCCTGGAGAAAGTCTATCAGTACACCGATATCATCCAGATCGGAGCCCGAAATATGCAGAATTTCGCGCTTCTGCGAGACGTGGGCCGCATGGATAAGCCCGTGATGATCAAGCGAGGCCTGTCCGCGACCATAGACGAATGGCTCATGTCGGCCGAGTACGTGATGGCCGAAGGCAACCACGACGTCATGCTCTGCGAGCGCGGCATCCGCACGTTCTCGAGCCACACGCGCAACACGCTCGATCTCAACGCTGTGCCGGTCGTGCAGAAGCTCAGCCACCTGCCCGTGCTGGTCGATCCCAGCCACGGAACGGGCATGCGCGACAAGGTGGCGCCCCTGGGGCTCGCGGCGGCCGCGGTCGGGGCGTCGGGATTGATGATCGAGGTGCACGACCGCCCGGAGGAGGCGTTGTGCGACGGGCCGCAGGCGCTTGGCCCGGCCGACTTCGGCGTTCTCGTCAAGAAGCTCCGCGCGATGGGCAAGGTTCTCGGCTACGATTTGTGAAGAGGATAATGCCGGCCTCCAGGCCGCTGAAGGGAATCGTGCGCGTGCCCGGAGATAAGTCCATCGGCCACCGCTCGCTTATCTTCGGCGCGCTCGCCGAGGGCGGCCTGCGCATCGTCGGACTTCCCCAAGGCGAGGACGTGCGCTCGACCCGACGCTGTCTCGAAGCGCTCGGCGCCTCGTTTAGCGACGCAAGTGAAGCGGTGGTCGCCACCGGCGGCGGATTATCCGCGCCGTGGAAGACGCCTCGCGGACGCCTCGACTGCGGCAACTCGGGAACGACGATGCGCCTGTTGATGGGCCTCCTGTCGGGGATGCCGCTTGAGGCGACGCTGTTTGGCGACACCTCGCTGTCGCGGCGGCCGATGGGGCGCGTGGCCGAGCCGCTGCGCGCGATGGGAGCGGGTATCGAGCTGACCGGCGATAAGTTCGCTCCGGTCTCGGTGCGAGGCAAACGGCCGCTCTCGGCGGCGCGCTACCGGCTGCCCGTGCCCAGCGCGCAGGTCAAGTCGGCGATTCTTCTGGCGGGGCTCTCCTCCAGCGGAGAAACGATCGTCGTCGATCCCTTTGAAACGCGTGACCACACCGAGCGCATGCTGGCCTGGCTTAACGCCTCCGTCCTGCGGCGCGACGGTCCGAACATCCATTTGACGCCGGGTCTTCTGAGCGGGGACGGACGAACCGTGCGCGTCCCGGGCGACGTTTCCTCCGCTTCTTTTTTCATGGCGGCGGCTTCGATGGTCGAGGGCTCGGACGTGAGCCTCCCGGGGGTAGGCGTCAATGCCACGCGCATGGGCTTTGTTTCGGTCCTCAAGGAGATGGGCGCGCTCATTGAAATGACGAATCAGCGCGAGGAAGGCGGCGAGCCGGTGGCCGATATCCGCGTGCGCAGCGCCGCGCTGCGCGGCGTGACGGTCGCGGCCGAACGCGTGCCGACGCTCATCGACGAGGTCCCTTTGCTCGCGGTCGCGGCGGCCACCGCGCGGCGCGTCACGCGCATCGAGGGTCTCGGCGAACTGCGGCACAAGGAGTCTGACCGCCTCGAGGGCACCGCCAAGGGCCTGCGCGCGATGGGTGTGGCCGCCCGGGTCGACGGGGACGCGCTGGAGATTGCGGGCGGCTCGAAAATAAGGGGAGCGCTTATCGAGACGCTGGGTGATCATCGCTTGGCGATGGCCTTCTCCGTCGCCGCCTTGGCCGCCCACGGCGAAACCAGGCTCTCCGACGCGGAATGCGTCGCGATCTCCTACCCCGGCTTTTTTTTGGATCTGGAGGCGTTGTGCCGGTGACCCTCAAGGCGGCGGTCGTGGGCTGGCCCATCTCCCACTCGCTGTCGCCGAAGATCTTCAGCGCGTTCGCCCGGTCGGCGCAAATGCCACTTCAATACGCCGCGCTTGAGATCGAGCCCGGAGAGTTCGCGGGCGCGCTGCGCAAGGCTTGCGCCGACGGTTGGGTCGGATGGAACGTGACGCTTCCTCATAAGCTGGCCGCCCGCGCGCTGTCTGATCGCCTGGACAAATCCGCGCGCGAGGCCGGGGCGGTGAACGTGATCCGATTTCAAGACGGCAAGCGCATCGGCTACAATACCGACGCTGACGGATTTTTGGCTCCATTGAAGAAGCGGGGGTTCGTCTCGCGAGGAAAGCGGGCCGTGGTGCTGGGCGCGGGCGGGGCGGCTCGCGCCGTCTGCGCGGCCTTGAGGCGGGAGAAAGTGGCCGATCTGCGCATCCTCAACCGGACGCCGGAGAAAGCCCGGGAGCTGGCGCTGGCTTTCGGAGGAGACGCGGCGCAGTGGACTCGGGAGGAGCTTTTGATCGCGATAGGACGGGCCGATCTCGTGGTCAACGCGACCTCGCTTGGCTTGGAAGGCGAAGGCTCGCCGATTCACGGCGGTGCCAAGTTTAAGCCCGGCGCGTTGGCGTATGATCTCATTTACAATCCGCGCGAGACGCCGTTTCTGCTGGCGGCAAAAACGAGCGGGGCGCAGACGTTGGGGGGGCTGGGCATGCTCGTCGCCCAAGCCGCGGCGACGTGGAAGATCTGGTTCAAGAAGGACCTGCCGATAGCGGCCGTTGAGAACGCCGAGGCGGCGCTTCAGGAGATATTGGAATGAAGATCCTGCGTCTGTTGACCGCCGGCGAATCGCACGGCCGCGGACTCTCGGGCATTCTCGAAGGGATGCCCGCGGGCCTGCCGCTGCTCGCCGCCGACGTAAACGCCGATCTGGGGCGTCGCCAGCAGGGCTACGGCCGCGGCGGCCGCATGAAGATCGAGAAGGATGAGGCCGAGATTCTGTCCGGAGTGCGGCACGCTCGAACGCTCGGCTCGCCGATAGGCCTGCTCATCTGGAACCGGGATTGGAAGAATTGGACCGAGGCGATGAAAGTCGAGACGGGCGGCGACGAAGACCTAAAAGCGGTCTCGGTGCCGCGTCCCGGCCATGCCGATTATCAGGGAGTCGTCAAATACGGCCATACGGATGTGCGCAACGTGCTCGAGCGGGCCAGCGCGCGAGAAACGGCCATGCGCGTCGCCTTAGGCGCGGTGGCGCGCCGGTTTCTTCAAGAATTCGGCATTGAGATCGGAAGCAGGGTCGTCTCGATTGGCGGAGTCGTCGACCGCGAGCTCGCGCCGGAAATGAGCGGCCGCGCTCTCAATGCGCGCGCCGACGCCTCCCCGGTTCGGGTCTTAAATAAGAAGGCCGAGGCCGCGATGATCGTCGCCATCGAGAAGGCCAAGAAAGCGGGCGACACGCTCGGCGGAGTCATCGAGGTGCGGGCCACGGGGCTGCCGGTCGGGCTGGGCAGCTACGTCCAATGGGACAGGCGGCTTGAAGGCGATTTGGCGAAGTCCTTCATGAGCTTAAACGCCATCAAAGGCGTGGAGATCGGCCTCGGCTTTGCGGGCGCGGGACAGCCGGGATCGCAGGCTCACGACGAGCTGTTCTGGGACAAGAAGAAGACTCACGCGGTGCGCCGCACCAATCGTTCCGGCGGGATTGACGGCGGGATGACGACCGGCATGCCGCTGGTCATCCGCGCGGCCATGAAGCCCATCTCCACTTTGATGGAGCCTCTGCGCTCGATCGACCTGAAGACTAAGCAGGCGGTCAAGGCTCACATCGAACGTTCCGACGTCTGCGCCGTCGCGGCCGCGGGCGTGATCGGCGAGGCGCTCGCCGCGCTCGAGCTGGCCGACGCGTTCCTGGCGAAATACGGCGGCGACTCCATCGCGGAGATACGCGCGCACTACAATGCCTCCCGCAAAGCATAACGTCTACATCGTGGGGTTCATGGCGAGCGGGAAAACCGAGATGGGGCGGCTGTTGGCCAAGCGGCTGGGATGGGAGTTTCTGGACACGGACTCGATGGTCGTGAAGACGGCGCGAACGACGATTGCGCGTATTTTCGAGCGGCGAGGAGAGAAGTATTTTCGGACGTTGGAGGTCGGCGCGGTAGCTAAAGCCGCGCGCGGCCGCGGACGGGTCGTTTCGGTCGGCGGAGGCGCGGTTCTGGACGCTCGGAACGTGAAGCTCATGCGTAAGACCGGCGTCGTGATGCATCGGGAGACGCCGTTCGGAGTTTTATTTAAGCGCTTGGGCGGTCCAAGAGCCGCCCGTCCGCTTTGGAAAGGCGATAAGAGCGATCTGCAGAAGCTCTACCGAACGAGGCGAGCGCATTACAAAACGGCGGCTCATGTCGTGCTCAAGACCGGAGAGTGCACCGTCGAGCAGGCGGCGATGAAGGCGCATAAGCGGCTTTTGAAAGATAATTGGATAACTCATGAATGAGGTGAAGGTGAGTTTGGGTGAGCGCTCATATCCCATCTACGTGGGCCGCGGCCTTCTGGGGCGCCTGCCGGCGCTTTTGGCCAAGCACGGATTTGCGCGCCGCGCGGTGATCGTGACCGATCCCTTTCTGAGGGCGCGGTTCGCGGTCCCCGCTCAGCGCGCGTTGAAGTCGGCGGGCTGGGACGCGGCGCTGACGACTTTGCCGCGCGGCGAAAAGGCCAAATCGCTCTCCGTGGTCAACGGGCTTTATGATTTTCTTCTGCGCTTCGACGCCGAGCGGCGCACGCCTGTCATCGCCATCGGCGGAGGGACGGTAGGAGACGCGGCGGGTTTTGCCGCGGCGACCTATTTCCGCGGCGTTCCGCTCGTGCATGTGCCGACGACTTTGCTGGCGCAAGTCGACAGCGCGATCGGCGGCAAGACGGGGGTCAATCACCCCTTGGGCAAGAACGCGATCGGGGCGTTTCATCAGCCGGCCTTCGTCCTGGCGGACGTGGACGCGCTTTGCACACTTCCGAAGCGTGAGTTCCTCTCTGGAATGGCCGAAGTGGTGAAGTATGGGCTGGTCTTCGACCGCGGCTTCGCGCGCGGGCTGGCGCTGGGGTGGG
>JAYVZL010000111.1:0-5871 GCA_043783505.1 Elusimicrobiota bacterium
GCGTGGCGTAGCAGATATCGTCTTTTTTCGGCGGCATGAGCTTGGGGAACCTGCGTTTGAGCACGGCGACGATCTCGCGCGTGTCGTCGAGGGAGAGCGTGGTCTGCGTGAGATAGGCGATCTTCTCGGGATCGGGGACGGTGATCGTCTCGGCTTCCTTGACGTCGCCCACGACGACCATGTGCTCGGGAGCCTCGCCCAAGGTTCCGATGGTCTCGACGTGGTCGCGGTGGCCGATGAGGAAGATCGTGTAGTCCTGCTTGGCCAGCGCGATCGCCTCGAGATGGACCTTGGTGACGAGGGGGCAGGTCGCGTCGATGATCTTGAGCTTGCGCGCGCGCGCCTCGGCGACGACGTCGGGTCCTACGCCGTGGGCGGAGAAGATCAGCCAGGAGCCCTCGGGGACCTCATTGAGGTCCTCGACGAACACCGCTCCCTTCTTGCGAAGCTCGTCGACGACGTAACGGTTGTGGATGATCTCGTGGCGGACGTAGACCTTGCCGCCGCACAGTTCGAGCGCGCGCTCGACGACCTCGATGGCGCGCACAACGCCCGCGCAGAAGCCTCGGATCTTGGCGAGGACCAGCTTCTCGATGCGGATTTTAGACGGGGTCTGGATGGTCATCGGGGTCTCCTAGGGTTGGGCGGCGGCGCGGGATTTATGCGGCAGCCAGGCGGCGACGCGTTCGGCGATTTTGGGTCCGGACAGGCCGACGGAGTCGTAGAGCAGGTGCGGCGCGCCGTGCTCGACGAACTGGTCGGGGATTCCCAGGCGCAGGACTTCGGCGCGGCCGGGAGTGAGAGCCTCCAGGACGGCGGAGCCGAAGCCGCCCTGAAGCACGTTGTCTTCGATCGTGACCAGGCGCGGGGTCTTGGCCGCGCACTCTTTGAGCAACTCCACGTCGAGCGGCTTGACGAAGCGCATGTTGACGACGCCGACCGAGTAGCCCATGTCCTCGAGGATTTGCGCGGCCTCGAGCGCGGGGTGCACGCGGTTGCCGATGGCGAGCAGCGTCACGTCTCCCCCGTCCTTGAGCCGCACGCCTTTGCCGACGGGAAGAGCCTTCGGCTCGGCGTCTATGCCCACGCCCACGCCCGCGCCGCGCGGGTAGCGGATGGAGACCGGCGCACCCAGTTCGATGGCCGTGCGCAGCATGTGCTGCAGCTCGTTCTCGTCGGCCGGGGCCATCACCGTCATGCCCGGGATCATGCGCAGGAAGGAGTAGTCGAAGACGCCGTGATGCGTGGGGCCGTCCTCTCCCACCAGGCCGGCGCGGTCGAGACAGAAGACCACCGGCAACTTCTGCAGGCACACGTCGTGCTCGATCTGGTCGTAGGCGCGCTGGAGGAAGGTCGAGTAGATGGCGACGATGGGCCGATAGCCCTCGGTCGCCAGGCCGGCGGCGAACGTCACCGCGTGCTCCTCAGCCAACCCCACGTCGAAGTAGCGCTTGGGGAAGCGGTCGCGAAAGCCGTCCATGCCCGTGCCCTCGGGCATCGCGGCGGTGATGCCCACGATACGAGGGTCGCTCTCGGCCGCGCGGAGCACGGCCTTGCCGAACACGGCGGTGTAGGTGGGCGGAGGAGCCTTGGTCACCGGCGTTTTGAGGAATTTGGCGGTGGCCACGTCGAACTTGCCCGGGCCGTGCCAGGTGTACTGGTCGGCCTCGGCCGGCGCGTAGCCTTTGCCCTTCTTGGTCACGCAGTGGACCAGAATCGGGCCTTTGAGCTGCTTGACGTGCTTGAACACCGCGGCCAGCTGCTCGACGTCGTGCCCATCGACGGGTCCGAAATAGGTGAAGCCCATCTCCTCGAAGAGCATGCCCGGGAAGAGCAGGACTTTCGCCCGCTTGGCCAGGCGCAGGATCGACGCGCCCCAGAATTGAAAGCGGGCCAGGAACTTCTTCACGGAATGCTCGGCGCCGCGCACCGCGCCCAGCGTCAAGAGCTTGGAGAGGAACGTGCCCAGGGCGCCGACGCGGTTGGAGATGAACATCTGGTTGTCGTTGAGTACCACGATGAGGTCGGTCTGGACCTGCCCCGCGTTCTGCAGGCCCTCGTAGGACTCGCCGCCGGTCATGCAGCCGTCGGAGACGATGGCGACGACCTTGTTGCTTTCGCCTTTGAGGTCGCGCGCCACGGCCATGCCCAGAGCCGCCGAGATCGCGGTGGAGGCGTGGCCGGCGCCGAAGGTGTCGTACTCCGACTCCGAGCGCTTTAAAAATCCGGACAAGCCGCCGAATTGGCGGATGGTGCTCATCTTATCGCGCCGGCCGGTCAGGATCTTGTGGCCGTAGGTCTGGTGACCGGTGTCCCAGACGATGCGGTCTTTGGGCGTGTCGAAGGCGTAGTGCAGGGCGATCGTGATCTCCGTCGAGCCCAGGCTCGAGCCCAAGTGGCCGCCGAGCTTGGAGACGGTGTCGAGGATGAAGGAGCGCAGTTCCGCGGCGACCTGTGGTAGATGTTCGCTGGGGACCTTTTTGAGGTCCGCGGGAATATTGATGGTGCTGAGGATCGGTTCTTTCATGTTATTTGTCCCGCTCGATGATGTAATCAGCCAGCTCATGGAGCACAGCGGCGCGCGCGCCGAACGGCTTGAGATGGGCGCGCGCCATTTCCGTCAGCGCGCGCGCCTTGGCACGCGCGCCCGCCACTCCGTACAGGGCGGCGTACGTCAGCTTGTCGTTGTCGCGGTCGCTACCGCGCTTGCCCATCTTCTTCTTGTCGCCGACCACGTCCAAGACGTCGTCGGCGATCTGAAAAGCGAGGCCGACGCACTCGCCATAGGAGCGCAGAGCCTCGCGCTTGGATTGTGAGACGAGTGCCAGAACCGCGCCCGCGTCGAGGCTGGCGACGATCAAGGCCCCGGTTTTGCGCCGGTGGACCGACTCCAACGTTTTCGCCGCGGAAGTCTTGGACAGCTTCTTGCCCAGGCCCTCGGCCGCGAGATCGGCGACTTGCCCGCCGACCATCCCCTCGGCGCCGGCTCCATAGGCGATCACGCGGATGAGCTCCGCGGTCGCCTTTCCACTAAGCTTGAGCTCCGCGGCGTTAAGGGCAGCCGCTTCAAACGCCTTGGTGAGGAGGCCGTCGCCCGCGAGAATAGCCATGGCTTCGCCGAAGACCTTGTGATTGGTGGGTTTGCCGCGGCGCAAATCGTCGTCGTCCATCGCCGGGAGGTCGTCGTGGATAAGGGAATAGGTGTGGATCATCTCGAGCGCTGCGGCAGTCTTGAGCGCCTTGCGTGCGCTCAAGCCGCAGCACTCGGCGGCCTCGAGCACGAGGGTGGGGCGCAGGCGCTTGCCGCCGGCGAACAACGAGTAGCGCATGGCCTTGCGCACGGACTCGGGCAGGTCGGGCGTGGAAGCCAGCAGCTTGTCCATGGCCGCCTCCACCGAGGCGGTGTTCTTGTCCATGGCGCGGGCTAGGACCGCGTTCAAATGGCCTCCAAGTACGCCGCGAGGAATCGGGAGAGGTTTTTCATCGCGCGGGCGGAGCGCCAGCCGGTCTTGATCAACATGGGGAGCGACGCCGCGTTTTTAAGCGCGTAGCGGGCGAGCGAGGCGGCGTCCTCGCCCTCGGGGGCGTCCGACGGGAGCTCCTCATCGAGCTCGTCGAGCACGACGCGCACCGCGATCGCGGCCGTGCCGCCCGCGGCCCAGCGGCGCAGGGAGGCGGTCTCCATGTCGCAGGCAAGCACGCGCTGCTCTTGGCCGAGGAGCCGTTTTACTCGAGGCTGTAGAACGATGTTGGTGTGCAGAATCTTGCCGAAGTGGAACGGCAAGTCGAGCTTGAGCGCCGTCTCGCGCAATGGCTTGACGAGATCGAGGTCGGCCTCGCGCGCGTCGGCGACGAGGTCGCCCGTCTTGGCTTCTTTCTGCATCGCGCCGCACAAGCCGGCGGAGATCGCCACGCCGAAATCGGAGGGGGAGAAGCCCGCGGCCAGCGCGTCGGCGGCGTTCTTCGCGCCGATGCCGGTCTTGAGCAGCACGATCCTACGACCGGCGAAGGTTCCCTCGCTGCGGTTGGGGGGGATCTCCGACAAGCCCAGCGCCTTCGCGAGCGGGCGGTACTCCCACTTCGTGGCCGTCATGATGAGCACCGGCGTCTTTGGCATCACCGCGCGGGGGGCTTCGTCGATCTCTTCAGTCATCGCATTCATGCGGCCGCCGGAGTCTTCGCGTAGCCGTTCGCGCGGCACCAGTCGACGGCGTCCTTGAGAGCGAGCTTGGCCGCGCGCGGCGCGAAACCGAGCTCCGTCTTCGCCTTCGCGGAGGAAAACCACATGTAGTGCTTGGCCATCTTGATCGCGTCGAGAGGAGCCATCGGCTCCGTTCCCCGCATGCGGGCGATGGCGGTGTCGACCGCGCCGAAGGCGTAGGCCACGGCGTAGGGCGTCTTGAACTTGGGGCCGGGCTGGCCGGATACTTCGGCCAGCAGATCGAGGACCTGCTTGAGCGTCAGGTTGTCTCCGCCCAGGATGTAGCGCTCGCCGACCCGGCCCTTGAGCGCTCCCAGCCAATGCCCCATGGCGACGTCCGACACGTGGACGAGGTTGAGGCCGGTATCGATGTAGGAGGGGATGCGGCCATTGAGGAAGTCGACGACGATGCGTCCGGTGGGCGTGGGCTTGATGTCGTAGGGGCCGATGGGGGCCGCGGGATTGACCGTGATGATCGGCAGGCCCTCGTCCTTGGCCAGGCGCCGCGCGAGCACGTCGGCCAGATATTTTGATTTTTTATAGTGGCCGATGATCTCGCCCAAGCCGCCGTACTCGCTCGTCTCATCGACAGGTATCTTGTCGTTGGGAAGCTTAACCGCGGCCACGGAGGAGCAATGCACGATCTTCTCGGCGCCCGCTTTGGCGGCCGCGCGCATGACGTTTTCCGCTCCTTGGACGTTGGACGCGTACATGTCCTTTGGATTGGGAATCCAGATCCGGTAGTCGGCGGCAACATGAAAAACATAACGGCAACCAGAAACGCCTTTCTCAATGGCGGCCTTATCCAGCAAGTCGCCCTCAATGATCTCGACATTTTGACCGTCGAGATTCCTGCGGTCGCCGCCTTTGCGAGCGAGCGCCTTCACCTTCAGCCCTTGCTTGATCAGCAAACGGCAAAGATGCGTCCCGACGAAACCCGTGCCGCCGGTGAGAAATGCCGAGTCCACTTAGTGCTTAGTCTCCACAGGCTGTTTGCCTTCGGCCTTGGCGAGGACTTCATCGTAGGAACCGGTGCGGTCGTAAGACGCCTGAACTTTTTTCGGAGCCTTGATCGAGGCGAAGTCGGCGACGAGCTCGAAGAAGCTGGAGATGCTGGAGAACGCTTCGGCGACGGACGTCGGCTCGAAGCCGCAGTGGGTCATGCAGTTAAGGCACTTGGGATTGCCGGACTTGTGGCCGTACTTCGACCAGTCGGTCGTCTCGAGAAGCTCGTGGTAGGACTTCGCGTAGCCGCCCTCGTTCATGAGGTAGCACGGGCGCTGCCATCCGAACACGTTGCGCAGAGGGTTACCCCAGGGCGTGCAGTCGTACTGGCGCTTGCCCTCGAGGAAGTCCATGTAGAACGGGGAGTGGTTGAACGCCCAGCCCTTCTTGCGCCAATCCTTGAGCGCCTCTTTAAACCAGGCCTTGGACTGCTCCTGCTTGAGAAACAGCTGCTGCTCCGGGGCCTTCTCGTAGGCGTAGCCGGGGGAGATCATCATGCCGTCGAGGCCCATGGCCATGTTGTCGTCGAAGAATTGGCGGAATTCGGCGGCGTCCTCGCCCTGGAATATCGTCGAGTTCGTCATCACGCAGAAGCCCTGGGACTTGGCGAGCTTGATCGCGGAGATCGCGGTATTGTAGACGCCCTGCTGGCAGACCATGCGGTC
>JAYVZL010000112.1:0-5871 GCA_043783505.1 Elusimicrobiota bacterium
CCTTGGCCGAATTGGAAGAGGCCGCGCGCCTCGACACCGAGAATTCAGACATCTTCAACAATCTCGGGTTGGCCTTCTTGATGGCGGGAAAAGCCGGGCGAGCGGAAATTGCGTTGCGCCGCGCAGCGGCGTTATATCCCAACTCGCCGGTGGCCCACTACAACTGGGGAAACGCGCTGACAGCCTTGGGCCGCCCTCAAGACGCCCTCAAGGCTTACGACGCCGCCGCTCGCCTCGATCCGCTCTTCACCCAGGCTTGGATCAACGGGGGCAATGCCTCGGCGCGAATGGGCCGGCTGCGGGAGGCCGCCGCGCGCTATGAACAAGCGCTCAAATTAGCTCCGAACGACGCGAGCGCGCGTCAAAATCTGGAGCAGGTCCGGCGCGCCCTCAAACGCTAACGCGACAACACGCCGGAGACGGGCCCGCCGAAGGTCGTCGTGGGGTTCGGGCCGAAGGTGTCGATGACGCGCACGTCGACGCTGGCCGCGCCCGCCGCCACGCCGCCGGCGTTGAGCAGCTTGATGGTCGTCCCCGTCCAGTTCGACGAGGCGCCGGTGATGGTGGGCGCGTACTTCGCGTCGCCTCCCAAGCCCGCATAGCTGAAGGCGCCGATGGCCCCGCTGGCGCCCGACGCGGAGGTTAAGTTGACGTTGGAGGAGCCCCCGCCCACCGTCTTCGCTGCGAAATTCACATTGAGCGTAAACGAGGTCACGCCCTGTGGGCTGGCTCCGCAGACTCCGCCGTTGCAATTGTAAAAGGGCGCGGAACCGGAGTACTGGCCCGTGCCGCCGGGAATGCCGCGCACCTGGTCCCAGGTCGACTGGCCGGGAGCGGCGAACTGCTGGGAGGCGAACTGACTGGTCTCGCCCTGCGTGGCGTCGATCGCGGCAAAGGCGTCGAGCTCGTAGTCCAAGCCTCTCGCCGTGCGTTGGCCGGAGGATTGATCGGCCGGATCTTGATCGGTGGAGTCGTCCTTCGCGGTGGGCGTGGACGACAAGCCGGCAAGGAGGACTTCAATCTGCTCTCGGCTCAGCTCGAAAGGCGCGCTCGGGGCCGCCCCCGCTTTCACCGTCACGCCCCAGCCGTCCTTGTCCACGTCCGTGGAGCCATGCTCGTTTTTGACGGTGATGCCGCCCATTTTTTCGTCGGCATTGTTGCCGGGACCGGGGCCAAGAAGCACGATCAGCGCCTCGGCGGCGCTTACCTTGCCCGCCGTCATCGTGCCGCGGATGCCGATGGTGGCCACAGGGGTAGTGACCTGCATGCTCGACGGGTCGCGCCGCGCGACCTTGCCGGTCACAAACCGGAAGGCGCCTTTGGCGATCTTGGCCGTTACCTTGCCCGCGCCGGTGCCGGGATCGTAGACGAACTCGTCGAGCACCATCTCGCTGTTGGGCCCGATGGTGAAGCTCGTTTGATCGAGCAGGAGAATCTGAAGCTTACCCTCGGCGCCGGTGGCGACCTTGTCGCGCGAGTAGACGGGCTTGCCGGTCTCCACGACGCGTCCGGCGGCCTGGCCGGGAGCCGTCGCGCGCACGGCGCCACGAACCGCGGAGGCCACGCCGATGTCGACGACGGCGGCCGAGGCCGCGGATTTAAGCAGGAGAACGGCGCACAATAAAAGTTTCATGTCAGATCCCCCACTTGTAGCTGACCATGGCGGTCAGGCGGTTGTTGAAGTACTCGTAGTTGATGAGATTCGAGCTTTGCTGGAAACGCTCGACGCCCAACGTCCCCGTGAAGCCCGCCAGCGGCTTCCAGAGCAGGCTCAGCGGCGCGCCGTAAAGAAGCTGCGCGATGAACGCGTCGTCGCTGCGGCCACGAGCGCTCACCGTCGGGTCGGGCCGATCGTAGCGATCGAACTGCCCCGTGAGGCCGGCGGACAGAAACATCCCGCCACCGAGCAGCCGGGTGTACTCAAGGCCCAACGACTCGCGGCGGTAGGCCAGCGCCAAAGCGCGCGCCTGCTTGCGGCGATGGCCGGCCGTAAAGGCGAAGCGATCCCGCGGAGAGACGGCCCAGTTCGCGCCGACATTGACGTCGTACTGATCGCCGGTGCGGTCCTCGGCGTTGCTGATAAGCGGCGTGCCGGCGAACCGCTGGTCCTCATGCCGCAGCTCGGTCCAAAGCTCCAGACGCGGGCGGACCCGGCGCGCCGCACGAAGGCCCTGCGACATGTCGCGCAGATAGGTACTCTGAGACAGCAGCACATGGTCGAAGCCGATCGTGGGCATGAATTCAAAGCCGCGGACGCGCAAGACGGCGCCGGCGCTCGCGCTGTAGGCCTGAAGGTCGAGAACGTTGATGCGGGTCTGCTCGCCGCGGTAATAGCCCACGTTCACAAAAATCGTCTTGGGCTTGGCGCCTCCGAAGTCGCGCGCATAACCCAACGCCGCGGACATCGTCACGTTCGTGTCGTCTTGACGGCGGGAATCGCGATTGAGCAGGACGGGAGAGCCGAAGAAGAGGTTCTGATCCGTGCTCGAGGCGGAATTGCGGTTGTCGTCGTAGCCATAGCCGAGGCTGACCCGCGCGTCGAAATGGTTCTTGCGTCGACGTGCCTCGACGAACTCATTGTATTTCCGAGCCTGCTCGATTACCTCGGGAGCGGCCGAGCGCCCCAGGACCACGCGCAGCTCGCGCTCCGCGTCGACGAGAGCGTCGAGCCGATAAAGCACGACGGCGTAAAGCAGCCGCGTGCGATCTCGCCCGGGTGCCAGGATCAGGATGCGCTCCAACGTCGTCGCCGCGCCGCGCAGGTCGCCGCGAAGAATCTGCTCGCGCGCGAAGCGCTCATTGAGATTCAAGTCGCCGGGCGTCTGAAGAATCTGTTCGAAAGAAATCCCGCCGCGCGCGTCCGTTTCGCCGGTCCGAGCGGCGGCTTCGGCGGCCCTGCGCTCGACTGCCCCACGCCGCGACGCATCCTGACTTTCGCGGTCGACATTGGAGGTTTGCGCCGAGGCCGAGGCCGCCAAAAGAACGCAGGAGATGATCGCTTTCATAAGGGGATTGGATTATCGCACATTCGAGACTTTACACAGCGCGCCGTAGACATGGCTGGACGCAAAGAGGGACAATCGCCGCGATGCTCCCCAAACGCCTGCACTTGGCGCTTCCGGCCGCCGCCTTGTTCTGCGTGATGCTTCTGCAGGCATCCAACTTTTCGTGGATTGTCTGGATTCAACACCGCGCCTTTGACGCCTTCCAGCAGATGCGCCCGCGAACTTACTGCGACGCGGGGGTGCGGGTCATCGACCTTGACGACGAATCGTTGGCTCGGCTCGGCCAATGGCCGTGGCCGCGCACGCAGGTCGCCAAGCTCGAGAAGCGCCTGCAGGCCCTCGGCGCCGCCGCCACGGCTTACGACATCTTTTTCGCCGAGCCTGATCGGACGTCGCCAAGCCGCATCGCCGCCTTATGGCCCGACAGCGCGGAATTCGCGGCTTTGAAGGGCCGGGTTTCCCGCCTGCCGGATCACGACGCGATTCTCGCCCAAGCCCTGGGAGAGGGTCGCGCCGTGCTGGGCTTCGCCCTCGTCTCTCAACACAACGATGTCGCGCCCCCGGCGAAAGCCGCTTTCGCGTTCGCCGGAGACGGCCCTCTAGCCTACCTCAACGGCTATCCGGGAGCCGTTTCCAACCTCCCTCAGCTTGAGGCCGCCGCCGCGGGCTTGGGCAACGTCGGCTTCGAGCCCGAGCTCGACCAAGTCATCCGCAGCACGCCTCTCATGTTCCGGCGAGGCTCGACGCTTCTGCCCTCGCTGACGCTCGAGACCCTGCGCGTGGCTCAGGGCGCGACGAACTTCGCCGTCAAATCATCGGGCTCCAACGGAGAGCTCTCGGGTGGCCAGCACACGGGGATCGTGGCGATCAAAGTTGGGCGGTTCGTGATCCCCACCGATGGGATCGGACGCGTCTGGGCCTACTTCACCCAAGACGCGCCGGGACGAACCATTCCGGCTTGGAAGATCTTCCAACGGGATTTCGATCGTTCCACCCTCAAAGGAAGCATCTGCCTAATCGGCACCAGCGCCGCGGGGCTCAAAGACATCCGCGCCACTCCGCTTAATCCCGCCGTTCCCGGGGTGGAGGTCCACGCCAACGTCATCGAGCAAATCATAACGCAGACGTTCATCAATAGGCCCGACTGGGCGGTCGGCGCGGAAATCTCCTATCTACTCGCGCTGGGCCTGCTGCTTCTCTACGTGCTCAGCCGCGGCGGTGCGATGTGGTCGGGACCCATCGCGGCGGCGGCGATGGGGGGCTCGGTTTGGCTGTCCTGGCACGCCTTCGCCTCCTGGCGTTGGCTGCTCGATCCGGTCCTACCGGCGTTCGGCCTGTTCCTCGTGTATGGAACATGGTCGGTTGCGAGCTTCGTGCGCGCCGAGCGAGACAAGCGCCGCATCACCGACACTTTCGGCCGCTACCTCTCGCCGCACGTCGTCGCAGCCTTGGCCAAGAATCCGGGCAAAGTGGAGCTAGGCGGCGAGACTCGGGAGATGACTTTCCACTTCTGCGATATCCGCGGGTTCACCACGATTTCGGAGAAGTTCGAGCCGCACGCCCTGACCGTGTTCATCAACAAATTCCTGACGCCGATGACGCAGATCATCCTCGAGCACGACGGCACCATCGACAAGTACATGGGCGACTGCATCATGGCCTTCTGGAACGCGCCGATGAACGTGCCCGATCACGCTCGCCGCGCTTGCGCCGCGGCGCTTAAGATGCATCAGCGCTTAGATGAGCTCAACGCGCAATGGCAGGCCGAGGCCGCCGCCGTGGGACGCCCCCTTCCCTTAATAGAGATCGGCACCGGCCTCAACACTGGGCCGTGCGTGGTCGGCAACATGGGCTCGACGCTGCGCGTGGACTATACGGTGCTCGGAGACGACGTCAATCTGGCCTCGCGCCTGGAAGGACAATCGAAAACGTACGGGGTGCGCGTGGTGATCGGGCCCCTCACCCGCCAGCAAGCGTCCGATTTCGCCGCCATCGAGCTGGATCTCATAAAGGTCAAGGGCAAGACCCGGCCCGTCAACATATACGCGCTGCTGGGAGACCCGTCCATCGCCGCATCGCAATCGTTTCGCCTGCTGGCCAAGACACATCAGGACTTCTTGGCTTCTTACCGCGGCGCCCGCTGGGTGGAGGCCGCGTCCCGACTGTCCGAGGCCCGCCGTTTGGGCGAAGCATGGCATCTCGTCACGCTCTACGCTCTATACGCCGTCCGCCTTGACGCCTTGCGCGCCGCGCCGCCCGGGCCGGACTGGGACGGCGTCTTCACCGCCGCCTCCAAATAGCTCCTCCCCATAGGCCAAAGGGCCTATATTTAATATAGGACTTGTGGTCCGGAAATATGTTATATCCATTTCCTGTACGCCGCGAGGGGTCGCGGCGATGCCGTTTAGGAGGTGTGCATATGGTTCGAGTGTCACGAATTCTGGGGCTCCTGGCCCTGGCAGTGTTGTCCGGCTCATCGGCGGTCGCGGCTGAGCGCCGCATCGTCGTCTTCTCAGCTCAAACGACTCCGGCTCAGCGCGTGCAAATGGCGCAGGCAGCCGGCGGCGTGGTGGTCCGCGAACTGCCGATCATCAATGCGGTAGTCATCGAGCACGCGAACAAAGTCAGCATGGCGGAAGCCAAGCTGCTCGAGCTCAGCGAGGTCATGCGCGTCGATCAGGACCCGATGATCAACTGGCTGTCGATGGCCGACGCACGGGGTGCGGATTTCGCGCTCCCCAGCACGGCGCGAATACTCAAGGACATCTCCGCGCTCAAAGCGCTGCAGTCCTCTCGGCCCGCCCAGTTCGCGGGCACTCAGGAGACGCCGTGGGGCATCGATCGCGTCAAAGCGCCCGAGGCTTGG
>JAYVZL010000113.1:0-14040 GCA_043783505.1 Elusimicrobiota bacterium
AACAAACCGAAAAGATGATCTTAGCGGCCTAAGGGAGGCCGTCGTCCCGCCGGGTAGCTCCCCAAGATCTTGATGCGGCGCGCGTCCCGGGCGAGCTCGAGCAAAGCGGCTTTGACCGGCGCGGCGTGCGTGCCGCCCATGAAATCCACGAAGAACACGTAGGCGAACGGATTTTTCGGCACCGGGCGGGATTCGAGCCTGGTTAAGTTGATCCCTTGGTCGGCGAAGCGCTGAAGGCAGCGCAGAAGCGCGCCGGGCTTGTGCTTGGCGGTAAAGGCGAGACTCGTCTTCTCGCGCTTAAGTCCGCGCGGAACGCTGTCGGTCCTGGCGAAGGCGAGGAACCGCGTGATATTGGTGCGCGAGCTCGAGATGTTCCGGGCCAAGACCTTAAGGCCGTAGATTTGCGCGCAGCGTTCAGAGGCGATCGCGGCCTCGCCCGCGACGGCGCGCCGGGCGACGAGTTCCGCGGCGCCGGCTGTGTCGTACTCCGGGATCGCCTTGAGTTTATGGCGGCGCAGGAAGCTGGAACACTGGGCGATGGCGACGGGGTGCGAGTACACGGACGCGACGCTCTTGAGCGTGGTCTCAGACGCCGCGAGCAGGCAATGCCGGATCGGCAGGTAGACCTCGGCGATGATGGCGACGTTTCGGCTGAGCAATAGATCCGTGTTGACGCCGACCGGACCCGCGATGCTGTTCTCCACTGGAAGAATGCCGCAGTCCGCCAGTGCTTTTTCCACGGCGTCGACGGCCTCCGCGCTCGACTCGCGGCCCAGGGGGGAGCAGTGGGCGCCGAAAAGGCGCAGTGCGGCTTCCTCACTGTAGGCGCCGCGTATCCCTTGGTAGGCGACTTTCACCCGCGCACTCGGCGGTCGATGCGCGCCATCGAGGCGCGAAGCTTGCGGCGCATCGGCGCCGCGAAGGAGTTGAAGCGGTTCATGTCCTCGAAAAGCTGCCAGCTGTCGTTCTGGACGGTTTGAAGGATCTTCAGCAGGCGCGTGTAGCCTTCGGTGTCGATCCCGGTGCTTCGGGCGCGGAAATCGATCAAAGTCCGCCCGATGAAGTGTGTCAGCAGCAAGGACGACGCCATGCGCCGGTCGTGCTGGCGGGGGGACATCTCGACTATGTCCAGTCCTTTCGACTGGAGACAGCGCGCGATCTTGGCGTAGCTCTCGGGTTGGATGCGGACCTTGCACACGGCGATTTGGCGTCCGCGGAGGGATTGGGCGGCGCTGTCAGGACCGAAATTCGGATGGGTGGCGAGGAGCTCGACGGAACGCGGCAGCCAGCGCTTCATCGCGCGGACCGGACGCTCCTTGACCGAGCAGACGTCGGCGACCACGGCATCGGGGCGCACGAGGCCGCGGATGCGGCGCATCAGCGGCTCGAATTCGGCGATTGGCACGCAGGGGACGACCACGTCTTGGCGGCAGGCGTCGGCGAGGGAGGCGGGGCGTCCTCCCGCCTTGCGGATCGCGCCGTCCTTGGGCCGGGCGTCGTGGACGTATACCGGGCAGTCCTTCGCGAAATATCTGGTCAGCAAGCCGCCCAGGCGCCCGAAGCCGATGACGCCTATGGACAAAGAGCCTCTTCAATACGGGCAAAGCCCTTTAAAATGTCCTTCTCCGAAGCGGAAAAGCTGAAGCGCAGCCAACCCTCCATTCCGCACGCCGAGCCGGGAACCGCGGCGACGCGAGCCTCGCTCAGAAGGTGCTGCGCCAGGGCCGAAGACGTCTTGAATCGTTTTCCCAAGCGCTTGCGGGCGTCGGCGAAGAGAAATAGCGCGCCGCGAGGCTTGACGCAATCGAAGATGTGAGTCGCGCGCGAGTAGGCCAGATCACGACGTTTTTGAAAAGCGGTCCGGCGCGCCGTAAGGTAGTCAGATGGGAGCAGGCAGGCGGCTATCGCTCCGCGCTGGGCGAAGGTGCAGACGTTGCCGCTGACGTGGCCGTTGATCTTGGCCGCGGCGCGCGCGATCTCGGCGTCGGCGGCGAGATAGCCCACGCGAAAGCCGGTCATCGAAAAGCTCTTGGAAAACGTCTGAATCGTGATCACGCGCTTGGCCGCGGCGCGTCCGAGAGAGCCGGCGCTGACGTGACGCAGACCGTCGTAGATCAAATGCTCATAGGCTTCATCGCTGATGACATGGAAGTCGTGCTTCGCGGCGAGTTTGACGACCTCCTTAAGCGCCGCCTCGGGATAGACGGCGCCCGTCGGGTTATTGGGCGTATTGAGGATCACCGCCTTCGTTCTACGTGTGATCGCGGCGGCGACGGCCGCGGGGTCGAGCTGGTGTCCGTGGGCGGAGACGAAGACGGGCGTGGCTCCGGCGAGCTTGACCGCCTCGGGATAGGTCACCCAGTAAGGCCGAACGATGATGACCTCGTCGCCGGGCCCGCACAGGGCCTGAAGCGCGTCGTAGAGAGCCTGCTTGGCGCCGTTGGCGATGAGGATGTTTCCCTCCCGGACGGGCACTCCGTTCTCCTCTCGGAGCTTGCGCGCGATCAGCGTCTTGAGTTCGGGCAGGCCCGAGGCGTTCGAGTATCGCGTGTCGCCGCTTGAGACCGCGCGCGCGACCGCTTGCCGGATCGGCTCGGCGACCGGGAGATCGGGCTCTCCCTCGAGGAAATTAATGACGTCGTGGCCGGCGCGGCGCAGGCGCGCGAGCTCCGAAGAGAGGCGGAGCGTTTCGGACTCGGCGACCGCCTCGGCCCGTTTAGACAGCCTCATGATACTGCGTTTCTTTGGAGTTCATCACCACAAGACGAAAAACGACTTCGAGAAATTCCTCGTTCAAGCCGTGGCGCGCGCCGCGCTTCTTGACGCGGTCGATGAGGGCCTGCTCCCGCTTGCGGTCGTAAATCGGAAGCTTGAGCCTCTTTTTGATTTTAGCGAGCTCCAAGACCAGCTTGCGGCGCTTGGCGAGCAACTCGACCATGCCGTTGTCGACGGAGTCGATGCCCATGCGGATGCGCTCGAGATTTTTCTTTGTGTCGCCCATGGTCCGTATTCTAATACCTCTGAGGCCAAGCCGCAACGCCGGCGTCAGCCGAGAGCGTCCACGCGCGCCGCGAAGATGAAGTCGCTTTCCGTCAGGCCGTCGATCTTGTGAGTCCACAGCGTCAGCTTCGCCTTGCCCCAAGCCAGATAAATATCGGGATGATGATTCTGTTTCTCGGCGAGTTCCCCGACCCGATTGGTAAAAGCCAGGGCGCTTTTAAAATCGACGAAATCGTATTCTTTTTCCAGGTGATGCTCCCCGACGAGCTTCCAGCCTTCGCTCAATTTGCCGAGGAGCGGCGTCAGCGCCGCGCCTTTAAGAGGCAGCACGCCGCCTTTGCACGGGACGCATTCTTTATTCGCGAGTTCGTTCATGGCTTAATCATACCGCTTGCGCGGGCTCATGAGCGGCGCTTGCGATGTCGGCCCGGTCGAGCATGCCCGCCAGCTCTCCCGCCCCGTCGACGATGACGATATGCCGAAACCCATGCCGGGACAGGAGCCTCTTGGCTTCAAGCACGTCATCCTCCGCGCGGCAAGTCACCACAGCACTCGTCATGACGTCGCGGACCTTGGTCTCCGCGCAGTCGAGTCCTTCGGCCACAGCGCGTCCGATGATGTCGCGATCCGTTATGATCCCCACCACGGTCTCGCCCTTGACGACCGGAAGGCTTCGGACCCCGGCGCTGCCCATTATGTAGGCGGCCTCATCGAGGCCGGCGCCCTGCTCCACGGCTTCCACATCGACGACCATCAGATCCTTGATCTTCATAGCGTGCCCTCCCCATGCGCCTGTCTTGTCATGATTGTAGAAGTCGTGATCCGTCCGTTGCCATGAATGAGGTGTAAATCTTTCTTTTACACGGCTTCCATAGCCCGTTGAGGGCGCAATTGCCACCCTATCCTCGGCCAGTGATGCAGAATAAAAAGAATCGGGCGCATCTCGCCGCGGTTTTCGCGGCGGCTCTTATCGGCGCGGCGGCGAGGCCTGGCTACGCCCAGATAGACCCCGCGTCGCGAAGCCTTCTGCAGCTGGGCTTTAATTCCACCATCGATGGACGCGGGCCGGTCACGGGCTACGTCTACTACTATCGCAACTGGCTGCGGACGCAGGATCAAACGATGCGCGTGGCCTTAGCGCCCACCTATATAGACTCGGAGCTGGGATTGAAGCGCGCTCTAGGATCTAGCACCGATCTCGGTTTGGGGCTGTCGGGCGGGGGGTTCTTCGACAGCTACGCGGAGATCCGCGATGGGCGATTTCTGCGCGGGGAATCCTTCACCGGGCACGGGGCTAAGGCGACTGTCGCGGCCTACCACGATTTCGGCAAATGGGGGCCCGCCCCTTTGGCGGGCATACTGCGGGGCGCCTTGCGTCACGCGCGATATATGAAGGACCCGGAAACCGAGCCGGGCTTTGAGACGCCGCGCGCGCAGACCGATTTCGAGATCAGGAGCGGGTTGCGCTGGGGAGGCATGGAGCCTCTGATGCTTCCGCAGCTGGCCGCGGAGCTGTCGCTGTGGTATGAGGGGCGCCTGAGGACCGCGCCCGGGACGTACGGCTACGCCGCCGACCGCCGCGTCGAGCCGCACTCGCACTTGTTCTGGTCGCGCGCGCTGATGGTCTATAACCTTCCTCGCGCCGAGCATCGCTTCGCCGCGCAAGTCGTCGCGGGCACGAGCCGGCGCGCGGACCGCTTCAGCGCCTTCCGTCTCGGAGGAGTGCTGCCCATGGCCTCGGAGTTCCCGCTCTGGATTCCCGGCTACTACTACCAGGAGATCAGCGCCGAAAGCTTCGGCCTGTTGGGCGGAAGCTATTTCCGCCCGCTCAGCGCGGATCGCAAGACTTGGATGGCCTCGCTGACCGCGGCCACCGCCGTCGTTGACTTCGCGCGGGGCGTGGAAGAGGGGAAGGCGTCGCATACCGGCGTCGGGATGGGCCTCGCTTATTCATCCAATGCGTGGCAGGCACTCGCCGAGTACGGCTACGGCGTCAACGCGGTGCGCGGGCACGGCAACGGCGCCCACAGCGTCAGTCTGCGCGTCCAGTTCGACTTCAAGCACACGCGCGCGCCTCTCAGCGGCCTGACCCCGGGCGTCATTCGGCCCAAATGATTCCGAACGCTTGATATAATCGCCCATCAGCGCGTTAGTCTCGACGCTCATCTTGGCCTCGCTGGCCGATACGGTCCTCTTGTGGATCTGCTTGACCGCAAGCCGGCGGCATTTTAGCCCCGACGCGGCGCCGACTTGTCGTCTGCCCATGACGCTAATCAAGCCCGTGAAGGGCGTTGATGACGCCATGGCCGAGGGCTTCGCCGCGATCGTCGCCTCCGATCCGCTCAAGACGTTGCAGGTGCTAATCGCGATGGAAAGCGCCGAAGACCTCGCCTATGGCGTCGCGACGGCCTTTCGAGACGCTCATTTAGACCGCGATATTACGGTGCTCGTGACCGGCCCGGCGGGCCGGCGCATGGGCAAGGCGCACAACATGATCGCGGCGGCGGCGCACGCCAAGAACGACATCCTCCTTTTCTCCGACGCGGACACGATCCTGTCGCGAGCGCTTCTAGCTGAGGCGGCCCGCGCCTTTAAAGGGGGAGCCGGGGCGGTGTACGGGATGCCCTACCACGCGAGGGCCGTGGACGCCGGCAGCTGGTGGTTCATGCTCGCCTTCAACCACACGTTCTGCATACCGGCCGCGCTCATGAATCAATGGGGACAGCTGCGCGCGTTCGCGGGCGCCTTCATGGGCTACACGCGAGCCGCACTCGACAAGGCGGGCGGGCTCGACGTCATCGGGCATAAGATCGCCGACGACTTTTCCCTGGGCCTGGCCGCGCGCGCGGCGGGCGTGCGCCAAGAGCTGCTGCGCGTGCCGGTGCGGGTCTCGGAGACGGGGACGCGGCCGGCGGAGGCATTCGCGCATCTCTCGAAGTGGATGTCGATCATCTTCTGGACCTATCCGGCCGGGTGGGCGGTGCTTCCGCTCTTCAACGCGGCCATCCTGGCGGCGGCGGCGCTGGCCCTGGAGGCGGCGCGCGGAGACAGCACGGCCGCCGCGGGCGCGGCCCTCGTCGCTGCTTTGACCTCCCGGGTGATCGTCGCCTGGCTGCAGGATCGGCTGCTGGCCGACTACCGGCTGCCGCTGAGCGCGTATTGGCGCCTGCTGTTTGCCGATGCCGGCGCCTTGGTCCTCTGGCCGCTGGGCCTGCGCAGGGAGGTGCGGTGGCGCGGCCGGCGCTACCTGCTTTTTATCGGCGGACGCTGCGAGGTCGTGGAATAGACGGCGACGCGATGAAATTGTAAGCTAGGCCCCAATGATGAAAACTATTCTCGTTGTCGACGATGACGTCACGCTCGTCGCTCCTCTCAAGGATGGTTTGGAATCAGCCGGATACGAGGTGGCGATCGCCTACGACTCGGTGCAGGGACTGCATCTGGCGAGCGCGCTCAAGCCCGATCTCATCATCCTGGACTATTATCTGCCCGGCGGCGACGGCGGCGCGACCTATGAACGCCTGCGCGCGGCCGCGGAGACTAAAGACACGCCGGTGATTTTTTCGACGGGGCTCACGCTCGAAGAGCTCAAGGGAAAAATAACGCCCGGCGCCAAGACGTTCTTCCTGCGCAAGCCGGTCGGCTTCGCCGGTTTTCTGTCCGTGATCAATCAAGTGCTGGGTCCGGAGATTCCGGCTCCAGCACCTCATCCAAAGACTCCGATTAAAATCGCCTCGCACAAGGCTCGTCATCACGAGTTCCGGGTTCGCGTGACCTACGCCGATACGGATAAGGCCGGGATTATTTATTACGCGAACTACCTAAAGTACCTAGAGCAGGGACGCACGGAGCTTCTGCGCTCGCTGGGCGTGCGCTACCGCGACCTGGAGATCAGCCGCAAATTATTTATTCCCGCGGTCGAGGCGCGCTGCGAGTACTTCTCGCCCAGCCGCTACGACGACCTGCTCACGATCCGCACCTGGATCTCCGAGTTGGGGCGCGCCAGCGTGTCGTTTTCCTGCGACGTGGTGGACGCGGAACGCGAAGACAAGGTGCTCGCGCGCGTCTACTCGCGGCACGCGCTGGTCAACGACCTGTGGCGCCCGGCGCGGGTGCCTGCCGACCTGCGCGCCTTGCTCGCGCCGTTCATCGAGCCCGGGAAGTAAAGTCGGCTTATTGCGAGTCCTTCGCGTCCCCAAACAACGACTTCAGCGAGCTGTACTTAGCCAGAAGTGAAAAGGTAAACATCGCCAGGATCGCGCCGAGCGCGGCGACTATCGAGGAAAACCCGAGCATCCCGATGGCGCCGGCGGCGATCGCCGATGCGATCCAAAAAGCGGGCTCCCGCCATTGGGGCTTATTCTTAAAGCCGTCTGTTCCCTCGTCTTGGTCCAACGAGTTTTGACCGAATCCCAGGACCGCGCCGAGGCTGATCATCAAGAGCAGGATGGCCGCGCCGATTAGACCCGCGGACAGCAGCGCGAGCGCACTGACGCCGGCGGCGATGCCGAGCCCCGTTCCAATGCTTGCGCCCGTCGTCGATCGAAGTTTGATTCCCAACGCCATTCCCACGGCTCCTCCGATCACCGCGCCCATGGGCATGGCGAGCCCGATCTTAGCCAGGATCGCGAGAGCCGTTAGAGGCGCGGCGGCGGCGCCGACCGCCGCGGCAGGGCCCCCCGCCAGCACCGCGGCCGCCATGGCGATGAGCAAGACGGCGGTCATAACAGCGATGACTGCGGCGACCGGGATGGAAAGCCAGCTTTCCTTAGCGGGGGCCGTAATTATGTGGGGAGCGGTGAATGCGGACGCGCCGGGCAGCAGCCTCATGTTCCTAGTCGGGCGGGCTCGGTGCAGTCTCGGAGCCATCGAAGACATCTGACGGTCAATGGGAATCTCAGTCATTTCAGCCGCGTCTTTTGCGCCCGTATACAGCTGCTCTATGACGTGCCCGCTCTGCTCTGGGGACTTCTCGATCTGACCTGCTTTTTCCGAGAGTGTTTTGATAAAGGCGTGGACGGTGCCCTCGTCTTTAGCCGCGGCCGTGGGAAGCTTCTTGACCGGAGCGGCCGCCATTGGCGCGGGGGAAACAGAAGCGTTATTTATCCCAATGAGGACTTGCGGATCTTGAGTCAGGTTCATAGCTCCCGCGAGCGTCGTGAGCTTGTCCGCGGTCGGAGCTAACGCCGTATCGCCCCCAGGCGTATTAGGTAAGACCGTGATAGTGCCGCCGGGCGCAGGCGCGGCCGTGCGTGAACCGGTCCCGGTGATCTGAGTTGCCCCGGGGCAAGCCAGTACGCAGGTCACGGCTAGGGACTGAGCAAAGCTGCGAAACGGGGATTTCATCGACTCTCCAATGAAGCGACAACGCGGTACTTCTAATAAGAATAGTACCGGCTCGGTCTCGCCGTATGGGCTTATTGGTCCCGTATTTTGGATCAATTGGCCTAATGATATTTAGGCCTAAAGTCTGTTTTCAGGGCCTACGTGTAGGGGACGCCCGCGCCCTGGGCGACGCCGACGCTGAGCCCGGGCTCGCTCGAGTACCAGGACCAGCTTACCTTCACGAGCGCTTTGATCACGCAGGCCGCAGGGATCGCGAAGAGCAGGCCGATAAAGCCGAACATCTCGCCGCCCAGGATCAGCGCCAGCAGAAAGACCATCGGGTGCAGGTGCACGGAGTGCTTAGCGATCACGGGCTGCAGGAATATCTCGTCGGCCAAGCGGATGCCGACGAACAGCGCGACCACTTTCATCGCGGCCGAAAACGAGCCGAACTGGTAGAAGGCCATCCCGCCGCCGACCAGCGCGCCCACGACCGCTCCCAGGTAGGGCACCAACGAGCTGACGCCAGACAACACGGCGATGACGATGGCGTTATCGACGTCGAGCATGATCAGGCCCAGGAAGGAAGCCAGCGTGATCGCGATCGCCACGATGAGGATGCCGCGCAGATAATTGCCCAGGGAGGTGTCGATCTCGCTGAGCAGGTGGATCGCCTGCTCGACGAAGCGGCTCGGGCAAACCTGGATCAAGCATTCGATCCCGGCGGGCCCATCGAGGAGGAAGAAGAAGCCGATAAACGGGATGAGCAGCGCGTGGGCCAGCAGTGGCAGCAGCGAGAACAAGTGCGACGGGAGCTCTCGGAGAGATTCGATCGCCCCGTTTAGGGCGGTGTCAAGGACGTGCTGGGCGACTTTAGGCGGCAGGGGCAGCTTCTTGGTGAGCTTGGCCTGCTCGACAGTGGCGAACTTCTGCACCTGTTGGAGGTAGGCCGGCGCGTGCGACTGGAGGAGCTCGGCTTCGTAGACGGCGATCGATTTAAAGCCCGCGTAGGCGCTGAGCCCTAGAGCCAATGTTCCCAGGTAGCCAACGACAACGAGCTGCCCTCGCCGCAGGCCGCGTGCCTCGAAATAGGTCACCAACGGATTGAGGATGTAGGCGAAAGCCGCGGCGAGCATGAAGGGGATCAGCACCTGGTGCACGCTGTAAAGCGCGTAGAGACAGACCCCGGCAACGACGAAGCCGGTCAGGAAGGGGACGCGCCGCTCTTCAGGCATTGTTCGCGGACTGAAGCGCTTTATCGATGTTCATGCGGCGCAGGCGGGCCGAGAGCAGGCGCGCGAGGTGGCCCATGATGGTCACGCCGATGCGCGGCTGGGCCAGAAGGAGCGCGTCTAGCTTGCTCTTGTAAAGCAGGTGCAGGCGGGTCTTCTCCGTAGCCGTGGCCGTCGCCGTGCGCGGCAGGGACTCGAGAAGGGCCATTTCCCCGAAGAAGTCCCCGGGCTTAAGAGTGTACAGCTGAACTTGCTTGCCGTTGGCGCCGGGACGGGTGAGCTCGACGGACCCGCTTTCCAGGATAAACAGCGCCCGGCCGATGTCGCCTTCCACGAAGATAATCTCGCCCTCGCGGTAGCTGCGCGTGTGCAGGGCCGCGACGAGCTGCCCGACGTCCCGGTCGCGGATGTCCTTGAAAATCTCCAGCGAGCGCAGGAAATGCTTCTTCCGCGAAAATTGAGGGTCGATGAACCAGCGCCTGAGCGACTTCAGCGCGCTCATGCTAGCGGCGGAATACCGACAGACCGGCCGACAGGATCGTCTTCAGCGCTCCGCCCCAGCTGGAACGAAGGGAGTCGCCGAGGGAGAGGACTTCCTGGTCCACGCGGTAAGCGGCGACCTCGACGGCCTGGGCCGCTTGTTTGAGCTTGAGCATCGTGACGACGAACACGGCGATCATGACGGCGAGCTCGGCCACGATCAGAGCGAGACAAACGGCGATGAAGGTCTGCATGGAGGCCATCCTATCAAAATTTGTAGGATGACCATATGCCCGAGGCTCGCACCGACTGGTCGGCGACGATCCATCTGCCGAAGACCGATTTCCCCATGAAGGGAGACCTGGCCAAGCGCGAGCCCGAGTACCTGAAGCTGTGGGAGGAGCTGGGTCTTTACGCCCGGCTTCAAGAGCGCCAAAAGGGCCGCCCGCGCTTCGTCCTGCACGACGGTCCGCCCTACGCCAACGGCCATATCCACATCGGCCATGCCCTCAATAAGATTCTCAAGGACCTGACCGTCAAGGCCCGCGCGCTGATGGGCCACGCGACACCGTACGTTCCCGGCTGGGACTGCCACGGCCTGCCCATCGAGACCGCCTTGCTCAAGGAAATGAAGATGAGCAAGCGCGGCGTGACCGACATCCCAAAATTCCGCCGCGACGCGGCCGCCTTCGCCGAGCGCTTCATCGGCCTCCAGCGCGAGGAGTTTCAGCGCCTGGGTCTTTGGGGCGATTGGTTCCGGCCTTACACCACGATGGCCAAGGGCTATGAGGCCAAGATCCTGCGCGCGTTCCGCCTGTTGGTCCAGAAAGGCCACGTGTATCGCGGGCTCAAGCCCGTGCTCTGGTGTCCGACCTGCGAGACCGCGCTCGCCGACGCGGAGGTCGAGTACAAGGACAAGACTTCGCCGTCTGTTTACGTCGCGCTGCCGATCGTCGACGGGGAGTTCAAGGGCGCGGAGATCGTCGTTTGGACGACGACGCCATGGACTTTGCCGGCCAATCGAGCGGCCGCGTTCAACCCTTCACTGGACTATGCGCTGGTCAATGCGGGCAAACGCCGGTTGATCCTCGCGACGGCGCGCCTTGAGGCGGCTCTCGCCGCCGTCGGCGCGGCCGAGCACTCCGTGGTCAAGACGTGGAAAGGCAGCGAGCTCGCGTCCTTGAACCTCCGCTACAGCAGGCCCTTCGGCGGCGAAGGACCGCTGGTGCTCGCCGACTACGTCACCGCCGAGGACGGAACCGGGATCGTGCACACCGCGCCCGGCCACGGCGAGGACGACTTCGCCACGGGGATGCGCGAAAAGCTCGAGATCTACAATCCAGTCGACAACTCGGGCAACTACAACCAAACCGTTCCCGAGTTCCTCCGCGGCAAGCACATCTTAAAGGACGCCAACGCCTTAGTCGTCGCCGATCTGACCGAGCGCGGCCTCTTGCTCGTCAAGAAGGACATCCAGCATTCCTACCCGCACTGCTGGCGCTGCAAGAACCCGGTCGTCTTCCGCACCACCGAGCAGTGGTTTCTGCGCCTGTCCGAGGACCTGCGCAAGCAATTGATCGCGCAGATCGACTCCGTGCGCTGGGTCCCGCCCGAGGGCCGCAACCGCATCGCCGCGATGGTGACCAATCGCCCGGACTGGTGCTTGTCCCGCCAGCGCGTGTGGGGCACGCCGATCACCGTGCTGTACTCGGTGAAGACCGGCGCGCCGGTCCTCGATGACGCAGTGCTTGAGGCCATCGAGAAGAAGGCCGCCGCCGACGGGACCGACTTTTGGTTCGAGCGTTGGGGGGAGATCCTCAAGCCTTCCGACTGGCCTTTCCTGCCCAAGCATCCCGCGTTGGCCGATGGTTTCCGCCGCGAGTCGGATATTCTTGACGTTTGGCTCGACTCAGGCGTTTCCTGGTTGAGCGTTTTGGGCGAGGAAGCAGTCGCCGATCTCTATCTCGAAGGCTCCGACCAGCATCGCGGTTGGTTTCAAAGTTCCCTGGTGATGTCGACCGCTCTGCGCGGTGTGGCGCCGTATAAGGCGGTGCTGACCCACGGCTTCGTCCTCGATGATAAGGGTCGAGCGATGCACAAGTCCGCGGGCAATGTTGTGGCGCCGCAGGAGGTCATTTCCAAATGGGGCGCCGACGTCCTGCGCTTTTGGACTGCGCTCTGCGACTACAACGACGACGTGCGCATCTCCGACAAGTTGCTTGAGGGCCCCGCCGACTCCTACCGCCGCGTGCGCAACACCCTGCGCTACCTGCTGGGCAACCTGGCCGATTTCGATCCGGCGAAAGCCGTCGCCTTTGAAAAACTTCCCGACATGGAGCGCTTCCTTCTCCATCGTTTGGCCGCCGTCCAGAAGGAAACGCTCGAGGACTATTCCCAGTATCGCTACCGCGCCGCCGCGCGCCGGCTCGTCGACTTCTGCGCCTTCGACCTATCGGCCTTCTATCTCGACGCGACCAAGGACCGGCTCTACACCTTCCGGGCCGACTCGCCCGAGCGCCTGGCGGCGCAGACCGTCATGGCTGAGACGCTCGCGCGCCTGTGCGCGCTGATCTCGCCGATCCTGTCCTTCACGGCCGAGGAAGCCTGGCGTTTCTGGGCGAAGCGGCCCGCTGACAGCGTATTCTTGTGGGATCTACCCGCGCCCGACGCGCGCTGGACGGACGCGGCTTTGGCCGCGCGCTGGGAGAAGGCGCTTGAGATCCGCGCGGCCGTCTCCAAGGCGCTCGAGGAAGCCCGCGCGCGCAAGGAGATCGGCGCGTCTCTTCAGGCGCGCGTGGAACTTTCCGCGCCGATCGACGCGCAAGCCGCACTCAAAGGCCTTGATCTCGCCGAATTCTTCATCGTGTCCAACGCCGTCCAGTCGCCTTCCGCCGACGGGACTCTCAAGGTCGTCGTCGCCGCCGCCGCCGGCGCGAAATGTCCGCGCTGCTGGCGCTGGCGGGTCGACATCGGTGCCGACGCTTCGTGCCCGGAACTGTGCGGACGATGCGCCCGGCAGTTGTAGTCTTCCTCCTCGCTCTCGATCGCCTGACCAAGCTTTGGGCCGTGTCGTCTCTCAGGGCGGTCGGGACCATCCCGCTGATCCCTTTCTTCGACCTGACCTACGTGGAGAACACGGGCGCGGCCTTTGGGATGGGGCGCGGCGCCAACCGCCTGCTCACGTTCGTCTCGATCGCGCTCATCATCGCACTCCAGCGTATGCGGCGACATTGGCCGAAAGACGACCCATGGCTGCAGTGGGGGGCGCTGCTCGTGACGGCCGGGGCGGTCGGAAACCTTTACGACCGGGTGACGAGCGGCTTCGTCGTGGACTTTCTGCACCTGCACCACTGGCCGGTGTTCAACGTCGCCGACTCGTGCATCACGATCGGCGCGGTCATGCTGGCCTGGGGAATGCGTGAGCCCGCCCGCTAAATCCCGCGTTCCAACGGTGTCGCTTATCTTGGCGGTGCTCCTGGGCTACGGCTTCGCGCGGCTTGAATTCATTGAAGAGGTCTCCCTGCGCAACGGACGCCTTCGCGTCGGCCGTTATAAATTGCTTGAGGAGCGTTGGGATCACCCCAAACTGCAGGCCTTGCGGCGAAACGAGAAGCTCGACGCGGTCGCGGCACCTGGACGCACGCAGTTCGAGAAGATCGTGCTTCTGCGCCGCTGGGCTCACGATCAATGGACCAGCTCCGGTAAGTTCTACTATCCGCCCTGGGACGCTACCGAAATTCTCGCTTTGGCTCGAAAAAAACACAACTACGGCTTTTGCGCCCAATATTCAATCGTCTATCTCCAGGCCTGCCGGAGCCTGGGTTTGCATGCCCGCTTTGTGGACCTGGGGCACTTTTTGACCGGGGTGTGGTCGGATGAATTCGACAAATGGGTGATCATGGACCCCACCAACGACATCCATTTTGAAAAGGACGGGATTCCTCTTAGCGGCCGGGAGCTCAATGAAGCGGCATGGACGGAAAAGATTGCGGGGATCGATTCT
>JAYVZL010000114.1:0-5833 GCA_043783505.1 Elusimicrobiota bacterium
CGGCGCTTATGGAAGCCGATTTGATGAGGCGCGTGCTTCCGGGCCCCGAGTTTTCGCGCTGGCTGTCGACGTTTCTGCCGGAGCTCGCTAGCGGTGGTCCCAAAGAGCTGCTCACGCCCGCGATCGTGGCCGACCGCGGCGACCCGCAGATCGTGCACCTCGACGGCCTGAACTTGAGCCGCGCGTGGTGCTTCAAGGGCATCGTCGCGGCCTTGCCGGCGGATGATCCGCGCCGAAAAATACTAGCTGAAGCGGCGCAGCGCCATCTCGACGCTTCACTAGCGCACGTCACGAGCGGCGATTACGCCGGCGAGCATTGGCTGGCGAGCTTCGCTCTATACGCCTTATCCGCGCTCTAAGCGGGGGCGCAGCGGCGAAGGGTGTCCGTCCTTCATCGCGAACAGGCCGCGCAGGGCGCGAGAGGTGGGCGGCGCCGGCGAGATCTTGGCTCCAGGCGTTTTAAGCTCGGCGCCGATGCGGCAGACACCGTCGAAGCGCGCGTCATGCATGACGCGGAACACCTCGCAGCCCGCGGCGAGTGCTTTGTCGATGAGCTCGCCGACTAAGTCGAGCACGGCGTCGGTCGCGCGGAAGCACCAGGGACAAGAGCGGTGATCGGTGGACAGATGCCCGCATTTTGGGCACGCCCGGCCCATCTTGGCGTAGCCGTCGCGCACGAGCACGCGCGCGGCGCAGCCCTGCTGGACCGCGGCCGCCACGGCGTCGAGGCCGGTGACCGAGCCGCCCTCGCGCGCGTCGTCGAGCAGGCGATGGACCAGCACGCTCTCGCGCACGCGCCGCGCCTGGCGCTCGTTGTGCAGGATGCGGTCGAGCACCGCGTCGACGGGACGGTCGGGCCCCAGCACGGGCTCGAGGATGAGGTCTTTTTGAAGCGCGGGGTCGAGAAGGGGGACTAAGGCCGTCTCGAGTCCGCGCGTCGCGCCCAGAATGAGGCGGTCAAAGCGTCGTTCGCGCGCCAGTTCCGCCGCACGTAAGGCCACCGCGCCCAGCCCGTCGAGACCGACGAAGTCGCCTTCCACGGAGTCGAGCTCGACCGCCTCGCCCATGTGGACCTCCACGAAGCGCGCCTTGGTCGGGCCGAGCAGAAGAGTGACAAAGCGATGATACTGCCCGCCCAGCGCGGCGAGCGGGCGCAGGTCCAAGGTTTGCGCCACTTTGAGGGTGCTCTTAAAGGGTTGCGGCAGAGCGAAGGTCTCGAAAAGACCGCGTTTGGAGCAGGAATAGACCGCGGCCATGCGGTGCGGCCCCGGGACGAACTCGCAGGCGATGAAGCGCTCGACGCGGTCTAAGTCGCGGCTGAGCAGACGGAATTGGGGCGCGTGGCGGGCCTCGGCAAGTATTTTATGAAGCGCCGACGGGTACAGGCCGCCGGTATCGACGGAGAGGTGCAGGCTGATCGCGTCCGGCTCGGGGGAATGGAACGCGCTGAGAGCTTCGATCCTCGCGGCGCTCAAGAAAAGTGGTCCAGGGGGCATATCGGCGGTCCTATCGGGAGGATAGCCCCAGGCCTATATTCCGTCAAGAGAACAATTTCTAAACGTGGGACTTGACGATTTCGCACGCCGGGGTTATCCTACCGTCGACGCCCAATTTGGAGAATCCCATGACCATCACTCTGCTGGCCGCCGTCCCCGCCGCGCTGTTGACCGTGATGTACCTCTTCGAGCGCAAGGAGCCCGAGCCCCTGCGTGCCCGGGCCGCGCGCTCGACTTTGCGCGCCGCGATCCGCCGTCGGTGAACGTCAATTTAAGCCCGACGGCTGAGCTCAAGCCCGGAAAGCTCCAGTATCTTTTCGGATTCATCTATCTCGCCGTTTTTTGCGCTGTCTTTTACTATACAGGCCAATATGTCAAGCCGTGTGATCACAACGTTATCCACAAGGTAAGGTTTCACTGTCGTTGACAACAGTGAGGCTGTGAATAGAGTGGATAAGTCCGCGGCGACAATTTAGCGCTGACAGGACGGGCAGTAGACGCTGGCGCGTCCACCGATGTTCTTGCGCGTGTCGAGCACCGCCGCGCCGCAGGTTCCGCAAGTCTCTCGCCCATAGACCATGACGCCCATCTGCATGTTCCCGGGGCGCCCCAAAGGATCCAGGAAAGACTCGTCCTCAAGGGTAGCGCCCCCGGCCGCGACGCCGCGGCTGAGCACATCGCTGCAGGCGGCGGCGAGTTTCTCGACCTCGGCCCGCTTGAGCGACTTGCCGGCGCGCGCGGGACGCACGCCGGCGAGGTGCAGGGCCTCGGTCGCGTAGATGTTGCCCAGGCCCGCGATCAGGCGCTGGTCCATGATCAGCGCTTTGACGGGCGCGGTGCGTTTGCGCAGGATCTTCCACAGGTAGTCCGCGTCGAACTCGGCGTCCATGGGCTCGGGGCCGAGCTGGGGCAAGGCGCAGCCCACGCGCCCGAAGCGGCGCGAGTCGTGGAAGCGTACGGCTTCGGTGCCGATCCACATCTGGAAGCGGATGTGCGGGCTCTCGCCGCCCACGGTCAGGCGGCCGGACATGCCCAGATGAAAGATCACCTCGCCGCGGTCTTTTAGAACGACGATCAGGTATTTACCGCGGCGGCGGAACTCGACGATGGTCGCTCCGGTGAGCGCCTTGATCACGGCGAGAGGGGGCCTGCGGTAAAAGGTGGGCTTTCCCACGGCCACGGCCGTGACGACGAGCCCCGCGTAGCGCTCGTGCAGGACGCGGCGAACGGTCTCGACTTCGGGAAGCTCGGGCATCCGCCCTCGATCAGTATTGGGGCACGGACGGGTCGATCGACTCCGACCAGGCGTTGATGCCGCCGGCGACGTTGGTCGCGTCGAAGCCCTTCTCGCGCAGCAGCGAGACGGCCCGCGCGGAGCGGCCGCCCATCTTGCAGTGCACGATGAGTTTTGCGGACTTGTCGAGCTCGGTGTAGCGCTCGGGCAGGGCGCCCAGGGGGATCAACGTCGAGCCCGGGATCTTGGCGATCTCGTATTCATGGGGTTCGCGCACGTCGAGAAGAATGAACTTCTCTTTCTTATCGATCTTGGCCTTCAGATCTTGGACGGATATCTCAGGGATGGTCACGGTGGGTTTCTCCTTTAGGCCGCAGAAGGCCTCGTAATCGATCGGCGTCTTAATAGTCGGATTTTCTCCGCACACAGGGCAAGCGGGATTCTTCTTTACCTTGAGCGTGAGCCAGCTTTGCTCGAGCGCGTCGTAGAGCATCAGGCGCCCGATAAGGGGCTTGCCGATTCCCAGGATGAGCTTGAGCGCCTCGATGGCCTGCATCGTGCCGATCACACCCGGGAGCACGCCCAAGACTCCGGCCTCGGCGCAGGAAGGCACCAGGCCAGGGGGAGGCGGCTCGGGATAGAGGCAGCGGTAGCACGGACCGTCCTTGGCGGCGAAAATCGATAGTTGGCCCTCGAAACGGAAGATAGAACCGTAGACATTGGGCTTGCCGGTGAGCACGCAGGCATCGTTGACCAGATACCTTGTCGGGAAGTTGTCGGTGCCGTCGGCGATGATGTCGTATTTTTTGAATAGATCAACAGCGTTCGTCGAATTGAGTTTTGTCTCGTGAGTCTCGACCGAGATATGCGGGTTCAGAGCCAGAAGCCGTTTCTTGGCCGAGGCCAATTTCGACGTTCCTACCGAGGGCGTGTCATGCAAAATTTGCCGTTGAAGATTGGACTCGTCGACCGTATCGAAGTCCACGATTCCCAATCGACCGACCCCGGCCGCGGCGAGATACAAAGCCAAAGGCGAGCCCAGTCCGCCGGCGCCGACGCACAGCACCGACGCGTTCTTGATCTTTTTTTGGCCCTCTGGGCCGACCTCGGGCATGATTAGGTGGCGGTGATAGCGCGCGAGCTCGGCTTTGGTGAGCTCCTGGTCGGCAACAGCCGAGCCGCCGGCGATCGCCGGCACGATGAGGACGGTGTCGCCGTCATTTAACAGAGTGCTAAGTCCCTGCTTATCGCGCACGTCGTCTTCGTTTATATAAACGTTGACGTAAGAACGGAGTTTGCCTTCTGGAGACATAAGTTGTTGGCGCAGGCGTTCATGTCGCGAAAAAAGCTGTTCCAGGGCTTCCCCGATATTTTTTGCCGTTACGGATATTTTTTCTTGTTTGTCGGCAAATGCTCTTAGAGCTGTCGGCAATCTGATCTCTATGCTCATGCATTATCCTTCCAACACGATCTCTTCTTCCACGAATGATCGGCCATCTTCCGTCCGCTGCCAGGAGCGTGAATCAATCATCTTGCCGTCGCGCACCTGCAGGATCCAGTAGCTGCAGCAGGGCATCGCCATGGTCAGGTCGAAGGGCGAGGGCCAGGCCGGGACCTGAGGATGGGAGTGAAAAAAGCCCACGACGCCGCGGCCGGTGCCGGACAGTTCCTTCTCCACTTTGGCGAGTGTCTTGGGGTCGATGAGGTAGCGATTGGTCTTGGCCGAGACGTCCCAGCCGTTAGGCAAAGGCCTTGCTTCTTCGATGAGCACGGAGCGGCCGGGCTTGTCAAAATCCTCGGGAATCGGTCCGATGAGAAGACCACAGCCTTCCTCGGGGAAGGCTTTTTCGCATGTCGCCACGGCGATCTCTTCGACGGCACGGTTAAGCTTCAAGCTCATGGCGCCCAGAACCTCTCGCCCAGGTAGCGTTCGCCTGAGTCGCAGAACACCGTGGCGATCACCGCCTCCCGTCCTTGGCTGGCGAGATCCTTGCCTAGGCGCAGCGCGGCGGCCAGGTTGGCTCCGCCCGAGGGCCCCAGCAGGATGCCGGCGCGGCGCGCGAGGGCGCGCGCGGCCTCCAGGGCGTCTTCGGTGGCGATCTCGATGCGGCTGTCGGCGACGGCCGGGTCGTAGATCGCCGGGATAATAGAGCTCTCCATGTGCTTGAGGCCCTCGAGGCCGTGCATGGGGCCATCGGGCTCCATCGACACGAGGCGGATATCGGGCTTGAGCTCGCGCAGGCGGCGTCCGGCGCCTACGAAGGTGCCGCTGGTGCCCAGGCCGGCCACGAAATGCGTGACGCGGCCCTCGGTTTGCGCGAAGATCTCCGGGCCGGTGGTCTCGTGATGCGCGCGCCAGGTCATGGGGTTGGAGTACTGGTCGGCGTACCAGTAGCGCTCGGGCTCGGCTCTCATCATGAGGCGCACTTCGCGGATGGCGCCGTCGGAGCCCTCAAGCGGATCGGTGAAGAACAGCTCGACGCCGTAGGCCTCGAGGATCGCGCGCCGGTGCTTGGACAACGACCCCGGCACGGCGAGGGCCACCTTGACCCCTAGACGCGCGCCCAGCCACGCATAGGCTATGCCGGTGTTGCCGGAGGAGGAGTCAAGCAGAACCTTGCCGCCCCCGAGCTTTCCGGTCTCGAGCGCGTCCCTTATGATGAAAAATCCCGCCCGATCCTTGACCGATCCGCCCGGGTTGGCCCACTCAGCCTTGGCCATGATCTTGACCTTCTTGCCGAGTTCGGGGAAGGCAAAGGACACGTCGAGGAGGGGAGTGTTCCCGACGTTGATTCCGTCTAGATTGTGAGCGGCGAGAATGGGCACAAGCTCATTCTAACATTCCTGACTAATTCAGTCAAATATAGAACGGTCCCTTGACAACGCAAGCCGCCGGCGCTCATATCTCTTACTTTTACAGCCCTGGAGATGAAGATAAAGCCCGGAATTCGGAGCAGTCTTTAGGAGTCATTCAGGGGATGGATTCGATGGATCAGGCCGTTAAGACTGTTTCTCTAAGGTGCTCCGGGTTCTTCGGACCACTATGGACCTGATTTAAGGTGGTCTTTGCTGTTGCCGTTATGGCCGTGTCTTGATCCGTTTT